>CATYIV010000013.1 GCA_958407465.1 uncultured Collinsella sp. | reverse complement strand
GGGTAGCTAAAATAGCCCCGTCCCAAAAAGACTGCCCGCGCTCCATTTTGCTCGCTAGCCCTCCTTGCGGACTTTTTGCAGGTAGCGGTAGACGCTGGGCTCCGAGATGCCCAGCGCGGTGGCGGCGCAGGCCACGGCGCCCTTGAGCATGAACACCCCGTTGCCGTTGAGGTGGTGAATGACGTCCACGCGGTCGCTCTGGCCAAGTGACGCTACATCCAGCCCGCGCGCGCTCAGCAGCTCGGCAATACTGCGGTCGATGAGCTCCTGCGTAGACTCCGAAAGACTTTCGACCTCGATAGACGCGGGCTCTGCCTGCCTTGGCACAGCGTCGAAGCAGGCCATGAGCTGCTGCGCCATGGCGTTGATGGAGCGTACCGTGGAAAGATCGGTGTTGACGCAGAGCATGCCGACGATCTCGTTGTCCTCGCGGATAAAGTACGTCGCGGACTCCAACGTCTTGCCACCGGCGCCGCGCCCTTCATAGCCCGTAATAAACGGCAGATCGCGATACTTGGGGTCGTGCATAATCTTGAGCGCCAGATCGGTGGCGGGACCGCCGACCTTGCGGCCGCTCACGATACCGTTGCGGATATCGACGATGGCGTGGTCGGGATCCGAGAAATCGTGCAGGACGATCTCGCTGTTCTTACCGAGTACCTGCTCCAGGAAATCGACCATCGGCAAAAAGCGACGTACGGTCTCGTTCACGGGCAACTCCTTGGGGTGAAATCGGAAATGTTCATAACAATTTTTTCTCATGGTAACACGCCATTTCTCATCTCGCATATTCGCAGGTACATTGCGTAATACAGACGAACGGTAGGAATTTGGCGGTAAACGGTCGACCAAAAGAAAAGTTAGATGTTATTTTGACCAGACACTTTTCTGACCTGCGGAAATGCATTGTCTCAGCTTAAGAATAGTCTGATAACAAAAAATTATTATTGAGAATGAGAATCATCTTTAATACGATATGCAACGAAGGCACAACCTCAACCCCGCACTGCGTCACAATAGAGCGTTAGATGCGAAAACAACTATTTCGAGGATTGGTGGTCAAATGACCCAGGAGACGGTTAAGAACGGCACTGAAGCCCTGTTCACTCGTGAAGGCATGCCTCCCGTTAAGGAAATGATCCCGTGTGCCCTTCAGCACGTACTGGCTTCGTTTGCCGGTATCATCACCCCGGCTGTCATCATGGCCGGCGTCTACGGCTTTAATAGCCAGCAGAGCACCGACATCATCCAGGTCGCGCTCATTCTTTCGGCAATCGACACGGCCCTTCAGGCCTTCGCTCCCTTCCGTCGCATCGGCGGCGGCCTGCCCATCGTCATGGGCGTTTCGTTCGCGTTCCTCCCGGCCCTGCAGGCCATGGGTGCCTCGGGCTTTAGCTTTGGTGCGCTGCTGGGCGGCGAGATCGTCGGCGGCGCCGTCGCGGTCCTCTTTGGTCTGGCTTACAGCAAGATTAAGTGGCTATTCCCGCCCGTCGTGACCGGTACGGTCATCTTCTCCATTGGCGTCTCTCTCTATCCCACGGCTGTCAAGTATATGGCCGGCGGTATGGGTACGCCGCTGTGGGGCACCCCGCAGGCCTGGTGCGTCGCTCTTATCACCTTCGCCGTGGTCTTTGCACTCGCCAACTTTGGCAAGGGCACGCTCAAGCTGGGATCCGTGTTCTTTGGCATGATCGTTGGCATGATCGTTTCGATCCCCTTTGGCATGATCGACTTCTCCAGCGTCGCCACCGCTCAGGTCTTCGCCCTTCCCAAGCTCATGCCCTACGCGCTCGAGTTTGATCCCGAGGTCTGCATTACCCTCGCTGTCGTGTTCCCCATGGTCGCCATCCAGGTTATCGGTGACGTCTCCGCCGCCTGCCTGGGCTCCATCGACCGTATGCCCACCGAGCGCGAGCTCTCCGGCGCTATCGTGTCCCAGGGCCTCACCTCTATGGTCGGCGGCCTGCTGGGCGGTCTTCCCACCAGCGCCCTTGGCCAGAACGTGGGCATCATCTGCTCCAACAAGGTCGTCAACAAGTGGGTCTTTGTGATCATCGCGGCCGTCTTTGCCATCGCCGGTCTGTTCCCGCAGCTCTCTGCCGTCCTTTCCGCTATCCCGCAGCCCGTCATCGGCGGCGCGACCGTCGGCGTCTTTGGCACCATCACCATGAACGGCGTGCGCATGTTCACCCGCGAGGGCCTCACGCAGCGCACCACCACCATCGTCGGTACCTCCGTCGTCTTTGGCCTGGGTATCTGGATGGCCAGCGGTTGCCTTGCCGGCGAGGGCATGCCCGCCTGGGTGTCCACCGTCATCGGCTCCAATGCCGTAACCCCCACCGCCATCATGGCCATTGTCCTTAACCTGATTCTTCCGCAGACGCCGGTCGTGGCTCAGCACATCGATGCCGCCAAGGACGCTGCCGTGGATCTGGTCTTGCCCGAGAGCAAGAAGTAACCAATTCGGTGCTATTCGTCGGCGGGCGCATCGCCTCGTCCGCCGACGTCATGCGGCGCCAAGCCGCACTTCAAAGGGTTTGTCCCTTTGGTGAAGCGTTGACGGGAGAGGGCCCGTTTCCGGTGTAGGCCGGCGCTTCGCACTCCGCCATGTCAGAGGTGTCAAACCCCGCCTCTGATGTCGAAGGGAGCATCCATGCTTCTGGTCGCTAACGGTTCCGTCTTTACCCGCAACGCTCAGGCTCCGTTCATCCCCAACGGTGCGGTCGCCATTGACGGAGATACGATCGTCGAAGTGGGCCCCGAGTGCGAGCTCAAGGCCAAGTACCCGGATGCCGAGTACGTCGACGCCCGGGGCAACCTCATCATGCCCGGACTCATCAACTGCCACACCCACATCTACTCGGGTCTGGCCCGCGGCCTTGCCATTAAGGGCTGCAACCCCACCAACTTCCTGGAGAATCTTGAGCAGCAGTGGTGGAAGATCGACGACAACCTGACGCTCGACGGCACCAAGGCCAGCGCCTATGCCACGATCTTGGACTCCATCCGCGATGGCGTCACCACGATCTTCGATCACCACGCGAGCTTCTGCGAGATCCCGGGAAGCCTCTTTACCATTAAGGACGCCGCTCAGGAGCTGGGCATGCGTTCGTGCCTGTGCTACGAGGTCTCCGATCGCCGCGGCCAGGAAAAATGCGACCAGGCCATTGCCGAGAACGCCGAGTTCGCCCAGTGGGCCGCCAAGGAGCGTCGCGATAACGACAACCACATGATCGCCGCCATGTTTGGCGGTCACGCCACCTTTACGCTGTCGGACGAGACCATGGACAAGATGGCCGAGGCCAACAACGGCCTGACCGGCTTCCACATCCACGTGTGCGAGGGCATGAACGATGTGTGGGATTCCCGCCTCAACCGCGGCGGTATCAGCCCCGTCGAGCGCCTGCTGCAGCACAACCTGCTCGGTCCCGACACCATGCTCGGCCACTGCATCCACGTGACGCCCGCCGAGATGGATATCGTCAAGGAGTCCGGCACCTGGCTGGTCAACAACCCCGAATCCAATATGGGCAACGCCGTGGGCTGCGCCCCCGTGCTCGAGTTCTTCCGCCGCGGCATCCCCGTGTGCATGGGCACCGACGCCTACACCCACGATATGCTCGAGAGCCTCAAGGTCTTCCTGATCATTCAGCGCCACAACGCCGCCATGCCCAACGTGGGCTGGTGCGAGGCCATGACCATGCTGTTCGAGAACAACGCCAAGATGGCCAGCAAGTACTTCGATCGCAAGCTCGGTGTGCTCGAGGCCGGCGCCGCTGCCGACGTCATCGTTATGGACTACAAGCCCTTTACGCCGCTGAGCGAGGAGAACATCGACGGCCACATGCTCTTTGGCATGATGGGCAAAAACTGCCGTACCACCATCATCAACGGCCGCGTCCTGTACAAGGATCGCGAGTTCGTTGGCATTGACGAGGAAAAGATCAACGCGTGGACCATGGCTGAGTCCAAGAAGCTCTGGAGCACGCTCAACGATCGCACCTACTAATTACAAGTAGATTCACGCACGTCGGATGTTTCGCCGCATCCGACGCGCGTATAGGCGACCTCCGCGGGGTCGCCGGCGCTGTGCTAGCGCTACACCGTATTTGCGCCCGCCGCGCGGTCTCGCCGGGCGTTACAGAGAGGAGCTCATTATGAGCGACATCATGAGGCCGATCCCGTTTTCGCAACTGATGAACTGGATCATCGAGGAGCACAAGACCCAGGACGCCATCTTTGGCGTGCGCAAGATGGTCACGACCAACCAGGAGGGCGCGCTTCCCATTTTTGACGAGCGCATCGAGACTCCGTTTGGCCCGGCCGCCGGCCCCAATACGCAGCTTGCCCAAAACATCGTGGCATCCTACGTTGCCGGTTCCCGCTTCTTTGAGCTCAAGACCGTTCAGGTTATGGACGGCGAGGAGCTCTCCAAGTGTGTGAACAAGCCCTGCATCGTGGCGCAGGACGAGTGCTACAACTGCGAGTGGTCGACCGAGCTCGAGGTTCCGCAGGCCTTTGCCGAGTACGTGAAGGCATGGTTTGCCTGCCACCTGATCGCTCGCGAGTACGGTCTGGGCAGCCCGGACGGTTTTGTCTTTAACATGTCCGTGGGCTATGACCTCGAGGGTATTAAGAGCCCCAAGGTCGACGCCTACATCGAGGGCATGAAGGATGCCAGCGGCTCCGACGTCTGGAACGAGTGCCGCGCATGGGCGCTTGCCAACCTGGACAAGTTTGAGCATGTCGACGCCGCGTTTGTCGAGTCCATCCCGGCACGCGTCTCCAACTCCATCACCGAGTCCACCCTGCACGGCTGCCCGCCGGCCGAGATCGAGCGCATCGCGACCTATCTGATCACCGAGAAGGGCCTCAACACCTACATCAAGTGCAATCCCACGCTGCTGGGCTATGAGTTTGCCCGCCAGCGCCTCAACGAGCTGGGCTTTGACTATATCGTCTTCGATGACACACACTTCCGCGAGGACCTGCAGTGGGCCGATGCCGTGCCCATGTTCGAGCGCCTGATTGCCCTGTGCGCCGAGCGCGGTCTTGAGTTTGGCGTCAAGCTCACCAACACGTTCCCCGTCGACGTGACGAGAAACGAGCTGCCCTCCACCGAGATGTACATGTCGGGCCGTTCGCTGTTCTCGCTGACCATCGAGGCTGCCCGCCGCATTACTGAGCAGTTCGATGGCAAGCTGCGCATCAGCTACTCTGGTGGTGCCACGGTCTACAACATCCGCGCCCTGTACGATGCCGGCATTTGGCCCGTTACCCTGGCGACCGACGTGCTCAAGCCCGGTGGCTACGAGCGCTTTAGCCAGATGGCCGGTGAGTTTGGCGATCTGGACGGCAAGCCGTTTGAGGGCGTCTCTCTCGAGGCCGTGACTGCGATCCAGGCCGACTCGCTCACCAACCCGCTCTACAAGAAGCCGCTGCGTCCGCTGCCCGATCGCAAGGTTGCCGGCAAGAGCCCGCTTTCCGACTGCTTTACCACGCCGTGCCGCACGAGCTGCCCCATCCAGCAGGATATTCCCGCCTACCTGGCGGCTGTTGACGAGGGTCGCTACGAGGACGCACTCAACATCATCATCGAGCGCAACGCCCTGCCGTTCATTACCGGCACCATCTGCCCGCATCCCTGCGGTCGTGCCTGTGAGCGTGCATTCTACGAGCCCGAGGGCGCCCAGATCCGCGCCAGCAAGCTCAAGGCCGCTCGCGAGGCCATGACCGCCGTGCTGCCCAAGCTGCGCGCCCAGGCCATCGCCAACGACGGCAAGCACAACGTTGCTGTTATCGGCGGCGGCCCGGCCGGCCTGGCGACGGCGTTCTTCCTGACGCGCGCCGGTGTGCCCGTCACCATCTTCGAGGCCCGCGATTCGCTCGGCGGCGTGGTCCGTCACGTCATCCCCGAATTCCGTATCGCGAGCGACGATATCTCCCACGATGCCGAGCTCTGCCTGGCCTTTGGCGCCAAGGTGCAGCTCAACGCTCGCGTGGATTCCATTGAAGAGCTCAAGGCCCAGGGCTTTACCGACGTGGTCGTGGCCACCGGTGCCTGGATGCCCGGCTCTGCGGGCTTGGGCGAGGGTGCCGAGCTCGACGTGCTGGAGTTCCTCGAGACCGCCAAGAAGGGCGAGAAGCTCGAGCTGGGCGAGGACGTCGTGGTCATCGGCGCCGGCAACACCGCCATGGATGCTGCCCGCGTGGCCAAGCGCCTGGCTGGTGTGAAGAACGTGCGCCTGGTGTATCGCCGCACCAAGAAGCAGATGCCCGCCGACGAGGAAGAGCTTGATCTTGCTCTTGCCGACGGCGTTGAGTTCTGCGAGCTGCTGGCGCCCAAGGCACTCAACGGCGCCGTGCTGACCTGCGACGTTATGGAGCTTGGCGAGCCGGATGCAAGCGGCCGTCGCAGCCCTGTCGCCACGGGCGAGACCGTCGAGCTTCCCGCCACCACGGTGATCTGCGCCGTGGGCGAGGGCATCGATGCCAGCCTGTACGATGCTGCGGGCGTCGAGCACGACCGTCGCGGCCGCCTTGCCGCCACCTCCACCGGCGTCGAGGGCGTCTGGGCTGCAGGTGACTGCCGTCGCGGTCCGGCCACCGTGGTCGAGGCTATTGCCGACGCCGCCGAGGTTGCCCGTGCCATCGCCGGCGTGGACTTTAACAAGTACGCCGACCAGAATGCTCAGGCCGGCCGCGAGGACACCTGCTACGAGCGCAAGGGGTCGCTGTGCCGCGACAAGCGCAACTGCACCAAGACTCGCTGCCTGGGCTGCGGCTCGGTGTGCGAGGTCTGCTGCGACGTGTGCCCCAACCGCGCCAACGTGGCAATTAAGGTGCCGGGCCTGGCCAAGCATCAGGTCGTCCATGTCGACGGCATGTGCAACGAGTGCGGCAACTGCGCCGTGTTCTGCCCCTACCAGGAGGGTCGTCCCTACAAGGACAAGCTCACCCTGTTCTGGAGCGAGGAGGACATGGAGAACTCCGAGAACGAGGGCTTCCTGGCCGTGGACGAGGATCACTTTAAGGTCCGCGTCGCCGGCACGGTCCGCACCGTCTCGGTCGATGCCGTCAACACCGGCCTTCCCGAGGCCGTCCGCCTGACCATCAGGGCCGTGCGCGACAACTATTCGTACCTTCTTAAGAAATAGGCGAGTCTCTTATGGCCAAATCCATTCAACATAACGTGGCCTACGTTGCCTGCGGAAGTGGTTGTGCCTCCGCAGGCGGCGACGCCCGCTGCAGCGAAGGCTGCATTGGCTGTGGCGCCTGCGTCACGGCCTGCCCCCACGGCGCCATTGCGCTGGTCGATGGCATCGCCCGCGTGGACCGTTCCAAGTGCACGGGCTGCGGCCTGTGCGGCATGGCGTGCCCGCAGCGCGTGATTGCCTTCGTTCCCGGCTACCAGAACATTCTGGTGCGCTGCAACAACACCGACAAAGGTGCCATTGCGCGCAAGATCTGCGACACGAGCTGCATCGGTTGCGGCATGTGCGCCAAAAAGTGCCCTGCCGGCGCTATCCGCATCGAGGACAACTGCGCCCATATCGACGGCGTGGACTGCCTGTCGTGCGGCATGTGCGCCGTCGTCTGCCCGCATGGCGCCATCCACGACCGCACCGGCATCGCCGCCGGCGTGTAGAAGGGAATCACCATGGCACAGGAATTCACTTTTACCGTTAACGGTGTCGAGCACACGACGACGGAGAATAAACCACTGCTGCGCTATCTGCGCGACGACCTGCACATTCACTCCGCCAAGGACGGCTGCTCCGAGGGCGCCTGCGGCACCTGCACCATCCATGTGGACGGTGCGGCCGTCAAGGCGTGCGTACTGACCACTGCTCTTGCCGCCGGCCGTAACATCGTGACCGTCGAGGGCCTGCCCGAGGACGTGCGCGAGGCCTTTGTGTACGCCTTTGGCGCCGTGGGCGCCGTGCAGTGCGGTTTTTGCATCCCCGGCATGGTCATGGCGGGTGCAGCGCTCATCGCCGAGGACCCCGAGCCCACCGAGGAGCAGATCAAGTACGCCATCCGTGGCAATGTCTGCCGCTGCACCGGCTACAAAAAGATTATCGAGGGCATTTCGCTGGCAGCTGCGGTGCTCCGTGGCGAAAAGCAGATCGACGAGGACCTGGAGCGCGGCGACGACTACGGCGTGGGCAAGCGCGCCTTCCGCATCGACGTGCGCAAGAAGGTGCTCGGCGAGGGCAAGTATCCCGACGACATCGACGAGCTCGATCAGCCGGGTCTGACCTATGCCAGCGCCGTGCGCTCCAAGTACCCGCGCGCCCGTGTGCTCTCCATCGATACTTCCAAGGCCGAGGCCCTGCCCGGCGTGGTGGGCATCCTGCGCGCCGAGGACGTGCCGGTCAACCAGGTCGGCCACCTTATCCAGGACTGGGACGTCATGATCGCCCAGGGCGATATCACCCGCTGCGTGGGTGACGCTATCGTGCTGGTGGTTGCCGAGGACGAAGCGACGCTCGAAAAGGCCAAGAAGCTCGTAAAGATTGACTACGAGCCGCTGGAGCCCGTGCGCAACATTGTCGAGGCCAGGGCTGCCGACGCCCCACGCCTGCACGACAGCTTCTTTGCCTTTGGCAACACGGTGGAGCTCAAGGACAATGTGTGTCAGAGCCGTCACGTGACGCGCGGCGACGCCGCCAAGGCGCTGGCGGAGAGCGCATTCACCGTGACGCAGCGCTTTACCACGCCCTTTACCGAGCATGCCTTCTTGGAGCCCGAGTGCGCCGTGGCGTTCCCGTATAAGAACGGCGTCAAGGTGCAGTCGACCGACCAGGGTGCCTACGACACGCGCAAAGAGTGTGCCCACATGTTTGGCTGGGACAACGAGCCCGAGCGCGTGGTCGTCGAGACCATGCTCGTGGGTGGCGGCTTTGGCGGCAAGGAGGACGTGTCCATCCAGCACCTGGCCGCGCTCGCCGCATATAAGTTCCAGCGTCCCGTGAAGTGCAAACTCACGCGCGCCGAGTCGCTCGCGTTCCATCCCAAGCGCCACGCCATGGACGGCACCTTTACGCTGGGTTGCGACGCCGAGGGCAACTTTACCGGCCTAGATTGCGAGATCAACTTTGACACCGGCGCCTACGCGTCGCTGTGCGGCCCGGTGCTCGAGCGCGCCTGCACGCATGCCGTCGGCCCCTACAAGTACCAGAACACCGACATTCGCGGTTATGGCTACTACACCAACAACCCGCCCGCCGGCGCGTACCGCGGCTTTGGCGTTTGCCAGTCCGAGTTTGCGCTCGAGAGCCTGATCGACTTGCTGGCAGAGAAGGTCGGCCTGGATCCGTGGGAGATCCGCTACCGTAACGCCATCGAGCCGGGCGAGGTTTTGCCCAACGGCCAGATTGCCGACTGCTCCACGGCGCTTAAAGAGACGCTGCTCGAGGTCAAGGATGCCTACTATGCGCATCCCGGACACGCCGGTATCGCCTGCGCCATGAAGAACGCCGGCGTGGGCGTGGGCCTGCCCGATGCCGGCCGCTGCAAGATTCGCATCGAGGACGGCGTGGCTGTGGTCTATGCCGCCACGTCCGACATCGGCCAGGGCTGCAACACCGTCTTTTTGCAGGACGTTGCCGAGGCATGCGGCCTGCCGCTTCGCTGCATTGCCAACGGCGAGTGCTCCACCGAGAACGCTCCCGACTCCGGCACCACGTCTGGTTCACGTCAGACGGTCGTGACCGGCGAGGCCGTGCGCGGTGCCGCCTTCCTGCTGCGCGATGCCATGCTTGACATCGAGGCCGGCAAGTCTGCGCCCGCCGCTCCCGTGAATGCGCATGGCGACGGCGTCAAGATCGAGTACGACGACGGTCGCGCCTATCAGCTGCACACGCAGGAGCTCGTCGCCGGCCAGGGTATGCATCCTCAGGATCCCGCGGCCGCCATCAAGGCGCTCGAGGGATGCGAGTTTGGCTACGTGTACCTGGAGCCGACCGACAAGCTGGGCGCCGACGTTCCCAATCCCAAGAGCCACATCTGCTACGGCTTTGCCACGCATGTGGTCATTCTGGACGATGACGGTCGCGTGAGCGAGGTCTATGCCGCGCACGATTCCGGCAAGGTGGTCAACCCCATCTCCATCCAGGGTCAGATCGAAGGCGGTGTGCTTATGGGTATGGGCTATGCGCTTACCGAGGACTGGCCGCTCAAGGACTGCGTGCCCCAGGCAAGGTACGGCACGCTCGGGCTGTTCCGTGCGCCCGAGATTCCGGATATCCACGCCATCTACGTGGAGAAGGACGAGCTACTGCCCGTGGCATACGGCGGCAAGGGCATCGGCGAGATCGCAACGATTCCCACGGCGCCCGCCGTACAGAACGCCTATCGCGCATTTGACGGCAAGCTGCGTCCGGATCTGCCCATGGTGGATACGCCCTACAGCCGCGCCCGCAACCGCGGGTAGGGTAGGGCGCGGACGACCATTGCTGACGGGCTGTTCGCGCTCAACACCAACTGCATATGCTGCGCCTTTGGCCCCGGTTCCATCGAAAGCCGGGGCCCTTTGTTTGGAGCGGAAACTGTGTCCCGGAATTGCCACTCAGAATGGGATGCGCTTTCCTTTTGAGCCTCTAGCGGAAAGCGTGTCCCGGAATTTGGCTCCAGAGTGGGATGCACTTTCCGGTTGGAGCTTCAAACGGAAAGTGCATCCCGGAATCCGCGCCTGGAATGGGACGCACTTTCCGGAACAGCCCTCAACCGGAAACTGCGTCCCAGAATTTCGCTTCAGAGTGGGATGCCGTTTCCGGCTGAACCCTCTGGCGGAAAGTTCATCCCAGAATTGACGCTCGGAGTGGGACACAGTTTCCGGATGGAACCTCAGCGGAAATTGCGTCCCAGTTTGAGCGTCTATTCCGGGATGCAGTTTCCGCTGGGCGCTTCAGCCGGAAAGCGTGTCCCGTTCTGGGCCTTGATTCCGGGACACGGTTTCCGCTAGGTATGCCATATGGAAGGCGCATCCCATTCTGAGCACTCAATCTGAGATATGGTTTCCGCGGTGCCGCCAACTGGAAAGTGTGCCCCAGTTTGATGGGCAGGCGGGCATAAGCTCAACAGCTCCTACAGGTCCACCTCGTTGAGCCATGTCGGCAGCGCGGTCTGCCGGATGCCTGCCGTCTGTAGCTTTTTGGCGAGCACTCCTGCCGAGCGGACCTCGCTGATGGTAAAGCGCAGCAGAGGGTGACCGTAGAGCGATAGATGCGCCTCGCGCTGTCGTTCGGCAACGAGCGCCTCGGCGGTGGTGCGTCCGGCCAGCATAGTCTGGTCGGTATATTTGATGAGCCCGTCGAGCTCGCCCAGCGTGAGTTCCCGCGCCTGGCGCTCCCAGGCAAAGTCCGTTCGTATGGGCTTGGCCGAATCGAAGGGGTCCGTCAGCTCGTATTGAAGCCAGTCGGGCGCAAAGCCCGTCTCGATCATGATGGCTCGGGCGACCGATTCCCCGCCGCTCTCGGCGCGGGCGTCGGCATATCGAAGCGTTGTGAGGGCGGTGCGAATCGCGCGACCATTGCGGGCAGTCGCTCGTTGCTCAACGGCCTCCATCAGCTGTTCCGGCGCAAGGCCGAGCTTTGAGATCGCCGAATCGGCAATGGGCATGCCGTCGGCAAAACCAGTTTGCAGCAGGCAATCTGTGGCCGTTTGGATGGGCGGCGTTACCGATATGCCGGCTCTGCGTATTGCTCCGGCCGGCTCAATCTGGTGTCGCTGAATATGTGCGCCCGGACGAGCCGACGGCTTTGTCGAGCTGCAAACATGCACGACGTTCAGGTGTCGCCACGAGACCTCGAGCCCCAGCAGACAGGCGGCCGAAAACGAGCAGAACGTCCAATCGGGATGGATGATCGCAAGGGCGCGGATAATCTCGCAATGGCGTTGCGCTCGGTTGAGTTCATCCCAGCACGTTTTTCGCGCAAACAACCCCGGCATGGGCGAGACAACCGTGCCGCCGGCGCGCCGAAGGAGCGCTTTTCGGATCGCCGTGCTCGGGGGAATCAGGCAGCGCCCCTCTTGTTCGGCTTGAGTGAGCAGTTGGTCGATGAGCTGGTCATTGCAATGGGTCATGAGCTACCGCCTCCTTTTGGGTAGCAAAAACGTATCAGCTGGAACTTGCCGCTCAGCTGACCAAAAGCTGACCAAAATCTAACCATGCAGGTAGATGACCTGCTTTTGGCGACATATTTCTTGTTTGAATCGGTGGGCGGTAATCGGCGACCGTGAACGGTAACTGGATATGAAGTCTTGGTAAGTTTCGGGACGTGTACTTTTTGAAAAAGAGCATTCTATCTGCTGTTTTGTGTTTCTGGATCGCATATTTGAAGGCATGTGATAAGGGCAGCGGACTGTCGCCTTGTATCTGCGGAAACTGTGACCCGGAATTGCCACTCGGAATGGGACGCGCTTTCCGGTAGAAGCTTCAGCGGAAAGTGCATCCCAGAATTCAGGCTCAGAACGGGACACGCTTTTCGGATGGCATGTTTGGCGGAAACTACGGCCCAGTTTTTGGTTCCAGAACGGGATACATTTTCCGGAACGGTCCACGTGCGGCGGTGTATCGCCCTTTTTCGTGCGCCGCTTGTCGAATTGCGTTATAGCTAGCTATATTATAGGAAGGTATAATATAGCTAGCTATAACGCAAAGGAAGGATGGCCCTATGTTTATCGGAAGAACGGCGGAAATGTCCGAGCTCAATCGACTGTATGGCACGGGCTCCTTTGAGATGCCTGTGATTTACGGCCGCCGTCGCGTGGGCAAAACGCGTCTCATCACAGAATTCATCCAAGGCAAGAAGGCTATTTACTTTCAAGCTCGTCGTACCAATGCGGAGGCAAACCTGCACGGCTTTAGCCAGGCGATACTTGCAGGCTCGGTTGGTGCTGCAGGCGTGTCGTTTCGTAGTTTTGACGAAGCGTTCGATGCATTGGCTACCATGGCTCGCACGGAACGTTTGATTGTCGTGATCGACGAGTATCCTTATCTCGCCCAATCGAATCCCGAGATCAGCTCGTTGCTGCAAGACAAGATCGATCACTTGTACAAAGAGACCAAGCTTATGCTTATCCTGTGCGGGTCGTCGCTTTCGTTTATGGAAGAGCAGGTGTTGGGCTACGAGAGTCCGCTATACGGTAGGCGTACGGCCCAGTTTAAGATCATGCCGCTCGATTTTATGACGACCCTCGGCCTGTGGCAGATCATGGGTCGCGAAGACGCTGCAGTTTGCTATGGCATGACGGGCGGCATTCCTGCATATATCGAGAAAGTCGATCCTGCCGTATCGCTCAAGGACAACATCAAACGTCTTTTTCTTACTCCTACGGGCTATCTCTTTGAGGAGCCGAGTAACCTGCTATTGCAAGAGTGCCGCAATCCCGAGCAATATGATGCGATCGTGCAAGCAATTGCTCAGGGGCGCTCGAAGATCTCGGAGATTGCGAGCTCTACGGGAATCCCTGCGAGCAACGTAAAGAGCTATGTGGATAAGCTGGCGTCGCTTGGGATTGTCGAGCGCGAGCTGCCCCTAAACGAGACGAGCAATAAGCGAGCCGTGTATCTGCTGAGCGACCAGATGTTTAGGTTCTGGTACAAGTTTGTTCCGCAGAACATCGGGCTGATTCAAAACGATATGGCCGAGATGGCGTATAAGCGTATTGAGCCGCACGTATCGGATTACATGGGTACGGTCTTTGAGCTTATATGCAGGCAATATGTTTACGAACTCGCGCGCGCGGGCCGGCTCGATGTGGTTCCGGCGAGCGTCGGGCGCTGGTGGGGGACGGATAATCGCACGCATACGCAGGAAGAAATCGACTTGATTGTTGACGATGGCGAGGGCACTGCGCTGTTTGCGGAGTGCAAATGGCGCAATGAACCGGTGGGCGAAGACGTGCTGCAAAAGCTCGTGCACCGAAGCGAGCTCTTTAGGCGGCAACGAAAAAGCTATGCGCTTTTCTCAAAAAGTGGCTTTACGCAGGGATGTCGGGATGCCGCAGAGAGTAGGGGAGACGTCAAGCTGATCTCGTTTGCCGAGATGTGAGGGCGGGGATAATGAAGCGCGTCCTGATTTGATGCCGGGAATGGGATGTGCTTTCCTTTTGCGACCTTTGGCGGAAAGTGCGTTCCAGATTTCGGCTTCAGAATGGGATGCCGTTTCCGGATCGGCCCTCAGGCGGAAACTACGACCCGGAATTCGGCTCCAAAACGGGATACGCTATCCCGATGGCATCTCAGGGTGGGACGCATTTTCCGGTAGAGGCCTGGGACGGAAGGCGTGTCCCAGAATCCGGCTAATCCGATGGCCAGGTGGTTGAGCGAGCGGGCTCCGAGGCTCCATTACTGAAAATTCATTTGTTAAACCTGGCAACCGTGGGTAGAATAAAATCGACGGCAGCCCAAGGGTGATAGCTGGGCAGCGCCGTTACTTAGTTCAAGGGGTCAATGCCTTAACGGCGTCGACCCCTCTTCTTTTGCTTCGTACGCTGCTTAAGTGCCTCGGAAAGTCCGATAAGCGCCGTGAGGAGCGAGACCAAAGCGGTCAGGAGCTTCACGAAATCAATCAGATCGGTCATGGGCATCACCTCCCGTCGCATGGAGGGCGCTACCCGGCACATGGAACTGCCGTCAACAACTGCCATTCTATCAAAGCGCGGTCATAAATACGAATATATGTTCGATAATAACAGCAACGTGATTCCCTCGAATAGCAGCCTTTCGTAAGGGCGGCAGAAGACGACGCTGGGCGATTGGGGATAGACGCGCAGGTCTTCGTCACCGAAAGCCCGTTTGATTAACCGGCCCTCTGTAGGTACACTGCATATTGATGGGCTCGGGATGACCGCTGATTCAAGTCACCGGGCCTAAATCTTTTTCATGGATTTGAATAGAGCGGGCGACTCTCTTGGGGCGGTCTGCATGGCGTGCGACCGGCGCATGGCGTTGCACCTCGCTTTTGTGTCCGCACGGGCGCCTATCCTTACGGCAATGTAGCCGCTTATGTAACAAGCGGCAGTTGACGGAGAAAGGCCATGACCGTGTCAGCTGAAAAGACGCCGTGTATCTCGGCTATCGATACGACGAACTTTGCGCGCCAGATTGTGCTGGACTTTGAGTTTGCGCCGGTGCCAAAGCAGCGCCAACGCCGTGGGCTGCGCAACGAGATTATCGAGGTCGGCGCCGTCAAGCTCGATTACCACGGCAACGTTATGGGCGAGTTCTCGCAGTTTGTGCAGACGGAATTTACCGAAGGCGTTGCGTATCCCGCCCGCGAGCTCACAGGGATATCGGCCGTGGATACCGCGATGGCCGATCCGCTCTATGTGGTGATCAAAAGGCTCAGCGATTGGATCGGTCGCTACTCCGCCCAGGTGGTTTGCTGGAGTGGGGCGGACCGGCGACAGCTTTTGACCGAGTGCCAGGCAAAGCACATCGACCTTGCCGCATTTCCTACGGACTGGGCTGACCTGCAGGCGTTTTACACCTCGATCATGGACGTGGGCAGCCGCGGGCGCGTCTCGTTGGGCGACGCGGCAACGTGGTTTGGCATCGAGTTTGACGAGTCGACGGGCCACGCCCACAGCGCCCTTGCCGATGCGCGCGTGACCGCCAAGCTGCTCAAGCAGGTGATGGACGGGGACTACCGCGTGAGCCCGCGCGCCCAGGAAGTCCGCCAGCGTTGGGGGATGGGCGAGCGAGCTCAGACGTGCCTTTCCAGCAAGTGCCCCGAGCTGACCGATCTGCTGCTGAAACTGAAGGCGGAGGGGAGGTAGGAGGCGTTAGCTGTCTGTGTGGCGCGTGCCTGTTGCGTATCGCTACTCTTCCTGCTGCTTGGCAGGCAGGATGTAGACGTTCTCGGCGTCCACAGCGATTTGCGTGGGGCGGTTGTAGAGGGTGTCGATCTCCATTATGCTCTGCCTGAACGGCGCGACGTCGGGCGTCTTTGCCTGGTGGAGCTTCTCGATGAGTTTCTCGGATTGCTCGTCGTTGAACCTGCCGATGTCCTCTCCTGCACCCTCAAGCGCCTCGTCTATGGGCGTGAACTCGCCGATGGGCGTCGCCGCGATGGCGCGACCGAGCATCTTGCCCGCGGAGGCGATGCCGCCCAGAAGTGCCACGTCGATAGTGTCGGCGGCGCTCGCCTCGAGTGCGTCGTAACACTCGGTGTAGAGCTCGCGGTACGCAAGCGAGTCCGCTTCGATTTTTGCGGCAGTGTCTGCGAGCTTTGCAGGTTTGAAGTTCTGGGTGAGCATGGGCTCGAGGAACAGCGAGAACACGTGGATATAGGTGGCGAGCTGGTAGTCCTTGAGATAGTCGAGAACCTGGTCGAGACGCCTTTTCACGTCGTCTCGCACCTCGATGAACCCTTTCTTTTTCAGGTCCGCTTGTGCCTGCGAACGGAAGTGTTCCATGTCCTGCCCGGAGGCCTGTTTGATGTCGAGCACCTTCATATGGGCATTGGCCATGTAAACGGCTTTGTCGTAGTTGAGGCCGTAGCCGTTGAGGATGTCTGCGAGTGTCTTAAGGTTGCCGCGCATGTTGGCCTTGTCGCGCTGGCGCATATACTCGAACATTTCGTCGACGGAATCCTGGATGGAGTCGAGCTTCTGGTTAATTTGCGCGATCGCGGCCGCCATGAACAGCGACGTCGGATCGTAGGGTACTTGCGTGACGCTCTTTGCGATGTCGCCCTCGACTACGTGGAAGCGCGCCTGCCCGAAGCCCTTGGCTGCATCGCGGTAAGATCCCATGAGGCCGCTGCCGTCCTTGAACGATTGGAGTATCGACGGGTCAAGCGGATTGCCGAACTTGTCGGTCGGCTGGAGCAACATGGGCACACTCACCGTGTTGGTGACGGTGCGGAATGTCGAGGGGAGTGAGGCGAGCGCTATGCCGAGCTGGGGGACTCGTTCGAGCGGGAGCTTGATGGCGCCGGAGACGTCCGCCCGCTCCTGAGTGAGCGCGAGGTGGATTTTGGTGGATGCGAGCTGTTTTGCCACGAGTTCTTCTCGGCCATCGTCCGTCGAGGGTTTGATCTCGTTGTCTGCCATAGCGCGCTCCTTGCTTACGTTGATAGTCGTGGGCATTATCTCATCGCCTGGTGGCTTGCCAGAGCGGGGTAGAGACCGAGCATCTGGCGAAAATCGTTAACTGATTGCATTTCAGCGGATTGGGTTGATTGTAAGAGAAGGACGGCTATCCATCTGCCCTTCCCAGTTGAGTTCGCTTTGAGCTACTGTTCGTGCCTATGCTGCTTGGGCTCAAGCCTTCTCGCTGCCGTGAAGCAGGCCGTGGCCGCCATGGCTAATGCGATGCTGGCCATCCAAGCGGAGTCGCCGGTTGTGGCGAGCTTTGGTTCATCGGCTGTCGTGTGTCCCGACCTTTTTGTAGACGCCTCGTCGGCGTCCTTTTCAGGAGTGGCAGGATCACCTTTGTTGTCGCCGGGTGAATCTACATCGGTCTTGCCGCCCGCTTGCTCCCCTTGGGTCTTCCCCTCCACGGTGAAGGACGCATCGGTCGACGTCCCGTCCTTCCAGACAGCCGTGACGGTGTGTCCGCCGGCGGCGAGCGTGTCTAGGTAGGCCGGCCTGAGCTCGATAATCGTGCTGCCCTTGGTTGTGGTGTAGTTCTCAGCGGAGACCTCATTTCCGTCCACAAGGAGACGCGCGAACTCATCGAGAGGACCGCTGAAGCGGAAGGTCAGGCCGACCCCGCCGCCCTTTGCATACGCCTGTCCGTTGCCCTTGGTGGCGGCATACAGCGGGGCGGTCACGTCAAAGGTGACGTCCCCCGCGTCGTCGACATCAAAGGTCTGAACGCCGGTCTTGCCGTTACGCTCGGCGTAGGCGGAACTGTAGACGAAGGTCTCATGACCCGCCTTGTCGAGGACCGCGAGGGCATGGATTTCAAACGAGCCCATCGAGAGCGACGTGGGGAACTCGATTTCGATATAGCCTCTTGCCGCATCGTAGTTGCAGCTCAACATTTTGCGAGTTTTTGCCGAGTTCGGGTCTTCGACATAGCCGGGGTCGCCGAGGATCGGGGAGACAGACTTCACGCCGTCCGCGTCGCCTACATTGCAATAGATACGGAGGACCCCGCCGACAGGGACCCTCTTCGCGGAGATGGAAACGTTCGAGACCGTGGGCGGGTTCCGGTCGATTGCGCTGCCGGTCACCTCGAAGCACAGCTCGCTCGGGTCGGCAACGGAGAAAGTCGCGCCCGAGATGCCGTTGGCCCTGGCGTAGGAACTCTCGTACACATCGGTCTCGAACCCTAGGTCATCGGTGACCGAAAGGCCGATCAGCCTGTGCCTTCCGATCCTATTACTGTCGAATGTGAGGTCGAACCCGTCGATAGACGAGCCTCCGTGATAATAGGCCGACGAAACGGAGCAGCCGTCGTCCTTATCCTCCCAGCCCCGCTGCAGTATGGGGGAAACGGAGCGAACGCCGTCCGGGTCCGCGACGGACCAAGAGATGTGGAAGTCGGCGCCGGTCGCGACCTCCCTGCTCGAGAGCGACACGGAGGACACGGTCGGCGGGTTCTGGTCCGCGGGCCCCTCGGTCACCTCATAGACGAGAGGGCTGGTGGCGAAGGTCGGACAGTCGAGCCCCTTCTCCTCGGCATACGCTGCGTCGTAGACATCGGTAACCCATCCAAGGCTATCGGTCACGCCGAGGCCGATGATGCGATACCTGCAGGGCTGGTCGCTCGGGGAGGTGGGGATATCGAAGCCCGCGGTCGTGTCGCCGGTCGACTGGAAGGCGAGACGGGAGCTGTTGCCTTGGCCTCCGTCATCGCTATCGACGACGACCTCGACTATCGGCGTGACTGACCGCACCCCATCGGGGTCGTCCACATCGTAGCCGACACGCAGCGTGGAGCCTGCCGTGACGACCGTTGCGGATATCGTCATGTTGGATATGCTGGGCGGGTTCGGGTCTGACGCGGCGAGGACGGTTGAGGGCAAAGCCAGCGCTACGGCGGCGGACAACGGGACGAGCAGGCTAAGTGCAAAGCGCCTGGGGAATTTCAAGGAGGTCATTGGCGGCACCGATCTTCCATAATTGCTGCAACGATACCAGTATATCTTTGGCCCACGTTAGCCAGATGTTCTTTCCGCGAACGGCTCGTTAGTTTAGAGACGGCATATGGACGCCTGTCTCGTCCAAGTTTCTCGTAAGGGCGATTATGAGGGCATGAAGAGACTTTCTCGGAACAATCAATTGGGGATATCAAAGAAATGCTAGACGCCGCCCGATTGCTCAATGCCTTTGAGATGAAATGCAGCGCATCGGCTACGTTGTTGAGATCATTTATCGAGTGATACGTCATTCCAGCTGAGGCCACCGTCATGAGGCTTCTGCTCCTACACCCCCCCGCAATCCCGCGGGCCGCACTCAACAGCTCGTACTCCCTCTGACTCCACTGGCGCAGCTCAGCTGTGCGTACGGCGTCGCGGCACAGGTCCAGAAACACCTCAGCTCCCTCGCAGAAGCATTCGCGGGCAAAGTCACCCGAGCCGTCCGCGATGCACTCACCGTCGGCAAAAAGCTTCCAGCTAGACGGCTCGCGCGAGTCGTCTCCGAGCAGCTTAATCTGCAGCACATGCGGATTGCCAGCAGCACAGAGCTTTTCTTCGAGCTTCTGTACCGTAAAGCACATCTGGTGGGAGAGGCTGTTCTTGACCATGGCCGAGGCATAGCCGCTCGGCTCGTCCAGAAGATGCATTCGTTTTGGCTTGGCTGCCAGGTTGTGGAAGTTGCGCTCACTGCGCACGGAGAAATTGTCCATACGGACTCCTTTCATCGATGTTGGCAGGGCCACCGTGCCTCTTGGCCGGTTGGCGTCGGGATCGTGGAGCCAACTCTCTACCCCGACTCTGGATAAAACGCGCCCGCTCCTTGCGGGCAAGAGGAAGTCTATCAACGTGTGCGGACAGAAATCAAGCGCTGCCTGCGAAATGACGTGTGAACGGCGTTGGTTTCCCAAGTGATTATTCGGCTTTCATCCGGAAAGTGTCGAAATCAGCCGTGTAAAAGTACGGAAAAGTGTCGAAATAGGCACCTTAAAACTTCGGAAAAAAAGTGTCTAATTCGATAGGCAAATTATCCGGAAAAGTATAGGGTATGTAAAATAACTGGTTGGGTTTGTTAGTTTTCTGGTTGAAGAAAGCATCCTACCGTTTTGTTAAGCCAATGGTTGGATTTAAAGCGAAGCAACTCATTGAACTTGTAAAATCTCTGGCTGAAATCGTCTTTGCCAGAGAGGACCGACCATGGCCGAGAAGTCCGCGTTCGACTACGTGAACGAGATTTTGGGTATCGCCAACTACGTGCACGATGTGTTGCGCCCCGCCGACACTACTGGGAACTGCCCGAGCCGCATCTCGAACGGCTACACCGAGTGCGCCAACAGGCTCATCAACGGGACAGACGTGCGGGGCCGGGGCTATTCCTTCGACACACTACGGGCCCGCTCGCTCCACCGTAGACAGAACCTCGATCGCATCATCGCGAGCAACGGCCTGACGATTGGCCCGCGCGTCGACGTCCCGGGACCGCTCTTCGTGACCGGGCCCGACCGCGACGACGAGATGGTGGATGAGTTCATCGGCTCGAGGTCGGGAGCGAAGATAGACGCGAAAACGGGAGAGATTCTCTGATGGAGAGTGTGTTCAATGACCATGTGTTTCCTTAATACATGAGCCAACAAGTCATGAAGTCTCAGATGGATGGCTTCAACGACCCCACTTTGAGGGATTTCTCGCTGTTGGACTCGTCTGCCTTGATGAAGGACGAGTTTAAAGCCGATAGGTTCGATGATGAGTTCATACGATCTTTCCTCAATGCCGCAAAGGAGCTTGCGGCCGCTGGGAGGAAAGCAATCGACAAGCCTGGTATGTATTTGATGCTGGAGTATTCCTACGCGATTCCGGTAATGTTCCTCACAAGGCACTGTATTGAGCTTGCAATTAAAAGGGCGATAAAAAGGTGTGGAGCTGAGCCTAAGAGAGATCATGGCCTCACGAGCTTGTGGAACTCTTTGCTCCCAAGGTTTCCGAGGCAAAAGTGCCGTGAGGACAATAGAACCATCAAGAACATGGGTGCTTTCGTAAAAGCCGTTGCTGACATCGATAACAACGGCATCAGTCTCCGCTATCCGCAGGACAAATCAGGCAGGCTAACGCAAGACAGGCCGCTATTCGTCAACAACGAGGAAGTCGTTTCGTATTTGGAGAAATTCGTAGAGCAGCTTGAACTGATTGACTTTGATTGTATTGTCGAGAACGGTAAATAAATGGTTGGGAACCGCTAAATACCGTTTCTAAAACCATTGGTTGGAATTATGGTTGTATTAGGCCGATAATCGAAACACCTTTTGATTTTTTTCCAACTACTTATTTTACATACCAAAAGTGTAGCTGGATGACAAAACAGCACTTAGAAGCCGGTGCTGGATGCGGGATCCTGCGGCCGCCTTCAGCCCTCGCTACTCGTCGTCCCCGTCGTTGGGGTCGCCCTTGAGGGTGTTGATGTCCAGGTACTGGTTGTCGTCCTCTTTTTGCTGCGTTGCCGATTCGGACGCGGTGGGGCCGCGGAACAGCTGGAATCCCTCAAACGCAATGACGCCGAGCAGGGCAATGATAATGGCGATAAAGGCAACCTTGACTGCCTGCGGAAATTCCGAGAAACGCAGCGCCTTTTCCTTGGCGTAATAATCGGCGAAGCGCTCTTCGCCCGTGCTTTTGGTATACGCCGGTGCGGACGCGGCCTCCGGGTCATATTCCGGTGCAGGCGTGGCAGCGTACGGATCGTTGAGATAATCGCTCGATGCGGTGCCATAATCCTCTGTCTCGATGCGACCGTTGCCAGCATAGCCATCGGAATAATCGGAATATGCCGCACCGCCCTCATGGTCCGCGGCGTCCGTGTTGGCGGCAAAAAGCGGGTTAACTGGAACGTCGAGCGCCGGCATGCCGGTAGAGGTCTCATCCAGATCGGCTGCAGCCCAGGAATCGTAGGCAACTTGATGGGCAACGGGCTCATCGAGCCTTGCGACCGGAGGCTTGCGTGCCGCAGGAACAGGCAACTGCTGGGCGCTGTACATAACAGTGCTGTCGGCCGATTTGCCCTGCGTCGCTGCAGCGAGAAATGCCGCCGTCTCGGACGGGTCGCTTGCGGGGCGGGGAGCGGGCGTGGGCGCCGAAGTGGGTGCGGGCGTAGGCGCGGGCGCCGAAACAGGCGACTGCGCAGGAGTCGGCGCAGATGCGGGCTTAGGCGCAAGCGCGGGATTGGGGTTTGACGGGTGAGCCCCGCCGCCCATGAGTTCGTCGGCGGTCCACGGGCGATCATCCATCACGTCGTCAAGGCTCAGCGAAAACAGGTCGTCTTCACCCTCATCGAACATGCGGTGCACATGTCCACCAATTGCCGGAATCAATCCGCGACCGGTGCATGATGCCTTGCTCAACGCCATTCTGTCCCATCCTTTCGAAATACTAATGACATCGATTATATGGAACTTCCCAAGCGGCTCGGTCTTGGATTCGTGCTTTCCAGAACTCGCGCCCAAAAGGGGAGGGGCAATCCAGGCGAGTGCCTACTTTTCGCCGGCCGCCGCCTTGGCCTCATTGAGGTAGCTATAGAAGCTGTACTTGGAGATGCCAAAGAACTCGCAGGCGCGCTCGCTCGACTTGGAAATGAGGAAGGCACCGCGACGGTCGAGGTAGCCAATGGCACGAATGCGCTCGTCTTTGGTCATGAGCGCCGCGGGCTTGCCCACAAACTGTTCGCACTCGCGCAGCAGGTCTTCGAGCAGGTCGCCGATGTTTTTGGTAATGGGCTCGGGCTCGGTGTAGCCCGTGCCGCCGATGCCGGTAAAGGCATCGAGCGAGCGCTCAAAAGCCTTCATGAGCGTAATGTCAAAGTTAATGCCCAAAATGCCGACGGGCTTGCCCTCGTCGTTGCGGATAAAGATGGTCGAGGACTTGAGCAGCTTGCCATCGGCGGTTTTGGTGAGGTATGGCTCGCGGTCGTGCACGTCGGCGGTGCCCTCGTGCATGGACTCAAGCACAATATGGCTGGGGCCGTCACCCAGTTTGCGCCCGCTGACGTGGCCGTTTTCGATCACTACGATGGAGTGGTCCACATCCTCGGTCTCCAGGTCGTGGACGACGACTTCGCAGTTGGGGCCAAATTGGAGCGCCAGGCCGTGTGCAAGGCGCTTATAAAACTCAATCTGTGCGGGGGTCATAGGTGCCTTCCTAAAAATTAGTTTGGGCTCACTTTGCCATAAACCCCACTTGTTCGCAAATAACGAAAGCGTCGCTGCGTTATCTGACCGTTCGGCGGGAAAAAGGTACCGATTACGGCAACAAACAATTTGTTAGGTTTTCCAATCAAAAAGTGTGATAGAACAGTGCTAACAAACTTTTTGTTTGGCATCCACATAAAAGTTCAGTCGCAGGAATGGGAATGGGCTGAAACGCGTATGCGGGGGCCGGCAAGAGAGGACTTAAGGAGTTCACCGTATGGCCGATAAGATCCAGTGGGCGGGCAACACGATGCCCAAGAGCGATGACAAGCACTTGGGAATCATGAGTCTCGACCACGTGAAGAAGGCCCGTGCCTTCCACCAGTCGTTCCCCCAGTACACCGTCACTCCGCTTGCCCGCCTGGACGGCCAGGCCGCGCGCCTGGGCCTGTCCAACCTGTGCGTTAAGGACGAGAGCTATCGCTTTGGTCTCAACGCCTTTAAGGTCCTGGGCGGTTCGTTTGCCATGGCCAACTACATTGCCGACGAGACCGGCAAGGACGTTGCCGAGTGCACCTTCGATTACCTGACCTCCGATCAGCTTGCCAAGGACTTTGGCCAGGCCACCTTCTTTACCGCCACCGACGGCAACCATGGCCGCGGCGTGGCGTGGGCTGCCAACAAGTTGGGCCAGAAGGCCGTCGTGCACATGCCCAAGGGTTCCACCAAGCCCCGCTTCGATAACATCGCCGCCGAGGGCGCCACGGTGACCATCGAAGAGGTCAACTACGACGAGTGCGTGCGCATGGCCGCCGCCGAGGCCGATGCCTGCGAGCGCGGCGTCATCGTTCAGGACACTGCCTGGGAGGGCTACGAGAAGATCCCGTCTTGGATCATGGAGGGCTACGGCACCATGGCTTCCGAGGCTGCCGAGCAGCTGCGCGAGATGGCCATCAACCGCCCGACGCACGTCTTTGTCCAGGCTGGCGTGGGCTCGCTGGCCGGCGCCGTGGTGGGCTACTTCACCAACCTGTATCCCGATAACCCGCCCACCTTCGTTGTGGTCGAGTGCGCTCCGGCCGCCTGCCTGTACAAGGGTGCTGCCGCCGGCGACGGCGATCCGCGCATCGTGGACGGCGACATGCCCTCCATCATGGCCGGCCTGTGCTGCGGCGAGCCCAACATCTTGGGCTGGGATATCCTGCGCAACCACACCACTGCCTTCGTGTCCTGCCCCGACTGGGTCACCGCTCGCGGCATGCGCACCCTGGGTGCTCCCGAGAAGGGTGACCCGCGCGTCATCTCCGGCGAGTCCGGCGCTGTGACCACCGGCCTGGTCGAGACCCTCATGCTTGATCCCGAGTACGCCGAGCTCAAGGAGCTCATCGGCCTGGACAAGACGAGCTCTGTGCTCTGCTTCTCCACCGAGGGCGACACCGATCCGGATCAGTACCGTCGCATCGTCTGGGAGGGCGAGTACCCCACCTGCTAGCAGGTCTGACCTGTCCGGAGGCAGCCGGAGGACTTTACTCCCTGCTCGGACAGTCCTGCTCGCACGGAGAGCACATTAAGTGCTCTCCGGCTCGTGCGGAACTCGCGACGGAGCAAAGTCCTCCGTCCGCCTCCTATGGTTACTTGCTTGTGGGGTGCTCGACCTCACGCTGTTTGGCACAAGTGATCTATCTGAAATATCTACCTGTAGGTAAATCCTTGTAGAAAGGTTAACTGTTATGACTAAGGAACTCGATTTTGAGGCAATTAAAAACGCTGCCGAGTCTCACCGTGCTGATATGACTCGCTTCCTGCGCGCTATGATCTCCCATCCCTCTGAGTCCTGCGAGGAGGGCGAGGTTGTCGCCTGCATCAAGGCCGAGATGGAGAACCTTGGCTATGACGAGGTCAAGGTCGACGGCCTGGGCAACGTCATGGGCTTTATGGGCGAGGGCGACAAGATCATCGCCATCGACTCCCACATCGACACCGTCGGCATCGGCAACATCGAGAACTGGGATGCCGATCCCTATGAGGGCTACGAGACCGACGAGGTCATCTACGGCCGCGGCGGCTCCGACCAGGAGGGCGGCATGGCTTCTGCTACCTACGCTGCCAAGATGATGAAGGACATGGGCCTTATCCCCGAGGGCTACAAGATCATGGTCGTCGGCACCGTCCAGGAAGAGGACTGCGACGGCATGTGCTGGCAGTACATCTACAACAAGGACGGCATTAAGCCCGAGTTCGTCATTTCCACCGAGCCCACCGACGGCGGCATCTATCGCGGTCACCGCGGCCGCATGGAGATCCGCGTCGACGTTCACGGCACCTCCTGCCACGGCTCCGCTCCCGACCGCGGCGACAACGCCATCTACAAGATGGCCGACATCATCGCCGACGTCCGCGCCCTCAACAACAACGGCTGCGACGAGTCGACCGACATCAAGGGTCTCGTCAAGATGCTCGACCCCAAGTACAACCCCGAGCACTTCGAGGACGCCCGCTTCCTGGGCCGCGGCACCTGCACCGTCAGCCAGATCTTCTACACCAGCCCCAGCCGCTGCGCTGTCGCTGACTCCTGCGCCATCTCCATCGACCGTCGCATGACCGCCGGTGAGACCTGGGAGTCCTGCCTGGACGAGATCCGTAACCTGCCGGCCGCCAAGAAGTACGGCGACGACGTGAAGGTCTCCATGTACATGTACGACCGTCCGTCCTGGACCGGTGAGGTCTACGAGACCGAGGCTTACTTCCCCACGTGGATCAACAAGGAGACTGCTCCGCACGTCAAGGCCCTCGTCGACGCTCACAAGGCCATGTTTGGTGACGAGCGCATCGGTTGCGAGTCCAGTATGGACAAGCGCACCGGTCGTCCGCTGTGCGACAAGTGGACCTTCTCCACGAACTGCGTCTCCATCCAGGGCCGCTACGGCATCCCCTGCGTGGGCTTTGGCCCGGGTGCCGAGTCTCAGGCTCACGCTCCCAACGAGGTCACCTACAAGGACGACCTGGTCACTGCTGCCGCCATGTATGTGGCTGCCCTGAACCTCTACGATCCGAGCCAGGCCGATGGCGACGCCACCGTGTTCCGCGCCGGTCTGACCAACAACAAGATCGATTAGTCCCATTCCTCGATTTTGTTGAGCCGGGGGCCGCTCGCGTCCCCGGCACCCCCTGTCGACTTGGGGCCCGCGGTCGTTATCTCCCATGCTTCCTCAACGGTAGCGGGTCCTCGTCATAGCGCTCTGCATGTTCTAGCCACACGCGCATGCCGGAGCGCATCTACTCATTGCGATCGTTTCATCTTTAGAAAGGACATTTCCATGGACGCCAAGTTTACCGAGCTTGTCGAGCAGCTGAACGGCCTCGATTTTAAGGGTATGTACGGCAGCGACTTCCTGCACACCTGGGATAAGACCACCGATGAACTCAAAGCGCTCTACATCGTCGCCGACGCCCTGCGCCAGCTGCGCGAGAACAACGTCTCTCCCAAGATCTTCGACTCGGGTCTGGCCGTCTCCCTATTCCGCGACAACTCCACCCGTACGCGTTTCTCCTTCTCTAAGGCCGCCAACCTGCTCGGCCTTGAGCTGCAGGACCTGGACGAGAAGAAGTCCCAGATCGCTCACGGCGAGACCGTCCGCGAGACCGCTACCATGATCTCCTTCATGGCCGACGTCATCGGCATCCGCGACGACATGTACATCGGCAAGGGCGACGCCTACATGGCCGAGGTCTCCGAGTCTGTCCAGCAGGCTTACGAGGACGGCGTTCTGGATCACCGTCCCACGCTCATCTCCCTGCAGTCCGATTCCGACCACCCCACGCAGTCCTCTGCCGACATGCTCTACCTCATCAACGAGTTTGGCGGCCTTGAGAACCTCAAGGGCAAGAAGGTTGCCGTCACCTGGGCCTATTCGCCCTCTTACGGCAAGCCGCTGTCCTGCCCGCAGTCGCTGATCAGCCTGCTGCCCCGCTTTGGCATGGACGTCACCCTGGCCCACCCCGAGGGCTACGACCTCATGCCCGAGGTCGTTGAGCGCGCCAAGGGCTATGCCGCCGAGTCCGGCACCACCTTTAAGCAGGTCAACACCATGGCCGAGGCCTTCGAGGGCGCCGACATCGTAATCCCCAAGAGCTGGGCTCCGTTTGCCGCCATGGAGAAGCGTACCAACCTGTACGCCGAGGGCGACGACGCCGGCATCGCTGCGCTTGAGAAGGAGCTGCTCGCCCAGAACGCCACCCATCAGGACTGGTGCTCCACGACCGAGCTCATGGAGAAGACTGCCAACGGCCAGGACACCATCTTTATGCACCCGCTGCCCGCCGACATCTCCGGTGTTTCCTGCGAGCACGGCGAGGTTAACGCCGACGTCTTCGACATGCACCGCGTGGGCATGTACAAGGAGGCCAGCTACAAGCCGTACGCCATCGCAGCCATGATGTTCCTGCAGAAGGTTGCCGATCCCGCCGCTACCCTCAAGGCCCTCGACGAGCGCAACACCGCCCGTTGGTTCCAGGCCTAAAGCCGGGTTGAGGTAAGCCATGTAAAGGGGGCGCTCTGCCAACCGGCGGGGTGCCCCTTTTTTGCATCGCGGGCGTGCGGGATAAGCGCTTTCGATGTGGATGCCCGCGGCGCGAGTTATGGGTACGATGGTTTCAGGGGAGGTATCACCATGAAACTTGGATGCGTCATTATGGCATCGGGCGAGGGCAAGCGGTTTGGCTCTAACAAGATGCTTGCCGATATCTATGGCGAGCCGCTGATTGCCCGGACCATCGATTCGGTTCCCCGGGGCTTTGACGTCGTGGTTTCGACGCGTTGGCCCGAGGTCGCCCGGATTTGTGGGGACAAGCATTGCCCGTGCGTGTTGCACGATGGCAAACTGCGCAGCGAAAGCGTCCGTGCGGGCCTTTCGTGGGGAGTCGAACACAACTGGAAAGGTTGCCTCTTTTTGCCGGGCGACCAGCCGCTCGTGAGCGCGGATTCTTTTGATGCCATGGTTCACGCGTTTGACGAGCGTGGCCGCAAACATCCGGTGCGCTTGGCGTGCAACGGTGAGCCTTCGAGCCCGGTGCTCTTTCCGGCGGAACTATTCGATGCACTCATGCGTCTTGAGGGCAAGGACGGCGGGGGCTCGATTCTCAAGGACCGTACCGACGTGGTGCTGGTCGAGGCGCGTGCCTACGAGCTGTGGGATGTCGATACCGCAGAGGGACAGCGACGCATAACGGAGCATATCGCGGCCTGCTCGTATTTTGATCGCGTGGCCAACTGTATTAATCAATAAGGAGCAACATGATCATCATCAAAAACGGCGCGCTCGTGACGCCACAGGGGCTTCGCCGCGCCGATCTTGCCATGGAGGGCGACAAGATCGTGCGGATTGCCGCGGCGATTGAGCCGAGTGCCGACGATACCGTCGAGGACGCCGCGGACTGCTGGGTGTTTCCCGGCTTTATCGACGGCCACACGCACATGCAGTGCTGGACTGGCATGGATTGGACAGCCGATAGCTTTGAGACCGGCACGCGTGCGGCTGCCTGCGGCGGCACGACGACCATCGTGGACTACGCGACGGCCGATCGCGGCGTGACCATGCCCGATGCCTTGGCCGAGTGGCATCGCCGTGCCGACGGAACCTGCACGGCCAACTACGCCTTTCATATGGCACTCGCCGAGTGGAATGAACGCAACCGCGCCGATCTTTCGGCTATGCGCGAGGCGGGCGTATCGTCGTTTAAGACCTACTTTGCCTACGATCATTTGCGCCTGGACGATGCCGAGACGCTCGAGGTGTTGGAGGAGCTCAAGCGCGTGGGCGGTATCCTGTGCGTGCATTGCGAGAACGGCACGTTGGTGAATGAACTGCAGAAGCGCGTGTACGAGCAGGGGGTTCATGGGCCCGAGGGGCATGCGCTCAGCCGTCCGGACGTGTGTGAGGCCGAGGCCGTGAGCCGCCTGCTGTATCTGGCGCACCTGGCCGGGGACGCTCCGGTCAACGTGGTGCACCTTTCGACCAAGCTGGGGCTCGAGGCCATTCGCGCTGCCAAAGCGCGCGGGCAGAAGAATATCTATGTCGAGACCTGCCCCCAGTATCTGATGCTCGACGACACCTGCTATCTGGAGCAGGGCGAGGACGGCTTTGCGGGTGCCAAGTATGTGATGAGCCCGCCGCTGCGCCATGCGGGTGACCGTGCGGCACTGCGCGAGGCGCTTGTGGCCGGCGAGATCGATACGATTGCAACCGATCATTGCAGCTTTAACCTGCACGGGCAAAAGGACCGCGGGCGCGACGATTTCCGCGCGATTCCCAACGGCGGGCCCGGCGTGGAGCATCGTCCCGTCGCGATCGCCACGAGCTTTGAGGGCCAGCTGGGCCCCGAGGACCTCTGCCGCTTGATGAGCGAGAACCCGGCGCGCGTCTTTGGCATGTATCCGCGCAAGGGCTGTCTTGCCGAGGGCTCCGATGCCGACGTGTGCGTGTGGGATCCCAAAGCGCGCTGGACAATCAGTGCCGCGACGCAGCATCAGGCTGTGGACTACACGCCGCTCGAGGGCTTTGAGGCACATGGCCGCGCCAAGGCCGTCTACGTCAACGGTGTGCTGGTGGCGCGCGATGGCGAGCCCACCGGAGCCCAGCCCGGTCGCTACGTGCCCCGCTAGCAGCAAAGATGCCGTGTCCCCTCCTCAGTTGCGGTGAAATACGGACTGTTTGCGGCCGTCGGGCGGCCAAACAGTCCGTATTTCACCGCAACTGACGAGATGGGGCCGGCTACTTGAGGCTGGTGGCGATGAGGGGGCGGTTGAGGGCTGCCTCGAAGCGATCTGCCATCGTGGGGTCGCTGAGCGTGTCGACTTGGTTGAGCATGATGCGGGCATTGTTGAGGTTCAGCATCCGCAGCTCGGCATTGAGCACCTGGGCGACGCGCTCTGGGGTGGCAGTGTCGGTGAGCTCGCAGCCGCAACGCTCGCAAAAGAGCTCGGGGCGGTGGGCAACCTCGGCGACGGGTTTGCCCAGTCCCGAGGCGCCGACGACCCAGACAACGTTTGCCGTGCCAGAGGGAATCACCGGCTCCCAGGCGGCGTGCGCCTTGAGCGGGAGCCGCTTGCTGCCGTCCGCCTCGGCCAACACGTAGTCAAAGCGCTGTGCCAGCTCGTTGAGTGGCTCGGCGGGGGCGGAGAGCTTGCCTGTTTCCGGGTCTAAGACACCCGCCTGGCAAATACTCCCGCGGGCAAGTCCCGCGCACGCCTCACAGGTGCAGCCGGGAACATGCGCGGCACCCGGCTTCCAAGGTGCGGCACCCAGGCGACGATTCGACCCGTCCCATGGCACGCCGGCAACGGGAAGCATATGCGTGGTGGTGCAGAGGAGCACGCGGCCGCCAGCGCGCATGAGCTCAAGACCCAGCGTTTTGAGCAACGTCGACTTGCCGCCGCTGCCGATAATCGCGGTAATGCCCGGCTCGATCCTGAGCGCCGAGGCAAGATTGCCGCTAACCGTTTCCATCTGTTCACCGCCGTATAATACTGTGATAATAAATAATCATCAGAGTAGCGGTCGAACCGCTTTTGCTCTGCTCAAACCGTAGCACAGGGAGGTGCCCCGGGAATGCTCGTTTATGTTCGCGGCGCCGGCGATATCGCCACGGGTGTCGCCGCTCGCTTGGTGCGCGCCGGCGTGTCGGTCGTCATGGCCGATATCGCGGTTCCCACGTGCATCCGCCGCACAATCAGTTTTTGCGAGGCTATTCGCCTGGGCGAGGTTCAGGTCGAGGGCATTCGCGCTCGCTTGGCGCAGACGCCGGCAGAGGCGCTCGAGATTACCCAAGCGGGGGATGTTGCCGTCGTGGTGGACCCTCAGGCCAAGATGCTCGATGAGCTTAAACCCGCGGCTGTGGTCGACGCGATTCTGGCCAAGCGCAACCTGGGCACCACGCGCGACATGGCGCCTACCGTCATCGCCGTGGGGCCGGGCTTTACCGCGCCGGTCGATTGCGACGCCGTGGTCGAGACCATGCGCGGGCATTTTTTGGGCCGTGTCATTACCCAGGGCTCGCCCCAGCCCAACACGGGCGTGCCGGGCGTGATCGCCGGCTATGGCAAGGAGCGCGTTATCCACAGCCCCGCCGCCGGCGTGTTTCGGTCCGACCGCGCAATCGGCGACATCGTGAGCGCCGGAGACGTGATTGGCTACGCGGACGATACGCCCATGTGCACACAGATCGATGGCTGCCTGCGCGGGCTTTTGGCGAACGGCGTGCAGGTGACTGAGGGTTTTAAATGTGCCGATGTCGATTCGCGCGGCGATGCCAGCTATATCAACTACATTTCGGACAAGGCGACGTCGGTCGGCGGCGGCGTGCTCGAGGCACTCGCTATGCTCACCGATATCTTTAGAGGATAGAAGGCGGCAATGGAAAAGCTCGATGTTGTGAATGCGGCGCTTGCCGCCCTGCGTGCTGGCGAGACGTGCGAGCTGGCGGTCGTGGCCGGCACGGCGGGGTCGTCACCGCGCGGTGTGGGCGCATGGATGGCCGTCTTTGCCGACGGTAGCCAAGCGGGCACTATCGGCGGCGGCAAGATTGAGCTCTTTGCGCTGGACGAGGCGCGCGAGCTGCTGGCCGGGGGTAAATCGCGTCTGGTCCGCTACACCATGGGCGGCGAGAACTCCGATACCGGCATGATCTGCGGCGGAGCTATCTGCCTGTGCTATCTGCACCTGGACGCGACCAAGGCACCGTTGTTCCAGTCGGTTGCCGACGTCTTGGTCTATCGGCGCATCGGCGACTTCGTCATCGACTTTGAGCCGTTTATCGCGAGCGCGCTCGAGGGCGATGTGGCCGACAATCATGGCGAGGAATCGCGCCGCACCATTGTGGGCTGCCCCGGGCTTTCGCTGGTGGAGGAGGGGAGTAACGTCACCTACACCAACGCCGCCTCCGAGATTCCTCCCGCGCACATCGAGACGCTCTGCCCCGAGGGCCTGACCTACATCTTTGGCAGCGGCCACGTGGGCGCCGCGACGGCGCGGGTGCTCACGGCGGCGGGCTTTGCCGTCGTGGCGTGCGACGACCGTCCCGGCACGTTGACGCCCGAATGGGTGCCCGGTGTCTACGACCGTCGTCTGGTCGACTACAAGAACCTGAGCAAGCAGTGCCCCTTCGGCCCGCGCGATCTGGTGGTCGTCGCCACGGCGGGTCACAAGTCCGATATCGACGTGGTGATTCAGGCCATGCGCGCCAAGCCTGCCTACCTGGGCTGTCTGGGTTCGCGCCGCAAGACGGCCTTTGTGCGTGCCCGCCTGGAGCAGGAAGGCTTTACGCAGGACCAGATCGACGAGCTGCACCTGCCGATCGGCGTTGCCATCGAGGCCGAGGACCCCGAGGAGATCGCCATCTCCATCGCCGCCGAGATGATCCACCTGCGCCGCACCAAACTCGTTCCCCGCAAGCGCTAATCGCATCCCCACCAATAAGTTGCGGTGAAATACGGATTGTTTAAGCCTGTTAGGCCGCCAAACAGTCCCTATTTCACCGCAACTGCTTTTTGGGATCCATTTGTGCGGGGGAGTTGTGGAGTTGTGCAGGCAGACGAGGTTTTTCTGGAAATACGCTCCCGATGCGCGTATAGTACCGATTGTTTTGTCGGCTCCTGCTGCGTCGAGTCCAAACCGCAAAATGCCATGAGCGGCGCGGATGCAGCCAGGAGGCACGAGGACAACCCATCGTGGCCACGCCCCGTGCTTAAAACCCCAAGAAGGAGTGAACAATGGCAGAAGAGAAGTATGTGCCGCGTCTGAAGACCAAGTACAACAACGAGGTCAAGCAGCAGCTTCAGGACAAGTTCCAGTACGAGAACGTCATGATGATCCCCAAGTTTGAGAAGATCGTCGTGAACATGGGTGTCGGCGAGGCCGCTACCGATTCCAAGGCCATCGACGGTGCCGTGCGCGACCTGCGCGCCATCACCGGACAGCAGCCGATGATCACCCGTGCCCGTAAGTCCATCGCTACCTTCCGCCTGCGCGCTGGTATGCCGATCGGCTGCAAGGTTACCCTGCGTGGCGACCGTATGTGGGAGTTCTTCGATCGTCTGACCTCCGTCGCGATCCCCCGTATCCGCGACTTCCGCGGCATTTCCGCCAAGAGCTTCGACGGCCGTGGTAACTTCTCCATGGGCGTCACCGAGCAGCTCATCTTCCCCGAGATCGACTTCGATTCCGTCGATCACCAGCGTGGTATGGACATCACTTTCGTGACCACCGCCAACACCGATGAGGAGGCCAAGGCCCTTCTGGACGCCTTCGGTTTCCCGTTCAAGAAATAGGTTCACCTGCCCTATAAGCGCCGTTCCCACAAGGGGGCGGCGCTTGGGGCGAACAATACTCTATGTGAGGAGGATATAAGTGGCTAAGACATCGATGATCGTCAAGTGCAATCGCAAGCAGAAGTTCTCTACTCGTGAGTACACGCGCTGCCAGCGCTGCGGCCGTCCGCACTCTGTGTACCGCAAGTTCGGCCTGTGCCGTGTCTGCTTCCGCGAGCTTGCACTCAAGGGCGAGCTTCCCGGCGTTAAGAAGGCCAGCTGGTAAGTCACTACCAGCGTTTCAAGCATCAGTTTGGAACAGGGAAAACGCGCTAAAAAGGCTTTGCCGTTAAGGGCGGCGAAGAACCAAGAGCACGTGTTCATCAAGAACGAAGGAGAATCTGTATGAACCTTACAGACCCGATCGCAGATATGCTTACGCGCATCCGTAACGCTAACTCTGTGAACAAGGCCACGGTCTCCATGCCGAGCAGCAAGAAGCTCGTCGAGATCGCTCGTGTTCTGCACGAGGAGGGCTACATCGAGGGCTACGATGTCGAGGACACCGTTCCCCAGAAGACTCTGCACATCACGCTTAAGTATGGTCCCAAGAAGGCTAAGGTCATCAATGGCATCCGCCGCATTTCCAAGCCGGGCCTGCGTAAGTACACCGGCGTTGCCGACATGCCCCGCGTCCGCGGTGGCCTTGGTACCGCCATTATTTCCACCAGCCATGGCGTCATGACCGACCGCGATGCTCGCAAGCACAACGTCGGCGGCGAGATCATCGCTTACGTCTGGTAATTCGCTCGGTAGGTAGAAGGAAAGGAGATCACCGTGTCTCGTATCGGTAATAAGCCTGTCCAGATTCCCGCCGGAGTCGAAGTGGCAGTCAACGGCAACAACGTTGTCGTCAAGGGCCCCAAGGGCCAGCTCGAGCTCGATGTCTTTGAGAAGCTCGCTATCAACGTCGAGGACAACGTCCTCACCGTTTCCCGTCCCGACGACGAGCGTGAGACCCGTGCCCGCCACGGCCTCACCCGCGCCCTCATCCACAACATGGTTGTTGGCGTTTCCGAGGGCTTCGAGAAGAAGCTCGAGCTCGCCGGCGTCGGTTACCGCGTGCAGCAGAAGGGCAAGAACCTCGAGTTCTCCCTGGGCTTCTCGCACCCCGTGATCGTCGAGGCTCCTGAGGGCATCACCTTCGAGGTTCCCGACAACACCCACGTGAACGTCAAGGGTATCAACAAGCAGCAGGTCGGTCAGATTGCCGCTGAGATCCGCGGCCATCGTCCTCCCGAGCCTTACAAGGGCAAGGGTATCCACTACGTTGGCGAGCACATCCGCCGCAAGCTGGGTAAGGCCGCCAAGTAGTCGTAACCGACTCACTCGCATAAGACCAGCACCCCGTCAGGTGCTGGCAAGATCAACCTTTTTAGGAGTTTACGTATGAACAAGCATAAGGCGAAGCTGGAAGGCCTCAAGCGTCGTCAGCGTCGTGTTCGCGGCAAGGTCTCGGGTACCTCCGAGCGTCCGCGTCTTCGCGTGACCCGTACTAACGCCAACATCTATGCCCAGATCATCGACGACAGCAAGGGCTCCAGCCTGACGCTCGTCTCTGCCTCGACCCTCGAGGCCGAGTTCAAGGGCACCCACACCTCGAACAAGGAGGCTGCGGAGAAGGTCGGTCAGCTCGTTGGCAAGCGCGCCATCGAGGCCGGCATCACCAAGGTCGCCTTCGATCGCGGTGGCCGTATCTACCATGGCCGCGTCAAGGCCCTCGCCGACGGTGCTCGTGCCGCCGGTCTCGAGTTCTAGGAGGTATGTAGCACATGGCTCGTAATCAGAAGCAGCAGCGCGAGGCCTCCGAGTTCGAGGAGCGCGTCGTTTACATCAACCGCGTGTCGAAGACCGTCAAGGGTGGTCGTCGCATGAGTCTCGTCGCTCTCGTCGTCGTTGGCGACGGCAAGGGCAACGTCGGCGTTGGCATGGGCAAGTCCGCTGAGGTGCCCATGGCCATCTCCAAGGCATCTCTCGATGCCAAGAAGAACATGTTCCACGTGCCGGTGACCGAGCAGGGCACCATCCCGCACGAGGTTCTCGGCCACTTTGGTGCCGGCCGCATCATCATCAAGCCCGCTGTCGAGGGTACCGGCGTTATCGCCGGCGGCGCTGTGCGTCCCCTCTTTGAGCTTGCTGGCATCAAGAACGTCCTGTCCAAGTCCCTCGGTACCGACAACGGCCTCAACATCATCAAGGCTGCCGTCGAGGGCCTCAAGGAGCTCTCCAGCCCTGAGGACGTCGCGGCTCGCCGTGGCCTGACGGTCTCCGAGATGTTCGTCGGTAAGGAGAACTAAGCATGGCTGACACCATCAAGATCAAGCAGGTCCGCAGCACCAACGGTTGCAAGCAGGACCAGGTCCGTACTGTCCGTGCCCTCGGTCTCCACAGGATCCGCGAGGTTCGCGAGATTGCTGACAACGAGTCCGTCCGCGGCATGATCTTCAAGGTCAAGCACCTTGTCGAGATTGTAGAGGAGTAGCAAATGCAGCTTCACGATCTTACTCCCGCGCCCGGTTCCATCAAGAACCGCAAGCGCGTCGGCCGTGGCAATTCTTCGGGTCACGGCACCACTTCTGGCCGCGGCCAGAAGGGCCAGGGTTCCCGCTCTGGCGGCACCAAGGGTGCCGGCTTCGAGGGTGGCCAGACTCCGCTGGCTATGCGCCTGCCCAAGCTTCCGGGCTTCCGCAACCCCCGTCGTATCGAGTACACCGCCGTTAACGTTGAGCGTCTCGAGCGTAAGTTCGAGGACGGCGCTGTGATCGACGGTGCCGCTCTTAAGGCCGCTCGCATCACCAAGAGCGAGTTCGAGCCCGTCAAGGTGCTCGGCAATGGTGAGCTTACCAAGAAGTTCACGGTCAAGGTCGACAAGGTCAGCGCTTCTGCGCAGGCCAAGATCGAGGCCGCCGGCGGAAAGGTCGAGCTGCCGTGCTAAATGGTCTTAAGAATGCTTTCCGCATCAAAGAATTGCGCGAAAAGATTCTTTTTACCATAGCTATGCTCGTCGTGTACCGCATTGGTGCGCACGTTCCTGTGCCCGGCATTCCCTTCCAGGGGATGCTGGGCCTTTTCTCGACCGATAACAATTCGGTCGCCGCAGGTGCTATGGCCCTCCTGAATCTTTTCTCTGGCGGCGCGTTGAGCTATGTGTCGGTGTTTTCGCTGGGCATCATGCCTTACATCACCAGCTCGATCATCCTCCAGATGCTCCAGGCCGTCGTGCCTTCCCTGCATGAGCTTGCCCGCGAGGGCGAGGTCGGTCAGACCAAGATTACGCAGTATTCGCGTTACCTCACCCTGGCTCTGGCAATCCTCAACTCCGTGGGTTACCTCTTCCTCTTTAAGAGCTTCGGCATCAGCTTCAATGGCGCCGGCGCTCCCGAGATCATCTTCGACCTCATGATCGTCGGTACGCTCACCGCGGGCGCCATGCTGATCATGTGGATTGGTGAGCTCATCACCCAGCGCGGTATCGGCAATGGCATGTCGCTGATCATCTTCGCGAACATCATGGCCGGTCTGCCGCAGGCTATCTTCTCCAGCACCGAGGGCAATGCCGGTGGCATCATCACCATGGTGATCATCTGCGCCATCATCCTGCTGGTTATCCCGCTGATTGTTTTCCTTGAGCGCGGCCAGCGCCGCATCCCGGTCTCCTACGCTAAGCGCGTCGTGGGCCGTCGCATGATGGGTGGCCAGACCACCTACCTGCCCATCAAGGTCAACACCGCGGGTGTCGTGCCGATCATCTTCGCTTCGGCGCTGCTGTACTTCCCGGCTCAGATTGCCGTGTTCTTCCCCGGCATCGGCTGGATTCAGGCAGTTGCCTCCGCGCTTTCGACCGGTTGGCTCAACTGGGTGCTTAACGTTGTCCTCATCGTGTTCTTCGCGTACTTCTACACCTCCATGGTGTTCAACCCCGATGACACGGCCGATAACCTTAAGAAGCAGGGCGGCTTTATTCCGGGCGTGCGTCCGGGTAGGGCTACCGCGGCCTACATCAAGAACGCGCTCAACAAGATCACGCTTCCCAGCGCTGTCTTTTTGGCGCTCATCGCCATCGTGCCTTCGATCATCTTCTCCTTCACGGGTAACCATCTGATCCAGGCATTTGGCGGCACGTCCATCCTCATCATGGTCGGCGTCGTGCTCGACACGGTCGATAAGCTCGAAGGCCAGATCAAGATGTATGATTACGATGGATTCTTTAAATAGGCTAGAGGAGGATTGCTCATGAACCTCGTATTGCTCGGAGCTCCGGGTGCCGGTAAGGGCACCGTCGCACAGGAGCTCGTCGCCGAGTTTGGCGTCGCTCACATTTCCACGGGCGACCTGCTGCGTGCTGCCGTCAAGGGTGGCACCGAGCTTGGTATTCAGGCTAAGAAGTACATGGACGCTGGCGAGCTCGTTCCCGATCAGCTCGTGATCGACCTTGTCAAGGAGCGCCTTGCCGCCGATGACGCCCAGCAGGGCTTCATCCTCGACGGTTTCCCGCGCAACACCGCCCAGGCCGTGACGCTCGATTCCGAGCTCTCCGCCATGGGTCGCGAGATCGACTGCGCCCTTCTGGTCGATGTGGCCCCCGAGGTCATTATCGATCGTCTGTCTTCGCGTCGCACCTGCCGCGCCTGCGGCTACACCGGCACCGCTGCCGATGCTACCTGCCCCAAGTGTGGCGGCGAGATGTATCAGCGCGACGACGACAAGCCCGAGACCATCAAGAACCGTCTCGACGTCTACGAGAAGTCCACGAGCCCGCTCGTCGACTACTATCGTGGCCAGGGTCTGCTCAAGTCGGTCAACGGTGACCAGGCTCGCGAGACCGTGTACGGGGATGTCAAAGAGGCTCTCGGTCTATGATCAAGATTAAGTCTGCAACGCAAATCGAGCAGATGAAGAAGGCAGGAGCGCTATCTAAGATGGCGCTCCGCCACGTTGGAGCCATGGTGCGCCCCGGCGTTTCGACTTTTGAGCTCGATCAGCTCGCGGAGCAGATTATCCGCATGCATGGTGGCACCCCAGCCTTTAAGGGTTACGGCGGGTTTCCCGGAACCATTTGCGCATCGATTAACGATGCCGTGGTACACGGTATTCCCAACCCTGACATGATCCTGCGCGATGGCGATATCATCTCCATCGATACGGGAGCCGTTGTCGACGGTTGGGTCGGCGATAACGCTTGGACGTTTTTCGTCGGCACCCCCACGCCCGAAGCCAAGGCTTTGTGCGAGATCACGCGCGATTGCCTTAAGGCTGCCATCGAGCAGGCTGTTCCCGGTAACCATATCGGGGACGTCGGTTATGCCGTTCAGTCCCTCGCCGAGTCTCACGGTTACGGCGTGCTTCGCGATTATGTGGGCCATGGGATTGGCCGCGTGATGCACGAGGACCCCAACGTTCCTAACTATGGAAAGAAGGGGAGGGGCGTTCGCCTCCAGGCCGGCATGGTCATTGCCATCGAGCCAATGGTTACGATGGGTTCCAACCATGTGAGCACGGGCTCCGACGGTTGGATTGTTACGACCAACGACCACCTGCCCGCCGCGCACTACGAGAACACCGTCGCCATTACCAATGACGGTCCGGTGATTCTCACCACGGATGCGCAAGGTGCCTGGTGTTCCTTGCAGGGCGGAGAAATGTAACAAGTTCCACTTAGTTGTGGAGCCATTACGAAGTTATTACGATGCGTGCATACGTGTTGTAGAATACTCAATCGCTGTCGTTTTCTAGAGAAAGATGATTGCTTGTGAAGAAGGAAGACGCAATTGAGCTCGAGGGTACGGTAAAGGAACCGCTGCCCAATGCCATGTTTAAGGTCGAGCTCGAGAACGGTCATTCGGTTCTGTGCAACATTTCTGGCAAGATCCGAATGAATTACATCCGCATTCTCCCCGGTGACAGGGTTGTCGTGGAGCTTTCCCCGTACGACCTGACCCGCGGCCGCATCACCTATCGCTATAAATAGCGGCACGCATACACGCACTCCATTTCCGGCTGCAGGCTTAGCTCAACCTACGGTCGGATTGTGTGTGAAGACCAGCCATAGTTTTAAACGCCTGCGGCTGGGCGAGTAGATAGTAGGGAAGTAGTTTGAGCGCTACCGAAAGGAAGAACGATGAAGGTACGTCCTTCGGTCAAGAAGATGTGCGATAAGTGCAAAATCATTAGGCGCCATGGCAAGGTCCTCGTCATTTGCGAGAACCCCCGTCATAAGCAGCGTCAGGGTTAAGAGAGGAGACTACGTTGGCCCGTATTAATGGTGTCGACCTCCCGCGTGAGAAGCGCGTTGAGATCGGTCTGACCTACATTTACGGCATCGGCCGCACCACTGCGACGAAGATCTGCGTCGAGTGCAACGTTAACGTGGATACGCGCGTTAAGGACCTCACCGAGGATGAGGTTAACGCCATCCGCGATTATATCGATAAGAACCAGATCATGGTTGAGGGCGACCTCCGCCGTGAGCGCAACCAGAACGTCAAGCGCCTTATGGACATCGGCTGCAACCGCGGCCTTCGTCACCGCAAGGGCCTCCCGGTCCGCGGCCAGCGCACCCACACTAACGCTCGTACCCGCAAGGGCCCGAAGCGTCAGATCGGTGCTAAGAAGAAGAAATAAGGAGCGCTAGATAGATGGCTACTGCTAAGAAGAACGTTCGCGCTGCCCGTCTGAAGCGCGCGGACCGTAAGAACATTTCCGTGGGCCAGGCTCACATTCGTTCTACGTTCAACAACACGATCGTTTCGATCACCGATCCCCAGGGCAACGTCATTTCCTGGAAGTCGGCTGGCCAGGTGGGCTTCAAGGGCTCCCGTAAGTCCACGCCGTTCGCTGCCCAGATGGCTGCCGAGGCTGCTGCCAAGCAGGCCATGGAGCACGGTATGAAGAAGGTTTCCGTCTTCGTCAAGGGCCCCGGCTCCGGTCGTGAGACCGCCATCCGCTCCCTCCAGGCTGCTGGCCTCGAGGTCTCGAGCATCCAGGACAAGACCCCCATTCCGCACAACGGCTGCCGCCCCAAGAAGCGTCGCCGCGTGTAACTGAAAGGATCGTATCAATATGGCAATCGACAGGACTCCTGTTCTTAAGCGCTGCCGTCAGCTCGGGATCGATCCCGCTGAGCTCGGTTACAGCAGCAAGAAGGAATCTATCCGTCAGCCCAAGCGCCGTCGCAAGGAATCTGAGTACGGCATGCAGCTGCGCGAGAAGCAGAAGGTCAAGTTCATCTATGGCGTTCTGGAGAAGCAGTTCCACGGCTACTTCAACAAGGCCCGTAAGATGAACGGCGTCACCGGTGAGAACCTCATGATCATTCTTGAGTCTCGCCTCGACAACGTCGTCTTCCGTCTTGGCTTCGCCCGCACCCGCAAAGAGGCTCGTCAGTCCGTCCGTCACGGTCACTTCACCGTGAACGGCAAGCGCGTGGACATCCCGTCCTACCGCGTCAAGGCCGGCGACGTCGTCGCTGTCGGCGAGAAGTTCCGTGACCTCCTCCCCATCAAGGAGGCCCTGATTTCCTCCGAGCGCTTTGAGGTCCCTGGCTGGCTCGAGGTCGATATCGAGAAGCTGTCTGGTAACGTGCTCGCTCTGCCGACGCGTGAGCAGATCAGCGGTGATATCAACGAGCAGCTCATCGTCGAGCTCTACTCTAAGTAGTCCATCCGGGCTGCTGAGGCTGGAGGTAATACATGTCAGAATTCATTAGGCCTCAGGTTCAGGTCGAAGAGATCAACGAGACGTCTGCTCGTGTCTCCGTCGAGCCGCTCGAGCGTGGTTACGGCGATACGCTGGGTAACTCCCTTCGTCGCGTTCTTCTGTCCTCGCTCGAGGGTGCCGCCGTCGAGGCTATTCAGATCGATGGTGCGCAGCACGAGTTCATGACCATCCCTAACATGGTCGAGGATGTCACCGACATCGTCCTGAATGTCAAGGGTCTTGTCTTCAGGGCTCTCGGCACGACCGACGAGGCGACCGCCACCATCTCGGTTGACGGCCCCTGCGAGGTCACCGGTGCGGACTTCTTTATTCCGTCCGAGTTTGAGCTGGTCAACCCCGAGCAGCACATCGCTACACTCACCGAGGGTGGCCATCTCACCATGAGCATGCGCATCGGCTATGGCCGCGGCTATGTTTCTGGCGAGGCCAACAAGCGCGACAACGATCCCATCGGTGTGATCCACGTCGACTCGCTGTACTCGCCGGTTTCCCGTTGCGCCAAGCTCGTTGAGGCTTGCCGTGTCGGTCAGCACACCGACTACGACCGCCTTGTCCTCGAGATCGAGACCAACGGCTCCATCGCCCCGCGCGACGCCGTGGTCCAGGCTGCCAATATCATTAACCAGCATATGGCTGCCTTTATGAACCTTGCCGAGACCCCCGAGGTCGAGGAGGAGGCTTCGATCTTCGCTCCCGAGGTCACCAACGACAACGCCGAGCTGGACAAGCAGATCGAGGATCTGGACCTTTCCGTCCGTTCTTACAACTGCCTTAAGCGCGCCAGCATTCACTCGGTCCGTCAGCTCGTTGAGTTCTCGGAGAACGATCTGCTCAACATCCGTAACTTCGGTGTTAAGTCGATCGAGGAAGTGAAGGACAAGCTTGAGTCCATGGGCCTGAGCCTGAAGGCTTAATGCTTCGCATATTTGAGGAGAAACTAGACCATGCGTCATAACGTTAAGAAGGGCCTGAAGCTCGGCACCGATGCGAGCCACACCAAGGCCATGAAGAAGAGCCTTGCTAAGGCCCTCTTCGAGAACGACCGCATCAAGACCACCGAGACCCGCGCTAAGGCGCTGCGTTCGGTCGTCGATCCGATCATCACCTGGGCCAAGAAGGGCGACCTGCACTCTCGTCGTCTGGCTATCGCCAAGCTCGGCGATAAGCAGCTCGTTGCCGAGATCTTCGACAAGGCTGCTCAGGGCATGTGGCAGGACCGCAACGGCGGTTACACCCGCATCATGAAGCTCGGTAACCGCAAGGGCGACAACGCTCCCATCGTTATCATGGAGCTCGTCACCGAGCCTTGCACGCCTAAGGCTAAGAAGGCTGCTCCGGCCCCCAAGAAGGCCGCTGCTCCCAAGAAGGTCGAGGCTGCCGAGGAGGCTCCTGCTGAGGAGACCGCTGAGTAGACAATCCGTCTGCATAGGCTATATTCGAGGGGTACGTTCGCGTACCCCTCTTTTTTTGTCGAAATGCCATTGCCTGTTTGTTGGGAGCGTCCATGACCGCGCCGTCTGATTTCAATTCGATTCCCGAGCTCGATGCCACGCTCGTTTTCCGCGTGGCCTACGATGGCTCGTCCTACAGCGGCTTTGCCGAGCAGCCCGGTCAGACGACGGTTGCGGGCGAGTTGCGCCGCGCTATCGAGACGCTCCTGCGCCGCCCGATCGACCTGACGTGTGCGGGACGTACCGATGCCGGCGTGCATGCGGTGGCACAGTTTATCAGCGTGCCCGTAACGGACGCTGAGTTGGCTTTGACGCGCCGTAGGTGGCTGAGGGCTATGGATGCCCTCCTGCCCAAAGATATCGCCATAAACGAGGTCTACAGGGCCCGTAAAGGCTTTTCTGCACGCTTTGATGCGCGTTCCCGTACGTATACGTACCGTATTGCCGATCGCGACGCGCGCCCTGTGCTTTCGCGCGGTGCGGTGTGGTGGCATCGCTACCCATTGGATGTTGAGGCGATGTCTGCGGCCTGTCCCGCGCTGCTGGGCGAGCAGGACTTCAAGAGCTTTTGCAAGGTGGCGTCTGCCGTGGGCAAGCCCACGCACCGCTGCGTGATGCGTGCCGAGTTTGGCCATGAGGTGGCCTTTGGCGAGGACATCCTGACGTTTACCATCGAGGGCAATGCGTTTCTGCATTCGATGGTCCGCACGATCGTGGGCACGCTTGTCGAGATTGGCATGCATCGCCGTGAACCCGAGTGGATGCGCGAGGTCATCGATGCTTGCGACCGTACCGCTGCGGGCCCCACGGCTCCTGCCTGCGGCCTTACGTTTATGGGCGTGGATTACGATCCCGCCGAGCTTGTCGTGCTCGACTAGGGGAGGGCTCGGCGCGTCGTGCGTCGGCACCTGTCATCTGTGGGCTGCGCGTGTGCAACATCTGTTCTTGGCGTGCAATACAACCGGTGTCTCATTGCTTTTATTGCCGGGGTGTACCATGAACGACAGTTTGATTCACTGCTGTCGAGAGGACGGATAACTTGGTTCGACGTGGCTCGCATCCGCGACTTTCGGTGATCCTTGTGGTAGAAGGTTCGCCCAGCTATGCGATGCGTGCGCTCGAGAGTATCCAGAACCAAGACCTCTACGATTTGCAGATTGTCGTTGTCTGCCGCGATGCTGCGCCCGGTGTGCGCCATTCGCTTCAAGTTGCTGCCGACAGGGACATCCATATTGATTTGATTGACGTCGAGGACGCGAAGCGCGGCGCTTGTCTTCGTGCCGGTTTTGCTGCCTCGCGCGGCTCTCAAATCATCGCCATGAACGCCGATGAGTGGTTTGCTCCGCAGTCTCTTTCCAAGATGGTCGATATCGCGTGCGATACTACGGCAGACATAGTGCTCCCCACGGTGTCGCTCGACCGCTATGATGCACATCGAGAGCGCCATTCGCGCGTCTTGGATGCTGCTCATATTTCCATTGATAGCAAATCTTCGATGGTGACCGGGCTGTCCCAGTTGATTTTAGGCGGCCTAGTCGTTCAGACCTCTGGCGTGATGTATAGCCGTCCGCTGTTTGAGGCATGCCTTTTGTACGACAAGGCGTTTCGCACAGTTGGGTTTATGGCGTGCTCGCTCTCGCGGGCGCAGCGCGTCTCCGGATGCGGCGACGCTTGTTTCCACGCGGCGGCACCTAAGCTTACAGATGCCTTTGATACCACCATGTATGCCAAGGTATCCGATGACACCCGGGCGCTCGACGAGCTTACGGACTCACTCTCGGAAGCAGATAGCGGTGGTCGGCTCAAGCTGGCAACCCAAAAGTTCTACTTTGCCGGACTGGTCGCCTGCATCGAGAATTTGTGTCTGAGCCCGCATGGGGTGTCGTCAATCGAGCGTTCCGCCCGTATGCGTGATATGCTCGAGGCGCCTCGAACCCGTCAGATGGTCGCCGCGCTCAAGGATAACCATCGGGGGCTCGGTCTGTTGTTTGGGCCGATCGCCAGCGCCAAGCCCGCGCGCTGCGTGATGTGTACGCATCTGGCAGCTTTTCTTAACCGGACGGGCGCAAAAACCGCCTAAACGGCTCATCTCGAAACAAATTTGCATAGAATTGTTTCGAAATGCGTTCTTATACACAAAAGCCTTCAAATAGCGTTAAACTATTCAATCACTGATTGATTGTCTCCGCCATCTTTTGGAGAGAGGGTTTGTATGGCTAAAAAACGCAATGGGCGCCAGGATGCCATTAGAGATATTGTGCGCAATAAGGACGTCCGCACGCAGCGCGTGCTGGTCGATGAGCTCCGCGCTATGGGCTTTGATTGCACGCAGGCGACTGTCTCTCGCGATATTGCCGATATGGGGCTGCGTAAGCTCCCTGAGGGCATCTATGTTCTGGCAGAGGACCTGCACCTGCAGCGTATGGTTTCCGAGCTCGTAACGGGCGTTCTGCGCACCGATAATCTGGTTATGATCAAGGCTCAGCCTGGCACGGCTTCCGGCATCGCCGCCGCCGTTGATGCGGCAGAGCTGCCCGATGTGCTTGGCTCGCTTGCCGGCAACGATACGATTTTGGTTATTGCCCAGACGGCCGAGGACGGCGAGCGTCTTGAGGCGCTGATCAATAAGCTGAGCAATTCTCGCAAGTAGGCGTGCGGGTCGTGCGCTCGGCACTGTGTGCGTGACATAGTGGCTTGTAAGGGGTATCGACGTTGGTCGGTACCCCCTTTTTTTGTTTGCCGGTATAAAGACCGCCCACCAGGTCGCTTTAAACTAAAAGGCCCCCGAGCAGTTTAATAAGCTGCTCGGGGGCCTTGTTGCTTATGGCCGGATGATTTCTAGCCGACCGTATCGTCAGGCGTGGGCGAGGGGTCGGGAGTGGGCGTAGGCGTAGGCGTAGGCGTAGGCGAGGGGTCGGGAGTGGGCGTAGGCGTAGGCGTAGGCGTAGGCGTGCCGCCATCGCCGCCGGTCGAACCACCAGTTGAGCCGCCCGTCGAGCCACCGGTCGTACCGGTGCCGCCGGTGGTGTCGCCACCCGTGGTCTCGGTGGTCGTGGTCGTCGTGGTAGTCGTTGTGGTGGTTTCCTCTTCGTCCTCGTTCTCGTCCTTGTCGTCGTTCTCCGTCTTCTTGGAGTTGTTGGTGCCGTAGAACTTCCAGACGCTGTTGTTCTTGTAGGTGGGCGCCGTTCCGGTCGCAAACTCCTCGCGCTCGGTACCGGTCAGAACGGTGTTCATAAACCGCTTAAAGACAGGCAGGTTGGTGCTGTCGCCCAGCAGGTCCGTGCCGTATTTTTGGATGGGGATCTCGCCCGCGGAATAGCCGGTCCACAGGGCGCACGCCAGCTGCGGGGTATAGCCGCAGAACCACAGGTTGGTGGTGTTGTCGGTGGTGCCCGTCTTGCCGGCATAGGGCTGGTTGACGCTCAGGGCACCGGCAGCACCCGTACCGCCGCCCTGCATGACGCCGGACAGAACATCGGTGACCGCGGCGGCCTCGCCCTCGGTAAGCACCTGTGAGGGATTGTCGGTGTGCTGGTACAGCACCGAACCGGTACGAGAGTCAATCTCGGTGATGGCGATCGGCTGGCGATAGTAGCCGCCGTTGGCAAACGTCGCGTAGGCGGCGGCCATCTCGAGCGGCGAGATCGAGCCGGTGCCGAGGGTCATGACGGGAACGTCCTCGATGTTGTCCTTGGCGGGATCGATGCCGAGCTTTTTGACGAGCGAGATGATCTTGCTGTTGCCGACGGCTTCCGCCACCTGGATGTAGCCGGTGTTGGAGGAGTATGCCGTCGCCTGCTTAAGCGTGATGTTGCCATAGCTATGGTTGGCGTAGTTTTGGACCTCGGTCGTGGTGCCCTTGGCCTTGAGCGGCGAGTTGCAGTTGAGGGTGACGTTGGGGTTCATGCCGTTTTGGATGGCAGTTGCCAGCGTAAAGGCCTTAAAGGTGGAGCCGACGGGACGCTTGGCCGTGGCATGGTTTACGTGGTTCTCGTCGGCGTTGTAGTCGTAGCCGCCCACCATGCACTTGATGTAGCCGGTTTTGGGGTCGACGACGACCATGCCCATGTCCAGGCCGTCGAGTGAGAGTGTGTCGAGCTGCTCGCGGACGGCATTCTCTGCCACCTGCTGCATCGTGGGGTCGATGGTGGTCTTGACGGTCAGGCCGCCCTTAAAGAGCACGTCGGTCGAGAACTCCTGCTCCAGCAGCTGCTTAACATAGGCGACAAAGTAGGGCTGCGAGTATACGTCGACGCCGCTGCCCGAGATTTCGGTCACGTTGAGGGTGATGGGCTCGGCCTGTGCGGCATCGTGCTCCTCCTGCGTAATGTGGCCCAGACGCAACATGTTGTCGAGGACCTTGTTGCGACGGGACAGCGCCAGGTCGGGGTTGACCGTGGGGTCGTACTGCGAGGGCGAGTTGGGAAGGCCGATGAGCAGCGCGGCCTCGCTCAGGGTGAGGTCGGCGGCGCTCTTGGACAGATAGGTCTCGGCTGCGGCCTCGATGCCGTAGGCGCCGTGGCCGTAATAGATGGTGTTGAGGTACATCATGAGGATCTCGTCTTTGGAGTACATATCCTCCATCTTTACGGCGATGTAGGCCTCGCGCACCTTACGCTCGATGGTCGAGTCGAACTGCTCCTCTTGCAGGATGGTGTTGCGCACCAGCTGCTGGGTGATAGTCGAGGCGCCTTCGTGCCCGCCGCCGAGGGTTGCCACCGCAGCACGCGCGATACCCCACAGGTCGATACCACCGTGCTCGTAGAAGCGCTCGTCCTCGACGTCAACGGTGCCCTGCAGCACGTAGGGGGAGACCTCGTCCTTGGTGATGGACTTACGGTTTTGCGTGTAGAAGCTCGCGATCTTGTTGCCGTTGCAGTCGACGATCTCGGTGGGCTCGCTCACCAGATACGCGTTGGCGTCGGTGTAGTCGGGCAGATCGGACAGCCAGCGGTTGACGTTGCCGACCATGCCGATGCCAAATGCCACGCCCGCGATAAGCAAAAAGCCCAAAAACGAGAGCAGGATTATGGGCAGGGCATGCGTCTTTGAACGGCTGCGTCCCTGTCGTTGGCGAGGACCCATATATTGACCTCCAGGTATGTCGTGCCCGACGGCGGATGTGCCGTCGGGGCAGGATGGACATAAGTTATTACACGATAAACCAAACGGGGTGCGCGAGGCCTCGTGTATGCTGGAAGGCGGCATTTTTCAGAGTGAATGCATACCTTGGTAAGGAGTTTGTCGATGGCGATTCGGACGATGGGGCCGAGCGGACAACACAAGACTGGATTGGATGCTGCCGGTGCGGCGCTGCCCGAGCTGCTGGCGCCGGCGGGCGGGCTCGACCAGATGCTTGCGGCCATCGCCGCGGGCGCCGATGCCATCTATGCGGGGTTGGGCGGCTTTAACGCCCGTGTGAGCGCCCATGGCTTTACGGATGACGAGTTTGCGCGCGGCAGCGCCGTGGCGCATGCCCGTGGCGTGCGTGTGTACGTGACGCTCAACGTGTTCGTGTTTGACGATGAGTTATCCGACGCGGTGGCGCTGGGAGCTCATGCACTGGAGCTGGGCGCCGATGCTCTGATTGTCGCCGATGCCGGGTTGGCCTGCGCGCTGAGCGCGGCGATTCCAGGGGTCGAGATTCACCTGTCTACGCAGGTGGGCGTTCATAGCGAAGGCGCCGTGCGGCTTGCCGCCGATGAGCTGGGGGTCGAGCGTGTGACGACGGCGCGCGAGCTGACGGTCGACGAGATTGCGGCGCTATGTGCCACGGGCGTGCCCATCGAGGTATTCTGCCACGGTGCGATTTGCATCGGCTATTCGGGGGCGTGCGAGTTCTCGGCCCTGCGGCGTGGGCGCTCGGCGATGCGCGGCGACTGCACGCAGCCGTGCCGTCTGGCGTACGACCTGGTGGACGAGGCGGGGCAGAGCGTTGTCGCCGTCGAAGGGGATCGCCTGTTGTGCCCGCGCGACTATCTGGGTATTGCGCATCTGCCCGAGCTTGTAGATGCCGGCGTGGCGTCGCTCAAGATCGAGGGGCGCATGAAGAACCCCGATTACGTATTCAATGTGGTGCGGGTGTGGCGCCGGGCGCTCGATATGCTGCGCGACGACGCGTGGGACCCCGGTGCCGTGGAAGAGCTTGAACGCGAGCTGGGAAGGTCGTTTAACCGTGGGTTTACCGATGCGTACCTGCGAGGGCGTTCGGGTGCCGAGTTGATGAGCTTTGAGCGTGCGATTAACCAGGGCCTGCGCGTGGGACGCTTGGTCGCTGTGGGCCACGAAGAGGTGACCGTTGAGCTCGACGCCGCCGTGGCGGCGGGTGACACGCTCGAGATTCGGTTCTATCCGGGTGTCGACGCGCGTCCCGATGTGCCCAAGCGCTGGCCGCAGGTGCCCTGCCCGGTGGATGCCGCAGCGGGGAAGCGCGTCGTCGTGCATTGCAAGCGTAAGGTGGACGCGGGCTGCGAGGTGTACCTGATTCGCAGCGCCGGCGTGTTGGATCAGACGGCGGCGGTGTTGGAGCGCATGCGGGCCGAGGCAGATGCGATTGCGCCCGTTGCGCGTGCCGTTGAGGTGCTGCCCTTTGAGGACGTTGCGGTGGATGGCGGTGCGTCGACGGAGTTGATGGAGTGCGCGGTTCCCGCTCGCATGGTTTTTGCTTGGCAGCTGATGGATGCCGACCCGCGCGGAGAACTCGATTTGTCCGACGCCGTTGTGGTGCTTGACGAGGCGTGCCGCACGGGTGACGCTGACCGGACCCGCTCACTGATGCAGCGTGCCGGGCGCGTCGTCTGCCGCAACCTGGGACAGGTGGTGATCGCTCGCGAGCTGGGCGTGACGTTTGACGTGGCGGCGCCGGTGTTCTGCGCGAATCGGGCCACGCTTACCTGGCTGCGCGGACTCGGTGCGGGGCGGGTGTACTTGCCGGCGGAGTTGCTCGGCAATGATGCGGAGCGTATTGCCGAACTGGCTGCTGAACCCGGCGTCTTGGGTCCGGTCGACGCCGACCGTCCCGAGCTTATGGTGTGCGAGCACTGCCTGCTGACCGCCGAGGGCGTCTGCGCCACCGATGCGACGGGACAGGTTCGTTGCCGCGACTGCTTGCGTCGTCGGCAGGCACGCTATCTGGTCGAGCGTGACGGTACACGTCTGCCAGTTGCCATTGACGCATGCGGCAGGACGAGGATTTTCCTGTCGTAGGTGCCGCGTCGCGTCAGTTTGTTATCATATGAGAGTTTATGGACTTCCAGCACCGCCGTATCCGGTGAGGGTGCTATAGCAAAAGGAGGATACCCAATGCTGTCTGTTGACGAGCAAATGCGTATCATCACCTCGGGCGCTGCCCAAATCGTTCCCGAGGCCGACCTTCGCAAGAAGCTTGAGAAGGGCGAGCCCCTCAACATCAAGCTCGGCGTCGACCCCACCAGCCCCGACCTGCACCTGGGCCATGCCGTGCCGCTGCGCAAGATGCGCCAGTTCCAGGACCTGGGCCACAACGTTACCCTCATCATCGGCAACGGCACCGCGCTGATCGGCGACCCCTCGGGCAAGAACTCCACGCGTCCGCAGCTTTCGCAGGAGCAGATCGAGGCCAATGCCGAGACCTACGTGAGCCAGGCTATGAAGATCCTGGATCCCGAGAAGACCACCATCGTGCACAACGGTGACTGGATCCTTTCGATGGACCTGGCCGGTCTGCTGCAGGTATGCTCCAAGTTCACCGTCGCCCGCATCCTTGAGCGCGATGACTTTACCAAGCGCTACCAGTCTCAGACGCCGATCGCCCTGCATGAGTTCCTGTATCCCGTGATGCAGGCCTTCGACTCCGTGCAGATCAAGGCCGACGTGGAGATGGGCGGCACCGATCAGCTCTTCAACCTGCTCGCCGGCCGTGAGCTCATGGAGAAGATGGGCATGGAGCCCCAGATCGCGCTCACCATGCCGCTGCTCGAGGGCACCGATGGCGTGCGCAAGATGTCCAAGTCCTACGGCAACTACATCGGCCTGACCGACGCCCCCAAGGATATGTTCGGCAAGACCATGTCCATCCCCGACGAGATGATTGGAAAGTACTATCGCCTGGCGAGCTCGCTCACCCCGGCCGAGGTCGACAAGATCGACGCTGCTCTGGCCGACGGCTCTGCCGATCCCTATGAGCTCAAGCGCGCTCTGGGCCGCGACCTGTGCGACACCTACCACGGCGCCGGCGCCGGAGACGAGGCTCAGGCCGAGTTCGACCGCGTGTTCAAGGAGGGCCAGCTTGCCGACTTCCCCGAGAAGCATGTCGAGCTGACCGTCAACGACGAGGGCCAGATCTACCTCGCCGGCCTGCTCAAGGACTTGGGCCTTTCGGCGAGCGCCGGCCAGGCTCGTCGCGATATCGACGGCGGCGGCGTCAAGATCAACGGCAAGGCCGTGGCTCCCAAGAGCTACAACATCGATCCGAGCGCCCTCAAGCTGGGCGACACCCTCTCCGTAGGCAAGCGCAAGGGCTTCAAGTTGATTTAGTTCCGCCGTTCTAACGAACGGCGGACCGGCCGACGCTGCGCGGGCCGCATTTGGACAATCTGACGTTCAACTTCAAGGGCGCGACCAGAAGGTCAGCGCCCTTTCGCTTCACGTCACCTTGTCTCAAATGCGGCCCGCTCGCTGTCGTTGCCAAAACATCGGCGCTTCCGTTGTTGGCACTTGGGGACGATCCTTTTGTGCCGGCACTTTGGGACACTCCTTGTCATTGGTGCAAAGCAACCTGTCCCCATTGCGCCAAGCGGCGTGTGCCGTTAAGCGGAGAGGCGTATTGTTGACCCATCGTTTGGGCATACAATGGCTGTTGGCTTGCTGCGGTGAAGGCTCGTCCGCTCCGCAGTTATTTCTACAGTTAAAGGAGTATGTATGTCCGTTGAGGTCATGAGGACTGTGATCGAGGCCGCCGGGGGCCGCGTGCCCGTCGACACGCTGTTTACCAATGCGCAGATCGTCGACGTGTATGGCCAGCGTGTGGCGCCCGGTAGCGTTGCCGTCAAGGACGGTGTGATCGTCGGCGTGCTCTACGATGGTCGCGACGATGCCGCTGGCACCTACGAGGCAACTGAGGTCATCGACTGCCAGGGTCGCTATCTCGCTCCTGGTTTTATTGACGGGCATCTGCATATCGAGTCTTCGAACATCCGTCCCGCCGAGTATGCTCGCATGGCCGCGACGCGCGGTACTACCACCGCCATTGCCGACAGCCACGAGATTGCCAATGTTGCCGGTCTCGACGGCTTGCGCTTTATGATCGAGGATGGCCGCCGCGCACCCATCTCCATCAAGTACATGATGCCTTCGTGCGTGCCCGCGCTGCCCGACGAGCAGGCCGGTGCCGTTATTTCGGCTGCCGATATGCAGGCGTTTTTTGCCGAGCATCCAGGCGATGTCTTTGGACTGGGCGAAATGATGAACCTGCCGGGCGTCTTTATGGCCGACCCCGAGACCTGTGCTCGCATCGATGCTGCCAACCAGACGCCGTCCAAGCAGGTCGACGGCCATGCGCCGCTCGTTGCCGGTAAGGACCTCAACGCCTATGCCGCAGCGGGCATTATCGCCGACCACGAGTCGACGATTCCCGAGGAGGCGCTCGACAAGCTATCCCGCGGCATGTATGTGATGCTGCGTGAGGGCACGTGCAGCCACGACCTGGCCAACCTGTCGCCGATGCTGCTGGAGAATCCCGCCCGCGCCCGTCGCTGCTGTTTTGCGACCGACGACCGCGCTCCCTCCGATGCGCTTTCGACCGGTATGATCGACAACGCCTGCCGAGTGGCTATCGAGGCCGGTATTGACCCCGTGGTCGCCATCTCTATGGCGTCCCTTTCCACGGCCGAGGCGTTTGGCCTGGACCACGGCTGTCGCGACCCGCACGAGCTGCGTGGCGCCATCGCCCCGGGCAAGCGTGCCGACCTGCTGGTACTCAACGACCTGACGTTTGCCGCAGCTCCGCATCGCGTATATGCCGCCGGTGCTCTGGTGGCGCAGGACGGCACCTTTGTGGGCGAGATCGCACCCGAGATGGCCGAGGTTGCGGCCCTTGCCGATGAGCTGCGTGCTTCCGTTAAGCTGCCGAAGCTATCGCTCGACGTGTTCGACTATGCCTTTAAGCCGGGCGAGGCCGTGATCGACGTGGTGCCGGGCAAGGCCATCACGGGTATGGCTCGCCCCGAGAACGCCGGGGGCCTGCGCCGCATTATGCTGATCGAGCGCCACGGCCGCGGCGTGTCACTGCAGGCCAAGGGCGCCGATGGCGACGGTCCCGCCGGCATGGGACTCGTCGGCAAGCATATCGGCCGCGGCTGGGTGCGCGGTTTTACCATCACGGGCGGCGCTATCGCCTCGACGATCGGCCACGACTCGCACAACGTGTGCGTGGTGGGCGACAGCGCGGCGGATATGATGGCTGCCGTCGAGGCCGTGGGCCAGGGCGGCCACGTGCTGGTGCGCAACGGCGAGGTCGTGGCGCGTATTCCGCTGGCGCTCGGTGGCCTTATGAGCGAAGGCACGGCCGAGGACGTTGCTGCGCAGCACGACGACTTTATGGTCAAGGCGCGCGCCATGGGTATTGAGCCGCCGCTCGACCCCATCATGGGCATCATCTTCCTGCCCCTGCCGGTCATCCCGACGCTCCGCATCCGCCCCGAGGGCATGTTCGACGTTACAACCTTCACCTATGCCGACTAGTCATCGGGGACGTTCTTAAACGACTAGTCGTCGGGGACACTCTTTGGCGGGCTGCCTGACGCCGCGACCGTAGGACCTCTGGCATGTGTGAGCTATTTGCTAGGTCCTTGTAACGTTTGCGCCCGCGGAGTCTTATTTGAGTTCCCTTTGGGTACGGTGATTTTGGATATACGTCCGATTCCAACAAGCCCGAAGGGAGCTTTCCTATGTTTAAACTGATTGCATCCGATATGGACGGCACGCTGCTTGACGAAAACGGCCAGGTGCCTCCCGAGACCTACGAACTGATTCTGGCGCTACACGAGCATGGCGTGCATTTCGCCGCATCGTCAGGTCGTCGCTACGATCGCCTGTGCGAGTTCTTTGCGCCCGTTCGCGACAAGATGGACTTTGTCGCCGCTAACGGCGCCCAGGTCTACGCCGACGGTAAGATGGTAGACCGTGAGGTGTATTCCCACCTGGCGATTCGAAGGCTCGCCCAGGCCGTCAGGACATTTCCCAATCTGCATCTTGCGCTCTTTGACCGAACCAAGTCCTTCTTGCTCGATGACGAGTGCAAGTTCGTGCGTGAGGTCGATAAGGACCTTCCCAATGCCGAGCGCATTTGGGAGCTGCCCGATCCCAGCGTAAATATCATCAAGGCGAGTATCTTTTGCGATGACTGTGCCGTTATGGACAGTGCCTACGTACTGCAGCGCGAGCTTGGCCAGCTTTTTACCTTTGCGCCTTCTGGAAACGCATGGATCGATGCCATGCAGCCTGGTGTGTCGAAGGCCTCGGGAATCGAGCAGCTCATGGAGCACTATGGCGTCGAACGCGACGAGGTCATGGCGTTTGGCGACTCGATGAACGACTACGAGATCATTCGCTTTGTCGGCACGGGCTGCGCGATGGAAAATGCGCGCCCCGCGCTCAAGGCGGTGGCCGATCGCGTCGTAGGCTGCAACCGCGACCACGCCGTTCAGCATGAGCTCCGTCGCGTGCTGGAGAGTCTCTCCTAATCCGGCACTTGGGGACGTTCCTTTTAATATGAGCAGGACATTGTCAAGAGGCAAAA
>CATYIV010000012.1 GCA_958407465.1 uncultured Collinsella sp. | reverse complement strand
GGGCTCGCGATTCGAGTCCCCACCTTAGCATTTGAACCATTTGGCACTATAATTACCGTAGGCATGCGCACAACGTTGCGCTTAATCAAGAGGAGAAAACGTATGGGTCTGTTTGATATGTTCAAGAAGAAGGCTGAGCCCGCGGCTGCCGCTGCTCCGGCCTCCATCTCTGCTTCTGCCGGCGCCGACGTGCTGTGCTCGCCCGTCAAGGGCAAGGTCATCAAGATGGCCGACGTGCCCGATCCCGTCTTTGGTGGCGAGGTTCTGGGCAAGGGCTGTGCCGTGTGGCCCGAGGACGATCTGGTCTACGCTCCCTGCGACGGTAAGGTGACCGTCACCATGGGTCACGCCGTGGGTCTGCAGTCCGATAGCGGCATCGAGGTTCTGGTGCACGTTGGCGTCGATACCGTCAACATGAACGGTGATGGCTTCGAGGGCTTCGTCAAGGCCGACGACGTCGTGAAGGCCGGCCAGCCCATACTCAAGATCGACCGCGCCAAGATCGCCGCTGCTGGTTATAAGGACTGCGTCGTGGTGGCCGTGTCCAACACCGCCGAGTTTGCCGACGTCGAGCTCACCGTTGAGGCAGAGTCCGCCGTCGCCGCCGGTGACGCCATCGTCAAGGTCGTCCGCAAGTAAACTGTGGCATCCAAAGGATGTGCAAGGGTGGTCGGGTTTTCCGGCCACCTTTTTTATTGCATCGCGGGGAAGCGTTTTATTGCACGTTGGGCGGGCTTGCAAACCGTTCGGACGCTAAAACGAACCGACCGCGCCTTCGCGTTGCCGAGGGTGTTCATAAGTGGATAGTATGGGCTTACTTATTACAACGTGTGCCGCGTCCGGGAAGCGCGGTGCCGCTCATTGGGAGGAACAACATGAAAAAGAAGCTGCTGCTTGCGCCCCTCATGGCCGTCTTGGTTGCATGCGTGGTCGTACTTTCCGGCTGTGGAGGTCCTTCGGTTGAGGAGCTCATCACCGAGGATCTTACGACACAGTTTGACGAGGTCAAGAACGGTGGCGACGACTTCCTCTCTGGTCTGGAGGAGGCTTCGGGCGACGAGTTCGAGCAGCTGGGTATCGATCCCAAGGAGTACGCCAAGACCTATCTCGAGGGCTTTGACTACAAGATCGGCGACGTGACGGTCGACGAGGACAAGGGTGTCGCGACCGCCGAGGTCTCCATCACCTGCAAGTCTATGAACAAGATCGTCGAGGACTTCTCCACCCAGTATCAGGAGAAGGTCGCTGCGCTTGACACGGTTCCTTCCGATGACGAGCTGTACAAGATGGCCGGTCAGGTTATGGTCGATGTGACCAAGGCCGCCGAGCCCAGGAAGACCACGGTTATCTTCAAGTACACCTGCAACGACGACGGCGAGTGGTCTGCCGACGACTCTGTCAACTCCGAGATGATGGATGCAATGCTGAGCTAGGGGGTTACGCGGTAGTTCGTTACGGCGTTTTACCAAACGCCGTAACTGCTCGACGCTGCAAACGCCCCTAAGCGGCAATCTGACGCTCAATCGTCGGTCGCGTACCGAAGTACGCTTCCCTCCTCTTTCACGTCACCTTGCTCGCTTAGGGGCGTTTTCGCTCATATGACCCAATCCGCTGTCAAGAGCCACAATGGCCCCGCCGACCGCTTGCAATCGGTCGGCGGGGCCTGCCGTTGAACCCGTCCCGGTCCGCCCCCGGCATGTCGTCGACGCCTTCGGCTCAGTCTCATATCCGCGGATACCGTTCTGTCGGCCCGCACTCCATTCCTTCGGCGGGGCTCCCCAAGTCTGACTACGCGCATGCGGCCGCCGCCGCGCGCCCAGCGAAAGCGGGGGTATCCCCGAAGGCTGCCCGGCTCGCCGGGACGGGGGCTATGTCTATTCGGTCGCCTCCCGGCACATCGCGCCGAGGGCCCACAGCCACCTCACGAGCTCGGCGGCGGTGGCGGCGTTCGCCTTCGCCTGGGGCATGCCCCTGGCGAGCATCTCCCCGCGGCGCCGGAGCAGGCGCTCGGAACCCTTCCTCCCGTGCATCCTCACCTCGAGCGGGACGCCGCTGCCCTTGGGCATCAGCTTCGGTTGGTGGCTCGCCTGGACGTAGCTCCAGGACCCCTCGACGGCCAGCTTCCTGACGAGGGCGTTGCCGGCCCCGCTGATCCCGCCGAGGCGCACGGAGTCCGCGCTCGACCTCTGCTTCGGGGCGAGGCCGAAGTAGGCCGTCACCTGCCTGCCGGAGCGGAACCTCGAGAAGTCGCCGACCTCGGACGCGAAGGCGGCGGCGAGCGCGAACCCGCACCCCTTGATCGACTGGAGCGCCTCGACCTCGGCCGAGAGGGGGCCCGCCGCGACGGCGGCCCTGTATTCGGCGAGGACGGCCTCCCTCGTCTCGTCGGCCGCCTCGACCTCGCTCCTCAGCGCCGCGAGCGCCCGGATGCCGCCGTCGTCGGCGGGGCGTATGCCGTCGAGCCACCTGAGGAAGCCGTACGTCCAGTACCTCCGGGGGTTGCCGGCCGGCGTCGTGCCGCCGTAGGCGTAGCCGCGGCGGGCCAGGAACGCCAGGAGCCGCTGCTTCGCCGCCGCGAGCCTGGCGGTCGCGGCGTCGTGGGCGGCGGCGAGGTCCCTGAGCCCCTCGATCTCGGGGGACGGCACCCATACCGGGGTGACGTCGTGCGACAGTATCGCCTTGGCCATCCTGGCCGCGTCGTTGCGGTCGTTCTTGGACGAGAGGTCTGCCGCCGACCTCGGGACCTTGGAGACGGCCGCGACGACGCAGTCGACGCCGAGCCCGGAGAGCTCCCTCTGCGGGGCGAAGCCGAGGTAGCCGCTCTCGTAGGCGGCGAGCGACGGGCCGGGGAAGCCCGACATCCACTCCGCGACCTCGCCCCAGGGGTTGCCGCGGAACCTCCTCGTCACGGCCTCGCCCGTCTCCGCGTCGAGCGCGCAGACGGTGGTGGACCTGAGGTGTACGTCCATTCCGAAGGCGGTAGAATATCTAGGCACGGGAGCCTCCCAACCTCGTTGCGGCGCGGCTGCGCCTCTGGCACTTCAACAACATTGTCGCAGCCCCGACCCGCGGTCACGAGCGGGGGCTCCTGTCGTTTCCGTGCCCCTGGATTGGGTCATAGTGTCTGTCCGTTCTCTACCTGCGGCGTTGCCATGGTGGTCATTGGGGTGGCACTTGGGGACGTTCCTTTTCTGCCGGCAGTTGGGGACACTCCTTGTGCCAGCGTTGCATCGAGTGCTTGGGAAACCGCGACCCGGTTTTTGGCCGAATAGTGGGTCGCATTTCCGGATGGGGTGGGTTGCGGAAAGTGCGACCCGGAATATTGCTCTGAAACGGGATGCGGTTTCCCTGATGTGCCTCAAACGGAAAGCGCATCCCATTCCGGAGCTCCAAAACGGGATGCGCTTTCCGCGCGGAAGAATTGTCGCAGCTGCGTTAAGCAGTGTCGCTCGTTACTCGCCCAGAATCAGCGCCGCTAGCTCGTTCTGGGTGTCCACCACGTAGTCGGCGCCGGCGGACTCCAGCTCTGCGCGGCCGCGGAAGCCCCAGCTGACGCCCGCACTCTTAAGGCCGGCGTTGTGACCGGTCAGGATATCGACATTGGAATCGCCCACATAGAGCGTGGTCGACGGATCGGCGCCTAGCTCTTCCATCACATGCAGCGTAACAGGCGCCTCGGGCTTGGGCGGAAACGCATCGACGCGGCCTTGCACCAGCGCAAAGCGCTCGGAACCAAAATACTTCTCGATAAGCGGAGCCGCCGAGACGTGGTCCTTGTTGGTGAGCACGGCAAGCTGAACGCCCGCGGCGCGTAGGCGGTCGAGCATCTCGATCGTGCCGGCATAGGGGGCGGTGTGGTCCTCCTTGTGCTCGCCGTAGTAAGCCCTAAACTCGGCAAGCGCCTGCTCAAACATGCGGCCGTCGCCCGCATACTCGGCGGGCATAAAGCGCTCAACCAGCTTGAGCATGCCGTTTCCCACCTTGTAGCGGTACTCGTCTACGGCAAACGAGGGCCAGCCGTGCATCTCGCAGGTATGGTTGCCGGCGGCCGCCAGGTCCTCGAGTGTGTTGAGGATGGTGCCGTCCAGGTCAAAGATCACATGGGAAAAAGCTGCTGCCATAAAAACTCCCGTCATTGGGTTTAAAACGCACCCCATAATACTGGGCTTCCGCGTTGGGCGTGCTTGGAATCTGAACATCTCCAGGGGTATCAGGCCGCATCGCGCCGACCGTGTGGTTTCGCCCTAGCAAATCCTCGGCAGCTGTTCTCCCACGAGCATGTCGAGGATGCGGGTCGAGCCCCAGCCGGTGCGCGCGCGCACGGCGGGATGGGCGCCCTCGGCAAGTGGCAGCACGCGACCGATGATGGCGGCATTCTCGCCGTAGCGGGCGGCGCGCATGGCGCTCAGCGCGGCATCGGCTTGCTCGGCCGGCACGACGGCAACCATCTTGCCCTCGTTTGCCACCTGCAGCACATCGTAGCCGAGCATCTCGCAGGCTGCCTGCACGTCGGGGCGCACGGGCACATCGTCCTCGTCGATCTCCATGGCAACGCCGCTGGCCTGCGCAAACTCGTTGAGTGTCGAGGCCAGGCCACCGCGCGTGGGGTCGCGGAAGCAGCGTGTGTCGGGTGCTGCGGCCAGAACGTCGGCAATCAGGTGGTTGAGCGGCGCGGCGTCGCTTTCGATGGTGCTCGAAAACGCCAGACCCTCGCGTTGGCTCATGATAGCGATGCCGTGGTCGCCCAGTGTACCTGAGACCAGGATGACATCGCCGGGCCGGCAGTTTGCGCCGCTGAGCGCCACGCCCGCGGGTACCTCGCCCACACCGGCGGTATTGATATAGACGCCGTCGGCCCCGCCGCGCTCGACCACCTTAGTGTCGCCCGTGATTATGGACACGCCCGCTTCGTGCGCCGTTTCGGCCATCGTCTGCACAATCTGGTGGAGCTTATCCATGGGATAGCCCTCTTCGAGGATAAAGCCGCACGATAGGTAGCGCACGTTGGCGCCCGAGGTCGCGACGTCGTTGACGGTTCCGCACACGGCGAGGCGGCCGATGTTGCCACCGGGGAAGAACTGCGGCGAGACTACAAAGCTGTCGGTCGACATGGCGATGCGCCCGCTCGCGGGCAGCGCGGCGACGCCGGCGTCGTTGCCTTCGAGCAGCTCGGGCGACCCAAAGGCATCCAAAAAGACCTCATCGATGATGCGCTTCATCATCTGTCCGCCGGAGCCGTGGCCCAGCAGGACGGTGCTATCGGTAACGCTATGGGACATATCGAAAACTCCAATCGTGGGTGGAATTATATGGGTGAGGCGCAGCGTCGACTGGTCCGCCGTTCGTTAGAACGGCGGAACCTATTAGCCTCGGTAGCGGAAATATGCTGCGCAGCTGCCCTCGGAGCTCACCATGCAGGGGCCGACGGGATGCTCGGGCGTACAAGCGTGGCCGAACAGGGGGCAGTCGCTCGGCGTAATGGCCCCGCGCAGCACGTCGCCGCAGCGGCATCCGCGCGGCTCGACCGTCGCCTCAACGGGCACGTCAAAGCGAACGCGGGCATCAAAGCGCGAGAACTCGGGGCGGATGGAAAGGCCCGAGTTGGCAATCAGCCCCAATCCACGCCATGTGGTATCGCACGGCTCAAATACCTGCTCGACCAGCTGGCGCGCCACGGGGTTGCCGTCTGTGTTGACGCCGCGACGGTAGGCGTTGTCGATCGCGGGCTGCCCCTCAACAACCATCTGGACCAGCATGCAGATACCCTGCAAGATGTCGACCGGCTCAAATCCCGTTACCACGCCTGGAGTCTTAAACTCGTCGACCAAAAAGCCAAAGGGGGCCAAGCCCGTGATGGTGGCGACGTGGCCCGGCAGGATAAAGCCGTCGATGGTGGTCTCGGGGTCGTTGGCGATGGCGCGCAACGCCGGCGGCGTGGTCTTGTGGGCGCAATAGACCGAGAAGTTCAAAAGCCCGCGCGCCTCGGCCTCCAAGATGGCGGCGGCGATGGTGGGCGTCGTAGTCTCAAAGCCCACGCCCATAAAAATGACCGGGCGATCAGGGTTTTGCTCGGCAATGTCGAGCGCGTCGAGCGGGGAATAGACGATGCGGATATCGCGCCCCGCCGCCTTTTGCGCAGCGAGCGAGGTGGATGATCCGGGCACGCGCATCATGTCGCCAAAGGTGGTGATGATGGCGCCGTCTATGTTGGCGAGCGCGATTGCGTGGTCGATGTCGCGGTTGGCGGTGACGCAGACGGGGCAGCCCGGGCCGCTCAGCAGCTTGAGCCCGGCCGGCATAATGGAGCGAAAGCCATAGCGCCCGATGCTCACGGTATGCGTGCCGCAGACTTCCATAAGGTTGATGGTGCGGTCGCCGACAAGCTCATGAATGCGCTCGATGAGCTCGCGAGCCAGCTTGGGATCGCGGAATGCCGAGAAATCGATACCGGAGCGCGCCGGCTGCTCGGGCGCCACTAGTAAGCCTCCGCCGGGTCGGTGGTCAGCTGGTCTTCTTCGACCAGCTCGGACATGGCATTAACAAGCTCGAGCGTTTCCTGTGCTTCCTGCTCGTCGACAATCTGGATGCCAAAGCCGGCGTGTACGAGAATATAGTCGCCAACCTGCGCCGTCGGCACGAGTCGCAGCGACACGGGGCGCTCGATGCCCATCATGTCGACGGTGGCCTTGAGGTCGTCGTCGCGTTTGACTACTTTGCCGGGAACGGCAAGGCACATATTGTTCCCCTTTTATACGCTTTGCGCTGGATGGGCGCTTAATAATCCATCAGTTGATGGTAGCGCTCGCGGGCGCTGCGGGCAAACGCGCTACACCTGTGAGACGGCGGCTTGCGGGCTGGCCGAACAGCCTACTGCGATGCAATCTGCGCAAGACGAGCGCTTGCGACTGCCGCCTGACCGTAGGCGATGCAGCCGTCGTTAACGGGCACGGTTTGGGGAATCAAGACAGTGAGACCCATGCTTTTGAGCTCGCGGGTGAGGAGCTGGAGCAAAAGTCGGTTCATGAACACGCCGCCCGAGAGCGCGACGGTATCGATGCCTTCGCGCGCGCAGATTTCGCGTGCGATTCGTGCCGAAGAGCGCGCGATGGCGATATGGAAGTCGAGCGCGAGCCTGTAGGCGGGCGCTCCGGCTTCAATTCCTCCCAAAAGTGCCTCAAAGAGTGCTTTCTGGTCCAGAACATAGGGGCCGTCCAGCCACGATGGGCCAGATGCGAAATAGCCGGCGTTGTCGTCGGGAAAATGGGCGATTTCGTTGTCGAGCGCGCGCCAGGCGGCGGCCTCAAGCTCGATGGCGGGTTCGCCCTCGTAGGTTGCCTTGTCGCAGATGCCCAGAATTGCTGCCGCGGCATCAAAGAGACGCCCCATGCTGCTGGTACGCGGGCTGTTGATGCCGCGCTCGATCATGGTGGCTGTCACGTTGCGCGTTTGCTCGTTGAGGCTGTCTAAAAGCCGAGCGGCACCTGGGTGCTCGAGCAGGCCGAGCTCACTGAGCAGGGCAAAGGCGTTGCGGCGGGCGTCGCGCACGGAGGCCGCCCCACCGGGGAGCGCCCAGGTGCGCAAATGCGCGGCGCGCTCAAAGCCGCCAAGGCTGGCAACAAGAAACTCGCCGCCCCAAATGGTCCCATCGGTGCCGGCGCCGGTGCCGTCAAAGGCGATGCCAAGGACGCGCGCGTCGGTTGTAAGCTGGCCCGCGGCGATGGCCTCGGCCATTACGCTCGCGACATGCGCATGATGGTGCTGCACCTCGACGAGCGGCAGATTGCATTTTCGCGCCTGCTCGCGCGCCCACTGGCCCGATAGATAGTTGGGGTGCACATCGCAGGCCAAGGCGGCGGGCGCCAAGTCAAAGAGATCTTTCAAGCGCGTGCGCGCGGCGTTCCAGGCATCGAAGGTCCCGCCGTTTTCAACATCGCCGATATGCTGCGACACAAAACAGGTTGTCTTGCCGTTCGTCCCTTCACGCGCGAGTGCAATCGTGGCCTTTTGTTGTGGCCCGCAGGCGAGCACGCAGGACGGAGCGCCGTCGAGCGCCGGCAACGGTAGCGGCTGGGGTGCATATCCGCGAGCGCGGCGAACGGGCATAATGGCGCCGTCGACCACGCGCACTACAGAGTCGTCGTAGCGCGAGAGGATCGCGCGGTCGTTACCGAGCAACGCGTCGGCGATGCCGGCAGCAACGAGGTGTTCCCAGGCAAGGTCGTCGTCGGTCTCGATGGGTTCTTCGCTCAGGTTTCCGCTGGTCATGACGAGCGCGTGCATACCGCAGACTTCTGCCGCGGCAAGCAACAGATGTTGAAGCGGCGTATAGGGGAGCATGACGCCGAGCTCGGGCAGGTCGTGCGCGACAGATGGCGCGAGGGCGAGGATGTCGGGGGAACCGTCGTTGTCCTCGCTAACAGTGCGCCGGCGCAGCAGCACGATGGGGCGGATACTGCCAGCGAGCAGATCGCGTTCAGCATCGTCGATATGACACAGGCGCTCGGTATCAGCAAGACTGCGTACCATGACGGCAAGTGGTTTGTTGCTGCGGCGTTTGCGACGGCGCAACTCGGCCACCGCCTGCTCGTTGGCAGCGTTGCAGGCTAGATGGAATCCGCCCAGGCCCTTGATGGCGACGATGCCACCGCTGGCCAGCAGCTCAACGCAGCGCTCGATGATAGCGTCGCTGGCCTCGCGTGTGGTGCCGACGGCCGGTGTCGCGGACGAATTCCCGCACGCATTGCCGTTTACAGCCTCGCGCCACGTAATATGCGGCCCGCAATCAAAGCAGGCATCGGGCTGCGCGTGAAAACGCCGGTCGAGTGGGTCGACATACTCCGCAGCGCACTTGGGACACATGGGAAAACAATCCATCGACGTGGCCGCTCGGTCATAAGGCAGCGATCGGATGATGGTAAAGCGTGGGCCGCAGTTAGTGCAGTTGATAAAGGGGTAGTGATAGCGTCGGTCGGCGGGATCGAACAACTCGCGCAGGCAATCGTCACAGGTGGCGATATCGGGCGAGACGAGCGTCGTGTGTGCGGTCTGGTCCTGCGACGCCACAATGTGAAAGCCCTGCTCATCGGCAGCGCTCCAGCCGCCAGGCTCCAAATCCGCAATATCGACTCGCTCAACGCGAGCTGCCGCAGGCGCATGCTCAGAAAGCGCGGCAACAAAAGCATCGAGCGCATCGGCCGGAGCGTGCGCCTCGATATGCACGCCGTCGCCCGCATTGAGCACCCATCCGCAAATGCCATGCGTCATGGCCTCGCGATACACAAACGGTCGCATGCCAACGCCCTGCACAATGCCCGTCACATGAATATGCACATGCCGCATGCGACACCCCTCATCAAAACCTACCAAAAAAGACAGGTTTGTTTTGGTAGGTAAAACTTCTAAACCTGCCAAAATAAACCTGTCTTTTTTGGTAGGTGCGCTGCAGGAAATCCCGCTACAGCCCCAGGCTCTGCTTGGTGGCGGCGCACGTGAGCTCGCCGTGCTTAACGCCGCGCAGGCCCAGCAGGCGGTCGGCTAGTTCGTAGACGCGCTCGCCGCGACCCTTGAGCGCCAGAATCTCCAAGCAGTTGTGGTGATCCAGATGCACGTGCATGGTCGATACGATCTCGTCGGTGTAGTCGTGCTGCACCTCGTCCAGGCGGCGTGTCAGGTCGCCGGTATGGTGGTCGTAGATCATGGTGAGCGACCCGATAACATGCTCATCGGGCATGCGCATCTGCTCCTTGGCGATCGAGGCGCGTATCAGGTCGCGCACGGCCTCGGAGCGGTTGGCCACGTCGCCGCGGCGCGCGATCTGCTCGTCAAAGCGGCGCAGCAGGTCGTCGGGCGCGGTGACCGAAAAGCGGACCAGCTCGGAGCCGGAGCCACTACAGTGGCAGCTCGCATCACCGTCCGCCCCGTGCGGATGCTCGTGCTCGTATCCGCTGCCATGCTCGTGTCCGGCCACTTTACACCAGCTTCACGGATCCGACGGAGTTGTGGTCGGCCTCGATGGCCTCTTCGTAGCCCTCGAGTGCGTCGTGGGCCTCGTGCAGCGCGGCCATGGCTGCCTCGAGCTTGGCGCCGATGCGCTCCATGTCAAAATTCTCGGTCGCATGCAGCAGCTGATGGCTCCACTCATGAGCGAGCTCGATGGTGTCGTCGACCTGTTTGACGCTCATGGCAAGCTGACTCATGTTCATTCCAACATCATGCATGGGAAATCTCCTTTTGTATGGGGCAGTTCAGTGGTTCAGATTTTACTACGCCCGCTCTGCGCGCAGCTGCATAAGAAAACGGGTACGAGTCTGTGCGACCCGCACCCGTTCACTGGGGGCTGTTTGTGATTACCATACTATCCGTGGTTGCACTCGGTGCATCCAGAAGTCCGGCGAGCGGTGCAAAAGCGCTCATAGACGGCGGGTAAGTAACAAGCGTATTACAGATGCTTCTCCAGCAGCGCCTGCAGCCTCGCCTTGGGCAGAGCGCCAACCGAGCGGTCAATCTCCTCGCCGTTCTTAAACACAATCAGCGTGGGGATGCTCATGACGCCATACTTCATGGCCAGGTCCTGGTTGTCGTCGACGTTGCATTTGGCAACGGCAAGCTTGCCCGCCAGCTCATCGGCAACCTCGTCAACGATGGGCGAGAGGGATCGACAGGGCCCGCACCACGGTGCCCAAAAATCGACCAGCACGGGTAGACTGTCGTTAACGATGGAATCGAAATTCTCGGGGGTAATCTGCTTAATGTCAGCCATGGTGACCTCCATAATGCGACGCGGCTCAGCCGCGTAAAACTCAGTACGACCGTGCTTATACCCAGCCGCCCGCAAAGCAACCACTCGCGGGCGGCTCTTTTATATAATGGTGGGCACGCAAACGATTGGAGAGCGCATGTCCACGTCACAAAGCCAGAAAAAAGAAGCCATCGCCCAGGCGGCCGAGCAAGAGCTCACATCGCTTGCGGTCCGTGGCGTGCGTATCGCGGGCAACGCGTGCTCGCCGATCGTGCTGGTCAAAGGCGATTTGGACGAGGCCGAGCGTTCGGGTGGCGAGCTTGCCGCCGGCCCGGATGGCGCGGCGTTGCGCAAGGCGCTTGGGGCCATCGGTTACGCGCCCGAGGATTTTTGCGTGCTGGCAAGCGTCGCCGGCGTGGGCGACGGAGCGGTCGCGGTGGGCGAGACTCTGCCGTGTGAGCTGTTCCGCGAGGCGCTCGAGGCCTTGGACCCCGAGGCGGTGCTACTGCTCGACAACAACGCGGCCGATGCCATGCGCGAGACCTACGCCGATATGCTCGTGGCGATCGATGACTTCGACACCGCCATGCTCAAGCCCGGCCTGGTCGCCCATGTGCAGGGCCGCCGCGTGCTCGCGCTCGACGGCTTTGAGGCGGCACTCACTGACAAAGCCGCCAAGCAGCGCATGTGGGCATACATCAAGCAGCTGACCCCGGCAGCCGCTCCGCTGTAGCGAGGCTGGCGGCAGCCCCTACATCACAGCGCGCAGCTCAAACCGATCGCCGTTAATGCGGAACTGGCAGTTGCCGTTCATGCGCTCCACGGCAAGTTTGATGCTCCTGGTGCCAAAGCCGTGGCCCGCATGCCGGGTCACGGGCATGCCGTCGACCATGCGCGGCGCGCGGTCAAACGTATTGGAAACTAACAGCAGCAGCTGGCCGTCCTCTAATCGCAGGTCAAAGTCGACGAATCGCTTTCCTTGGGGTGCGGCGCTTGCGGCGGTGATAGCGTTTTCCAAGGCATTTGAGAGCACGCTAAACAGGTCGGCGTCACCTACGTGGATGGTTTCGGGTACGGCGGCGCGCAGGTTGGCGGTAATGCCGTTTCTATTGATATCCGAGTTAAATGACGAAAGCGCGATGTTTACAGTCTCGTTGGCGCAGAAGCGGCGTACGGCGGTGCGGTCGCCGGCTTCGCAGAGTTCGTCGATGCGATCGAGCGCCTCGTCGGTGTGGCCCTCCTCAATTAAAGCGGCCAGGCCGCGTAGGAAGTGGCGCATGTCGTGGCGCAGAATCGACAGCTCGCGCCCAGATTGACGCCAAGCCTCGAGCTCTTTGATGGCGGCGCTGTCGCGGGTTTCGAGCATCCAGCGCTCTCGCTCGGCGGTTTCCTTTTCTTCGTATTCGCGCAGGTAAACGGCAAGAAACATAAGATAGAAGGCACAGAGCGCAAATGCCAAAAACTCAACCGTCACCACCGAGCCCGAGTGGAACAGCGTGGTGTAGACGTTGGTGGCATAGTCAAAGACGTAATAGACGAGCGGCAGGATTAAAAGGATGCCCAGCTCGGTGGTGCTTTTAATCGCCAAGCGCGGACCGATGTCGCCGGCCCAATGCAGCAGGACGGCAAAGACGGCGAGTGTGGTCGCGATGCGCGCCAGATAGTACGCGATCTGAGAATCGGTTGCGGCAAATGCGGCGATGCCCATCCAATTGCTGAACTGGCAGCTCAGATAGGCACTCGTAATGCCGAGCACGGCAAGCAGCGGGCTCAGGCGGTAGCGCGCGCACAAATAGATGATGAGCGGCAGATGCACGACGAGCGGATATACCTGGCGGGCGAAAAGCTCTCCGCCGACGGCATTGGCGAGGCCAAATGCGCATCCGGTTACGGCACCGACCAGCACCAGTTCAAGCGCATGACGCCGGTTGATCTCGACACCGCACAGCGCCGCCGAGGCAAAGACGCCAAAGAGTAGCGTTGTGGCGTGGTGGATTGCCCAAAGGACCATTTCGACCGAGGAGACCATCAGTGTCTCCCAGCCTCAAAGCGCACCGCAAAGTAGGCGTCTTGGAATCCCTGCTTGCAACTGCGCGAAAGCGGGATGCACGCGCCCGAGCGCATGACGATGTCCGTGCGGTCAAAGTGATCGATGTTGCGCAGGTTGACCTGGTAGCTGCGGTGGCATTTAAAGAAGGTGGCATTTTGCGCCAAACGGTCCTCGACGCTGCGGAACGACTCGAGTGCCTCGATGTCGCGTCCGTCGCGCAGGTGGAAGACCACGTGCTTGTTGCGCGCCTCGGCATATTCGATGTCGGACAGGCGCAGGGCGTGGTAGCCAAAGGAAGTTTTGATCACGAGCTCGTCGGTTGCCGCCGGGCGCATGCTCGAAAGCTCGTTAAGTAACTGCGCCAGGCGTTCGTAAGTCACGGGCTTGAGCAGATAGTCGAAGGCGCGGACCTCGTAGGATTCCAGCGCGAACTCGGGCGACGAGGTGAGGAACACCAGGCGCACGGCGGTGTCGGCCTGGCGCAGTTCGCGTGCGGTGTCCATGCCGTTGACGAGCGGCATGATCATGTCGAGCAGAATGATGTCGGCGCGCGATGCGGCATGGCGGGCCAGCAGGTCCTCGCCGCGCGTGACGAGCGCAACATCGACCGCCGTGCCCGTCTCGGTCGACCAACGGTCGATCATCCGGTGCAGTCTATCTAGAAAAGCGACATTATCGTCGCAGGCAATAATCTTGAGCATTCGGCCCCCTTAAGTAGTTCGATTTTGCCACATCGGGCACGCGCCGCTTGCGGGGGTGCGGACCGTTTGCGCCCCACGGCGTGCAGCTCGCGCCAAGCGGTGTTGCGGTGGCGAAAGATGCCTCCTGCGCCATCGAGAGCTCAGCTATCCTCAGCTTGCCAGTTCGAAAATGGACCCGACCCAAGATTGAATCTTTATTTCAACTTTACACCTAGGTTTACAGCTGTCTTGTCAGCTGTAAACCTAGGTGTCATACTAAAGCCCCAAGATTCGCCAAAAGAGAGGGGCCTTGATGGCACAGAGCGCGAACATGGATGCATCGGAGCTTGCACGCGATATTGCGGCCGGCCTGGCATCGGCAACGACGGCAACGGAGCGCGCGGCGCTGGTGCCCGCAGAGCTCGTCGAGGCCATTCAGCAACTAAAAATCCAACGCGACGCGGTGATTCTGGCGCACTATTACGTGGCGCCCGAGGTGCAGGCCGTGGCTGATTACGTCGGCGACAGCTTCTACCTGGCTAAGCTCGCTAAAAGCCTGCCGCAGCAGACCATCGTGCTGTGCGGCGTGGAGTTTATGGGCGAGAGCGCCAAACTGCTCAATCCCACTAAGACCGTGCTGCTGCCCGAGCCGGGCGCGGACTGCCCCATGGCTCACATGGTCAAGCGCGAGACGGTCGACGCCGCCCGCGCCGAGTACGGTGACGACCTTGCCGTGGTCTGCTACGTCAACTCGACGGTCGAGATCAAGAGCTGGAGTGACGTGTGCGTCACCAGCTCCAACGCCGTCAAGATCGTGTCCGAGCTGCCGCAGCAGCATATCCTGTTCATTCCCGACCAAAACCTGGGCCGCTTCGTAGCCGAGCAGGTGCCGCAAAAGCACGTCATTCTCAACAAGGGCTACTGCCCGCGCCACCACATCATCACCGTCGAGCAGATCGTCGACGCGACGGAGGCCCACCCCGACGCGCTCGTACTGGCGCATCCCGAGTGCAAAGCCGATGTGCTGGCCGAGGCCGACTACATCGGCTCCACCGCCGGCATCATCAAGTATGCCGAGGAGTCCGGCGCGAGCGAATTCATCATCGTGACGGTCCGCGGCGTGCTCTACGAGCTCGAGCGCCGCTGCCAGGGCACCGGCAAGAAGTTCTACTTCCCCGCGGTGCAGCCCACCTGCGTCAACATGGATCTCATCACGCTCGAGAAGCTCGTGCGCTGCCTGGAGACGGGCGAGGGCGAGGTGCAGATCGGCGTCTCGGACGAGGCAGCAGACCAGGCCAAGCTCACGCTCGACCGTATGCTCGAGTACGCAGCACGCTAGAACAATGTTGCATGAGGGACGGTCCCTTATGTCACATTCAAGGGAGAGGATTCCTGTGGAAACCAAGCAATACCCCGATATGGAGTGCGACGTCGTCATTGCCGGCTGCGGCGTGGCGGGTCTGTACGCGGCCCTCAATCTGCCGACGAGCACGCGCGTGATCATGCTCTCCAAGGGCGCGGTCGATGAGTGCGATTCGATGCTCGCGCAGGGCGGCATCTGCGTGCTGCCCGAAGGCTCGGACTACGATGCCTTCTTTGAGGACACCATGCACGCCGGCCACTACGAGAACCGCCGCGAGAGCGTCGACATCATGATTCGCTCGAGCCGCTCGGTCATCAACGACCTGCTAGCGATGGGCGTGGATTTTGAGCGCAAGGCCGACGGCAGCCTCAATTTTACCCGCGAGGGCGCGCACAGCCGTCCGCGCATTGCCTTCCATGCCGACATTACGGGCAAGGAGATCACGACCAAGCTGCTCCAGGCCGTTCGCAAGCTGGACAACGTGCAGATTTTGGAGCACGTGGCCATGACCGACATCCTGACCGCCGAGCGCGATGACGCCACGGTGTGCACCGGCGTCGTCGCCGTAGCCGTGGACGAGGACAACTCGCTTCGTCCCGCCGACGAGCTGGCAAATGTCGCCGAGGGCGTGCATGCCGGCGAGCTGTTTAAGATCCATGCCCGCCACACGCTGTGGGCAACGGGCGGCATCGGCGGCGTATACGACCACTCGACCAACTATCCGCAGCTCACGGGCGATGCCTGCTACATCGCTCAGGAGCATGGCATTAAGATGGAGCACCTGGACTACGTGCAGATCCACCCCACGGGACTGTTCTCGCCGCAGCCGGGCCGCACCTTCCTGATCAGCGAGAGCTGCCGCGGCGAGGGCGCGATTCTGCTCAACGCTGCCGGCGAGCGCTTTACCGACGAGCTGCAGCCGCGCGACGTAGTCGCCGCCGCTATTCGCGAGCAGATGAAGCAGGACGGCACCGAGCACGAGTGGCTGAGCTTTGCCCCCGTCGAGCGCGACGTGGTGACCGGGCATTTCGCCAACATCCGCGCGCGCTGCCTTGAGGACGGTCGCGACATCCTGGATGAGCCCATTCCCGTTACGCCCACGCAGCACTACTTTATGGGCGGCGTGTGGGTCGACAAGGATGGCCGCACCTCGATGCCCGAGCTCTATGCCGCGGGCGAGACGGCTTGCAACGGCGTTCACGGCAAGAACCGCCTAGCTTCCAACAGCCTGCTCGAGTCCCTAGTCTGGGGTCGTCGCGCTGCTTGGCGTATGCGCACCGGCGAGTCGCTGGCCGTGGAGCAGGCGGGCGAGCCCGCGCTCGATGGCCGTCATCGCGCCCTGAGCGCCGACACCCTGGCAATCGATGATTTGGCCCGTGCCGCCAGCACGCAGGCCGTGGAGGAGTAGACCATGAATCCCATTACCATGAAACTTGTCGTCGATGATCTGATTCTGCAGGCTCTGCGTGAGGACATTACCTTTGAGGACGTGAGCACGGCGAGCGTGTGCCCCACGGCGCGCCCCGCCACGGTGGAGCTTATCGCCAAAGCCGATGGCATCATCGCCGGCTTGGATGTGTTTGCTCGCACCTTTGAGCTGCTGGATCCGCAGGGCTCGGTGCTGTTTGATGTTGCCGACGGTGACGAGGTGCATGCCGGCGACCACGTGGGTCAGGTGCGCGGCGATGCGCGCGTGCTGCTTTCGGGCGAGCGCGTGGCACTCAACTACCTGCAGCGCATGAGCGGCATCGCTACTTACACGCATCGGATGGCGGCTGCGCTCGAGGGCACCAAGACCGTGCTTGTCGACACGCGCAAGACCACACCGGGCATGCGTGTGTTTGAAAAGGCGGCAGTCGAGATCGGCGGTGGCAGCAACCACCGCTATAACCTGTCGACGGCTGTCATGCTCAAGGACAACCACATCGATGCCGCCGGTGGCGTGACGCGTGCGATCGAGATGGCGCGCGCCCATGCATCGTTTACCACGACGGTCGAGATCGAGTGCGAGAACCTGGACATGGTGCGCGAGGCCGTGGAGGCCGGCGCCGACATCATCATGTTCGACAACATGACCCATGACGACATGGCCGCCGCTATCGAGCTTATCGCCGGTCGCGCCAAGACCGAGTGCTCGGGCAACGTGGACGCCAGCAATATCCGCGCGCTCGCCGACCTGGGCGTTGACTTTATTAGCTCGGGCGCCCTGACGCACTCCGCGCCGATCCTCGACCTCTCGCTTAAGCACCTGCGTCTGCTGGACGGTAAATAATGAACGCCCGCGAGCGTCGCCGTGCCATCATGGACGTGCTCGAGGGGGCCAAGGAGCCCGTTTCGGGCAGCGCGCTTGCCCGCGAGGTTGGCGTGAGCCGTCAGATCGTGGTTCAGGATATTGCCCTGCTGCGTGCCGATGGGCACGATGTCGTGGCGACCAACCGTGGTTATGTGCTGCAGGAGGCCCCCAGCAGCCCCGCCGTGCCCACGCGTCTTGTTAAGGTGCGCCACAGCGTGGAGCAGGCGGGCGACGAACTTACGAGTATCGTCGACGCGGGTGGCGCCGTGCTTAACGTGATCGTCAACCATCGTGTGTACGGCAAGATCACGGCCGACCTGGACATCCGCAATCGTCGTGATGTTGAGCGCTACCTGCACGATATCGAGAGCGGCAAGAGTTTCCCGCTACTAACGGTGACGAGCGGCTATCACTTCCATCGCATCGCGGCGGAGGACGAGCAAACCCTCGATGAGATCGAGGCGATGCTCAAGGAGAAAGGCTACCTAGCAGACCTCATGCCTTACGAGGACGATCTATCGTAGCCGACGCTGCAAACGCCCCTAAGCGGCAATCTGCAGCGGTGCCAAATTAGTTATCCGCACAAAAAAAGGAGGCCTCCGCGGCGATGCGGAGGCCTCCTTTTTTTGTGCACGGTGTACTTTTGAGTGTGCAAGTGGGGAGTTGTTACTCCTCGACGATCTCGGTGATCGCGCCAGCGGGGCAAGCGTCCTGGCAAGCGCCACAGGCGACGCAGGAGTCCTCGTCAGCGACGGTAGCGACGTCCTGGAGCTCCAGAACGCCAGCGGGGCAGGAGTCGACGCAAACGCCACAAGCGATGCACTCGTCGGCATCAATTACGGGATGAGCCATGGTAGTTTCCTCTCTGTTGACCGACGCTACAGGCGATGCGCGCCGGTTTGATTCGGGCAAAAACATACCACGGGAGCGACCGTTTGCAATACCCTCTGACCGGCATCTTCATACCGTTCGCCGAGTATGCCAAGGTTTACTAAAAAACGTGCAGGTGGGGCCGTTGAGCTGCGTAAATGTTAGCTAAAGGTGACTTGAAATATTGAGCTATTGGGCGCGCCTGCGGAAAGGGCATCCCGTTATTTGGCCGAAAACCGGGTCGCAGTTTCCGGTTGGGCCCGCTAGCGGAAACTGCGACCCGGAATCCACGCTCAAACCGGGATGAGCTTTCCGCAAGACGGCCCCCAGGCACCCCCGGACGCAAACCTCAGCCATCTCTACATAGATCTCGATAGATCTGCCCAGAACTCAAACAGCGCGTCTACCTGCATATTTGCGAACCTAAACTCTTGGCAATAAGAAATCTTATATGAATTGACTTAGATTTTGTATATTCCGGCCCATAAGGGGATACACTACATCCTGAAAGACAAGCCGAAACACCGCTTGGCAGACCGCCGAGTCGGTGCAAACGCACAAGAGAGAGGGAATTTCTAATGAGTAAGATTCTTGGTATCGACCTTGGTACTACTAACTCCGCTATGGCCGTTCTCGAGGGCGGTTCTCCGACCATTATCGTGAACGCCGAGGGCGACCGCACCACCCCGTCCGTCGTGGGCTTCCGTGCCGACGGCGACCGCGTCGTGGGTAAGGCCGCTAAGAACCAGGCTGTCACCAACCCCAAGAACACCGTGTTCTCCATCAAGCGCTTCATGGGCCGCAAGTACTCCGAGTGCACCTCCGAGATCAAGACCGTGCCGTACGAGGTCAAGGAGGGCCAGGGTGGCCGTGCCGTCGTCGACATCGAGGGCAAGGATTACACCGCTGAGCAGGTGAGCGCCATGACGCTCGCCAAGATGAAGGCCGACGCCGAGAAGTATCTGGGCGAGACTGTCACCGACGCCGTCATCACCGTCCCGGCCTACTTCAACGACGCCCAGCGTCAGGCCACCAAGGACGCCGGTAAGATCGCCGGCCTCAACGTCAAGCGTATCGTCAACGAGCCGACCGCTGCTGCCCTGGCCTATGGCCTGGACAAGCAGGGCACCGACCAGCGCATCCTGGTCTTCGACCTGGGTGGCGGCACCTTTGACGTCTCCATCCTCGACCTCGCCGACGGCGTGTTTGAGGTTCTGTCCACCTCGGGCGACAACCACCTGGGCGGCGACGACTGGGATCAGCGCGTCATCGATTGGATGGCCGATAAGTTCCAGCAGGAGAACGGTGTCGACCTGCGTCAGGACCCCATGGCCCTGCAGCGTCTGAAGGAGGCCGCCGAGAACGCCAAGAAGGAGCTCTCCGCCGCCCAGCAGACCACCATCAACCTGCCGTTCATTACCATGAACCAGTCCGGCCCGCTGCACCTCAACTACACGCTGACCCGCGCCGAGTTCGAGAAGATCACCCGCGACCTGCTCGAGCGCTGCAAGCAGCCTGTCACCAACGCCCTGCGCGACGCTAAGCTCAAGCTCTCCGATTTGACCGAGGTCATCCTCGTCGGCGGCTCCACCCGTATGCCCGCTGTCCAGGAGCTCGTCAAGACCATGACCGGCAAGCAGCCCAACATGTCCGTGAACCCCGACGAGGTCGTTGCCGACGGTGCTGCCGTCCAGGGCGGCGTGCTCACCGGCGACGTCGAGGGCATCCTGCTGCTCGACGTTACCCCGCTGTCGCTGGGCGTCGAGACCATGGGCGGCATCATGACCAAGATGATCGACCGCAACACCACGATCCCGACCTCCAAGACCGAGGTCTACTCCACCGCTGCCGACAACCAGACCAGCGTCGAGATCAACGTGCTCCAGGGCGAGCGCGAGCTTGCCCGCGACAACAAGTCGCTCGGTAAGTTCCAGCTGACCGGCATCCCGGCTGCCCGCCGCGGCGTGCCGCAGATCGAGGTCACTTTCGACATCGACGCCAACGGCATCGTCAAGGTCTCCGCTAAGGACAAGGGCACCGGCAAGGAGCAGCAGATCACCATTTCCGGCTCCACCGCTCTGTCCGACGACGAAGTCGATCGTATGGTCAAGGACGCCGAGGCTCATGCCGAGGAGGACAAGAAGCAGAAGGAAGAGGTCGAGGTCCGCAACCAGACCGACAGCCTGTGCTACTCCACCGAGCAGACCCTCAACGAGCTGGGCGACAAGGTTTCCGCCGACGTGAAGTCCAAGGCCGAGGCCGCTATCGCCGACGCCAAGAAGGCGCTCGAGGGCTCTGACGTCGAGGCCATCAAGGCCGCCGGCGAGTCCCTGCAGTCCGTGGCCTACGAGCTGGCCCAGGTTGTCTACGCCGACGCTCAGCAGCAGACCGACGGTGCCGCCGGCGCCCAGCCTGCCGACGATGACGTCGTCGACGCCGACTACGAGGTTGTGGACGACGAGGACAAGTAATCATGTCCGCCCGTAAAGCTCGCACGGAGGCGGCCGCCGTTGGTGCCGCCCCCGTTGACTCTGAGGAGAAGGACGTGAAGATTCCCGTAGAGGCCGCAGACGTTACCGAGGCCAACGAGGCCCCGGCCGCCGAGGCTGCCGAGAACCAAGTAGAGGATTCCAACAAGGAGGCGACGATGACCGAGGACGAGATGGTGGAAGCCGCTATCCGCGCCGGTGAGGAAGCCGCCGACAACGACTTTAAGCTCAAGTTCGAGCAGGCTCAGAAAGAGCTTGCCGACGTGCGCAACGAGCTCGATGCTGCGGCAGAGGCTCAGAAGGCCGCCGAGGACAAGGCAAAGGACGCTACCGAGCGCACCGCCCGTCTGCAGGCCGACTGGGAGAACTTCCGTCGCCGCACCGCCAATGAGCGTATCGCCGAGCGCGAGCGCGCGACCGAGAAGCTCGTCACCGCGCTGCTGCCGGTGGTCGACGATATCGAGCGTGCGATCGACCATGCCCGCAGCCAGGAGCTTGCCGACGACTTTAAGCAGTTCGTCGACGGTGTCGACGCGGTGCATGCCAAGCTGCTCGATGTGTTTGCGCACGAGGGCGTTGAGCCCATCGACCCCAAGGGCGAGGCGTTCGATCCGCTCGAGCACCAAGCCGTGGGTCGCGTCGAGGACGCGTCGCAGTACGATGAGACCGTCAACGACGTGTACCAGAAGGGCTACCGCATGGCGGATCGCATCCTGCGTTCCGCGATGGTGACGGTGACCTACGGCGGCGAGAAACGCCCCGCACCGGAGCCCGAAGCGGCGCCCGAGGATGCTGCGGCCGATACGGCCGAGAGCACCGAGGAGTAATTGAGAAGGGCCCCGGGGCAACACCCGGGGCCCTTTCTGGCCTAGTGCCATATGAAAGCATGAGCCGCCGCCCGCTGGGCGGCGGATGAAACAGGAGAGGAGCTACGATGGCTGCAGGCAAAACCTTCTATGACATCCTGGGCGTATCCAAGAGCGCCTCCGACAAAGAGATCAAGAGCGCGTTTCGCAAGCTCGCGCAAAAATATCACCCCGATGCCGGCGGCGACGAGGCCAAGTTCAAGGAGATCAGCGAGGCCTACGAGACGCTTTCGGACGAGAAGAAGCGCAAAGAGTACGACCAGATGCTCATGTTTGGCGGTATGCCGGGCGCAGGCGGCGCGTATGGCGGCGGCTACGGTGCCGGCGCAGGTGCCAGCGGCTGGGGCGACATCTTTGACAGCATCTTTAGCGGCAACGGCGCCTGGGGCAGCGATTGGGGCTCGGGCTTTGCTGGGGCTGCGGGCGCTGCCGGTGCCGGCGCTGGCCGCAGCCGCGCTCGCAAGGGCGGCGACCTGTCGCTGACCGTCGATGTGACGGCCGAGGACGCGTTTCGCGGTGTGACGCACAAGGTCACCTACCGCATTCCCTCGACGGGCGAGCAGCAGACCATTACGGTCTCGGTCCCTGCGGGCGCGGTCGACGGCGGCAAGCTGCGCTACAAGCGTCGCGGCGAGTATGGCGTTGCCGGCGGCGAGCGCGGCGACCTGGTCGTGACCACGCACGTGGAGGAGCATCCGCTGTTTAAGCGTAAAGGTGCCGACGTGACCATGGAGGTACCGGTCTCGGTCTATGAGGCGGCGCTCGGCTGCACGGTGGACGTGCCGACGCCCGGCGGTGCGACGGTTCGTCTGAAGGTGCCCGCTGGCACCCAGACGGGCAAGAAGTTCCGCTTTAAGGAGATGGGTGCGCCCGACGTTAAGCACCGTGGCCGCACAGGCGCGCTGCTCGTCGAAATCAAGGTACAGGTCCCCACGAACCTGTCCGATGACGAGCGCGATGCCATGACCAAGCTGCGCGAGGCCGACACGCGCGATTATCGCGAGAAGGTCAACCGTTACAAGGCGACGTACTAGGGCGGTCGTGGCGCACACCCGCGCCCGCGGGCTTATGATGGACGATAACGAGACGGAAAGGGGTCAGGTAGCATGGCCGAGGACAATAGGAACAAACCGCTGTACATGATCAGCGTGGCGGCCGAGCTGACCGGCATGCATCCGCAGACTCTGCGCGTCTACGAGTCCAAGGGCCTGGTGAACCCCCAGCGCTCGGGCGGCAACACGCGTCTGTATTCGCGTGCCGATATCGAGCGCCTGGAGCTCATCAACCAGCTGACCGACGAGGGCATCAACCTTGCCGGCGTGGTGCGCATCCTCGATATGAAGGAGCGTGCCGAGGAGCGCGAGCGCGAGAACGAAAAGCTCCGCGCCCGCGTGCGCCAGCTCGAGGACGAGCTGCACGAGTACAAGATGCAGAAGAAGATCACCGCCCTGGCCCCGCGTGACGGCTCGGTTAACCCCGAACAGGTCATGCGCAAGCTGCTGGGTGCCGGCGGGGATCTCTAGGTTACGCCGTTCTGCCGAACGGCGTAACGGCTCGACGCTGCGCGACGTCCAGAGCGACAATTTGTCATTCAAAAGGCAAGGCATGACCAGAAGGTCTATGCCTTGCCTTTTTCATGCCAACTTGTTCGCTCTGGACGTCGCTCGCTGTCCGTCCTCAACCTGCGACGTCGCTTTGGCTGGCACTTGGGGACGTTCCTTCTGTGCCGGCACTTTGGGACACTCCTTGTCCAGAGAGTGATGCAAGGGGCTCGTCCTTTGCTTTACTGAGATAAAGTGAACGCGCAGATTCGTAACCCACTCGCAACCGTTCTATGGCACGATATTGAACGAATGTATGCTATGCGCCCAAATCTTTTGGGCAGAGTGGGAGACAGTATGGTCAAGCTGTACGAGGACGGCATCTACCTGCGCGGCGGCAGCGAGGTTGTGCCTGCGGCCGAGGCTGCCGAGCGCGGTATTACGCAGATGCCCGAGGATGCCAAGCGCGGCACCATCGCGTATTCGATTCTTCAGGCACACAACACGTCCGGCGACCCCGAAGCGCTCAAGATTCGCTTCGACGCCATGGCGAGCCACGACATCACCTTTGTCGGCATTATCCAGACGGCGCGTGCCTCGGGCATGGAGCAGTTCCCGCTGCCCTACGTGCTTACCAACTGCCATAACTCGCTGTGTGCCGTGGGTGGCACCATCAACGAGGACGACCACGTCTTTGGCCTCTCGGCTGCCAAAAAGTACGGCGGCATCTTTGTCCCGCCGCACATCGCGGTCATCCATTCCTTTATGCGTGAGAACTTCGCCGGCTGCGGCAAGATGATCTTGGGTTCCGACTCGCACACCCGCTACGGCGCCCTGGGTACCATGGCCGTGGGCGAGGGCGGTGGCGAGCTGGCAAAGCAACTGCTGCGCGACACCTACGATGTCGCCTATCCCGGCGTCGTTGCCATCTACCTCACGGGCGCCCCGCGCCCCGGCGTCGGCCCGCACGACGTGGCGCTCGCCATCATCCGTGCCGTCTTTGCCAAGGGTTACGTTAAGAACAAGGTCATGGAGTTCGTGGGCCCGGGCATTGCGAACATGACGACCGATTACCGCAACGGCGTCGACGTCATGACCACCGAGACCACCTGCCTGTCGAGTATCTGGGCTACCGACGAGGACACGCACGCATTCTTGACCATGCACGGCCGCGGCGACGACTACCGCGAGCTCAAGCCCGCCGATGTTGCCTACTATGACGGCTGCGTCGAGGTCGACCTGTCGAGCATCAAGCCCATGATTGCGCTGCCGTTCCATCCTTCCAACGGCTTTGAGATTGACGAGCTTAACGAGAACCTCGAGGACATCCTGCACGAGGTGGAGCTCGAGGCTGCCAAGATCGGCGAGGGTAAGACGCACTTTAGCCTGCTCGACAAGATCGTCGACGGCAAGCTGCACGTGCAGCAGGGCGTTATCGCCGGCTGCTCGGGCGGCAACTACGACTCCGTGGTCCAGGCTGCCCGCGTGCTCAAGGGCGCCAACACCGGCTGCGGCGAGTTCTCGCTGTCGGTCTATCCCACGAGCCAGCCCGTGGCACTCGAGCTTACACGCCGCGGCTATATCTACGACCTTATGGAGGCTGGCGCGATTGTGCGCACGGCGTTCTGCGGCCCGTGCTTCGGCGCCGGCGACACGCCTGCCAACAACGGTCTGTCCATCCGCCACACCACGCGTAACTTCCCCAACCGCGAGGGTTCCAAGCCGGGTAATGGCCAGCTGAGCGCCGTGGCCCTGATGGACGCTCGCTCCATTGCGGCGACGGCTGCCAACGGCGGCGTCCTGACGCCGGCGACCGACCTGCCCGAGGAGACTTGGGACGAGGGCTGCGAGTACGCCTTTGACGACGCGCCGTACAAGAAGCGCGTGTACTGGGGCTTTGGCAAGGCTGAGCCGGCCGACGAGCTGGTCGAGGGCCCCAACATCAAGCCGTGGCCCGCGATGGAGCCCCTCGGCGACGACATCCTGCTCAAGGTGTGCTCCAAGATCATGGACCCGGTCACCACGACCGACGAGCTCATTCCCTCGGGTGAGACGAGCTCCTTCCGCTCCAACCCGCTGGGCCTGGCCGAGTTTACGCTCAGCCGCCGTGACCCGGCCTACGTGGGCCGCTCCAAGGAAGTCGACGCCGTTGAGAAGCGCCGCGTGGCCGGCGAGGCCGCGGGCGACCTGGCGGCGCTCGATGCCGAGCTTGCCGGTGTTTTTGAGGCACTGGCCGGCGCGGGTGTCGCTGCCGATGCCAAAACGACCGAGTACGGCTCCATGCTCTATGCCAAGAAGCCCGGTGATGGTTCTGCCCGCGAGCAGGCCGCGAGCTGCCAGCGCGTAATTGGCGGCCTGGCCAACATCGTCCACGAGTACGCTACCAAGCGCTATCGCTCCAACGTGATGAACTGGGGCATGGTGCCCTTCCAGATGGAGGCCGAGCCCAGCTTTGAGGTGGGCGACTACGTCTTTGTGCCGGGTATCCGCGCCGCGCTCGACGGCGACCTGAAGGACATCGCCGCTTACGTGGTTCGCGCCGATGGTGCGGTCGAGCAGATTGAGCTCTACATTGCCGATATGACGGCAGAGGAGCGTGCCATCGTCAAGGCCGGCTGCCTGATCAACTACAACAAGTTCAAGGCCGCTGCCGAGTAACGCACATACTTGTCCGCCCCGGTTATACCTTTCCCTGCCGCTCACGCGCTTCGCGAGGGTCGCGTCAGAGAAAGGTATAACCGGGGCTACTTGTTAAGTGCTGCTCGTTGGGTCTTGAGGGCGCTAAAATCGAGGTTGCAACTCTCCTCTATGGGGGAGTGCGCCTTTGTTCATATGCTATCTAGAATTGACAGTATGAAGTTGGCGCTTTAAAGTGAGCTCAAAACACTCTCGTTTGTGGAGTTGAAGATGAAGCGTTGCACTTCTGTTTTGTTGCTGTTGGTGGCTTGCGTCGTCGCTGCTGCGGGCGTGGTCCTATTTGGCTCGCTTATCTTCTATGGGCCGAGTGGGGTTGAGCAGACGGTTGAGATGGCGTCCCTTGTTGCATCGATGCCCGGGCAAATGATTTCGGACGTTACAAAGCCCGATGAGATAACGCTCGATATCGAGGAAACGCCGGGCATTCTAAGCATAAGCAACTACCCCATGATTGAACTTGGCTCGTCTCGCTATACCAAGGACGAGAAGTTGTCCCGACAGGCGCTGGACTTGCTAAACGGGCGTTCGTTCAAACGCTGGGACGGTTGGGATGCCTATGAGCGCCGACGTGGTTCTGTGAACGGTGGCTACTATACAACGCTGAAGTTGTATTCATCTGATGGCAAACTGATGCGCACCGTTAACTACAATCCGGAATACGCAAAAGCCGGAGGTGGGGACGGCGTCTATATCCAAGATGGCGGCGTGACCTACATTCTTGAAGGCGACCAGCAGCAGGTGATCGATTTTTTGGATCGTTGCGTGATGGACGCGTACGACCAGACCTGCCTGCCCGACCCGCAGACTGCACGCGATGGTGGATCTGCTCGTACATGGCTATTCGAGGATGAGATGCCCTAGACCGCCGAATCGGGAAGCACGGGCTCGGCAAAAGAGTAGAGAACGCGACCACCACAAAGGTGCCCCTTTGCGGTGGTTTTCAGTCTGTCTCGATCTGTAACATCTGGGCCGTTAAAAGTGGGCTTGGTGTTGCAGATTTAGATTATCGATTCGGGTGTCTTCTGTTTATCTCGATCTGTAACAGGTGGACCCTTATTTGCCGAGTAGTTGTTACAGATTTAGATAAACGGGCGCCGCTGAGCATTTCATCTCAATCTGTAACATCTGGGGTCAAAAACGGCCGCTAGATGTTACAGATCGAGACAGATGAGCGCCGGAGTCGAAAATCACCACAAAGGTGCCTGTCCCCTTTGTGGTGGTGGGGGGCGGGCTCGATGTTATTGTGATCGCTGGGCAGCATTTTAATGAATGTCTCTACAGGATTTCATCTGGGGTGGCGGGTTTGGTTGTTTTGGGGATGCCGAGTTTGGACGACGCGAAATCGTCAACATTGTCCTTAATTCCGTCTTTGGTGTAGACGGTGACCATATAGGTGCTGTGTCCGAATTCGCTCTTGTCGCGTGTTGCCCAGGCCTGCCAGTAGGCGGCCCCACTTCGCCCTTCGATTTTTCCGACACGGCGGAGTTCTGTTCGCTTTAATTTCTGGTTGCTATAGATGGTTCGACCGTCCTCCTCGGTGAGCCCGCACTGTCCAAGCATCTTGTCGAGGACTTGGTTCATGTGGCGCTCATCGGTGTTTGGTGCGTAGTCGTAGGCGAGGGTGATGGAGTCGAGTGGCTGGTCGTCGATCAGACAGTTTAGCGCCTGAGGTTCAAGGCAGAAATGGGGGGAGCATCCGTCGATCTGACCGAGCAGTGGCAACTTTGACTGCCAAATTCCGGTGGGAATTCTATCTTCGTAAAACACGCCGCGGCAGATAAAGGAGAGCGAGGTGGCACGCGAGCCGGCGTCGACCATCCCGCACAAATCGAAGGGCGAGGCGATACCGAGAGAAAAGGGCGTGATGACGATAAGGAAGAGCATCACGATGGGTACGGCGAGAATGGCGATGACGTTGCGACCGGTGGAATGAGACGGCTTCATATGATCTCCCCGAAACAAAAAGCTGTTGAGGATAGATAGAAATAGATAAATTCAGATAACAAATTAAGTTTAATCTCATGGCGTGAGATGGTCGACCGTTAGCGTCGAAACCCACCACAAAGGTGCTTGTCTCCTTTGTGGTGGTGGGGAGCGAGCGGCTTCTTTTGGTGATAGTGTTAGCTGACGGTATCATTAGGGCAAATGACGCAGATCTGCATTGCGAGGTGTTTTGCTGTGAGTCGCTCTGCCCGTATTGGATTGATTGCTCTGGCGCTTGCGATCGCCGTGGTTGGTGTGGGCGTTGTCGGTATGGCATTTCTGCCTGCTGCGGTGACGGAGCCGGTGGTTAAGCCTGTGACTCAATCAGTCGAACTTCTGACCGGCGACGAAAAACCCGAGACCATTACTGTTGATTTTGATGAGAAACCGGCAGCGCTGGGCATTAGCAATTATCCGCGCATTCAGCTTGGGGCCATGCGCTACACCATGGACGCGAGCCTAATCAGCAAAGCAACCGAGCTGCTCAAAGGCAAAACCTTTAAGCGTTGGTACGGATATGCGTCCTATCGGGCAAAAGCGAACGACATGGTTGGCGGATGCCACTCTTCCATCGAGCTGGATACCGCGAACGGCGCAAAGCTATGTGATGTCTCGTACGATCCGGGTTACGAGGGCAATGAGGGTCCGGGCATCTACATCATGGACGGCGATGTGGCCTATGTCATGGAGGGCGACCAGACCGAGCTCAACGAGTTTATGGGTCAGTGCATTCAGGATGCCTATGAACAGACCTGCTTGCCCGACCCGCAGGCTGCACGCGATAGTGGGTCTGCCCGTACATGGTTGTTCGAGGATGAGATGTCCTGGAACGCCGAATCGGGAAGCACGGGTTCGGCGAAGGAGTAGAGACCGCGACCACCACAAAGGTGCCTGTCCTCTTTGTGGTGGTTTGCATGTCGTGGGAACACTCAGAAAATCTTATATATAGAGACTTAGATTTATGTATAAGATCGCACAAAGCTGGCAACAATACTTCTCGAACAACGTGAAGCCGCCCCGTAGGGCGGCCGCCCCAAGAGAGGTGATTCCATGAGAATCGATAAGCTAGCAATGACGTCGCGCGAGGCGCTGCAGACCGCCATGAGCACGGCTGCCGACGCGCAGGCCGGCGCGGTAGAGCCGATTCACCTGCTGTCCGCCCTGCTCGGTGCCGGCGAGCGCAATATCTCCGTGATCATAGAGCGCATCGGTGCCGACCCGGCTCAGCTCGCACGCTCCACACAGGATGCCATCGACCACGCGCCCAAGGTTTCGGGCGAGGGTCAGCAGATGGGTCTGTCTAACGAGCTCGTCCGTGTCATCGAAAAGGCCGAGAAGAAGGCCACCAAGATGGGCGACAGCTTTGTGGTGACTGAGCATCTGCTGATGGCGCTTGCCGAGGACAAGGGCGAGGCGGGCCGCGTGCTGCGCGACGCCGGCGTCACCAAGGAGCGCATCGAGCAAGTCTACGAGGAGCTGCGTGGCGATGACCGCGTGACGTCTGCCGAGGACAAGACTCAGTTTGAGGCACTGGAGCAGTACGGTCGCAACATCTGCGATCTGGCCCGCGCCGGCAAGCTCGACCCGGTCATCGGCCGTACCGATGAGATTCGCCGCACCATCCAGGTCCTGTCCCGTCGCACCAAGAACAACCCCGTGCTCATCGGTGAGCCGGGCGTCGGCAAGACGGCCATCGTCGAGGGCATCGCCCAGCGTATCGTGGCCGGCGACGTGCCGAGCACCCTGCGCGACCGCGACCTTATCGAGCTCGACATGAGCGCGCTGGTCGCCGGCGCCAAGTACCGCGGCGAGTTCGAGGACCGCTTGAAGGCCGTACTCAAGGAAGTCCAGAAGTCCGAGGGCAAGGTCATCCTGTTCATCGATGAGCTCCACACCATCGTGGGCGCGGGTGCCACCGAGGGCTCCATGGACGCCGGCAACATCCTCAAGCCGGCGCTCGCCCGTGGCGACTTGCACGCGATCGGCGCGACCACGCTCGACGAATACCGCAAGTACATCGAGAAGGACGCGGCGCTCGCCCGTCGTTTCCAGACCGTTATGGTGAGCGAGCCTACCGTCGAGGACACCATTTCGATCCTGCGTGGTCTGAAGGAGAAGTACGAGATCTTCCACGGTGTGCATATCACCGATAGCGCGCTCGTGGCAGCTGCCGACCTCTCCGATCGCTACATCGCCGACCGCTTCCTGCCCGACAAGGCCATCGATCTGGTCGATGAGGCGGCAAGCCGCCTGCGCATGGAACTCGACAGCATGCCGGTCGAGATCGACGCCACCACGCGTCAGCTCACTCAGCTGCAGATCGAGGAACAGGCGCTCATGAAAGAGACCGACGACGCCTCCAAGGAGCGTCTGGAGGCCCTGCGCCAGGAGATTGCCGAGGTCCAGGAAAAGCTCAACGTGCAAAAGGCCGGCTGGCTCAACCAGAAGAACGCCATCGACCACGTGCAGGAGCTCAAGGGGCAGCTCGACGAGGCCAAGAGCGAAGAGGAGCGCGCGACGCGTAACGGCGACCTGGGCCGTGCGTCCGAGCTGCGCTACTCCGTGATTCCTGGTCTGCAGCAGCAGATTCAAGATTCCGAGGCCGCGCTCGAGGCGCAAAAGCAACAGGACGGCGAGGGCCTCAACGAACAGGTGACCTCCGATGAGATTGCCGAGGTCGTGAGCGCTTGGACCGGTGTGCCCGTCTCCAAGATGATGCAGGGCGAGCTCGACAAGCTCAAGGGCCTGGAGGGCGAGCTGCATAAGCGCGTCATCGGCCAGGACGAGGCCGTCTCCGCCGTCGCCGCAGCCGTGCGCCGCAGCCGTGCGGGCCTCTCCGATCCGGACAAGCCCATCGGCAGTTTCTTCTTCCTGGGCCCCACCGGCGTGGGCAAGACCGAGCTCGCCAAGGCGCTTGCCGAGTGCCTGTTCGATGACGAGCGCGCGCTCGTGCGTATCGACATGTCCGAGTACATGGAGAAGTTCAGCGTCCAGCGTCTGATCGGCGCGCCCCCGGGATATGTGGGCTACGACGAGGGCGGCCAGCTCACCGAGGCCGTGCGCCGTCGTCCGTACTCCGTGATCTTGCTCGACGAGATGGAGAAGGCTCATCCGGATGTATTCAACGTGCTGTTGCAGGTGCTTGACGACGGTCGTCTGACCGACGGTCAGGGTCGCCAGGTGTCCTTCAAGAACACGATTATCATCATGACGAGCAACGTGGGCTCCAAGGCTATCGCCGAGCTTTCCGGCAAGGACGAGGAGGAGATGCGCCATCAGGTTGACGCGGCCATGGCTCAGACCTTCCGCCCCGAGTTCCTCAACCGTATCGACGATATCGTGGTGTTCCATCCGCTCGGCATGGCGCAGATCGAGAAGATCGTCGACATCCAGCTTGCCGACGTCCGCGCGCGCCTGGCCAAGGAGCGCATGACGCTTGCCATCACCCCGGCGGCCAAGCAGATGCTCGCCGTGGGTGGCCTTGACCCCGTGTTCGGTGCCCGTCCGCTCAAGCGCCTGGTTCAGCGCGAGGTCGTGGACGCCATCGCCGCCGCCATTATCGGCGGTACGGTGCGCGAGGGCGACCAGGTGACGGTCGATGTCGACAAGGACGGCGGCTTTACCGTCGTGTGCGACAACACGCCGGCGGCCACCTACGAGGTCCCCGACGCCGAGTAAATTTTGGGGCATGCCTTAAAATCTGCCTTTTGAGCCGAACGCCAAGGGCGGCGGATCCAATTGGGTCCGCCGCCCTTTTTTCTGCGACAATCGATGGTGTTGAACGTGAGCACATGGCAAGGAGCTATGCAGATGAAAGACGAGAACAAGACGAACGCACCGGTGGCTGAGGCGGCACCCGCCGCACCCAAGCCTGCGCCTAAACCGGCGCCCAAGCTGCGCGACCCCTACATCCGTGCCGAGAACGAGGACGACGACGGCTACGATCCCTACAGCGATCGCCGCCCCGAGCGCGAGCCAATGTTCGAAGCTGACCCGTGGCGCTAAGTGCCACCCAAAAGGCCACCAATAAGTTGCGGTGAAATAGGGACTGTTTTGCGGTTTGACCAGCAAAAACAGTCCCTATTTCACCGCAACTGCGTTAGGGATTTTTCTACAGGGGGAGGGTAGTCAAAAAAGCCCCGTCCCAAATTGACTGCTCGGGGAGTCGCATTCGAGCTCGGTTGTCCTCTTAGCCACTCGATATCCTTCGGAGCAATAACGGTGATAAACTTGCTTAAGTGTTAATCAAGCTACACACAATCTTGCTCTCTAATTAATCAAGAATCGCTATAATTTTGATTAGCTAGAGAGCAAGATTGGAGAATCATGGCATTCAACGACTTGATCGCCCAGAAAATAAAGGACTTTGAACAGCAGGGGGTTCCGCAGGTCTTTGAGCGAGACCTTGATCTAGGAAACCCACAGGAGCCAAAGCGCGACAACATCGTAAATGTGATTGTGGGGGCCCGCCGTTGTGGAAAGACGTATCGCCTGTATCAGGAGATGCGGCGGCTTCAGTGCCGGGGCGTCAAGCTTGACCGGATGCTTTACTTCAATTTTGAGGATGAGCGCTTGCGCCCGTATGAGCCATCGCTGCTGGCGGACGTGCTCGACACGTTCTATGCGCTGTATCCTGTTGCTCGAATCGAGGGCGCTTACATTTTCTTTGACGAGATCCAAGAAATTCCCGAATGGGGTGCGTTTCTGCGTCGTGTAGTCGATACGGAGAAAGCGACCGTCTATGTGACGGGATCTTCTTCTAAGATGCTGTCCTCAGAGCTTAAGAGCGAGTTCAGGGGTCGTTCTCTTATACGGGAGCTTTTTCCGTTGAGTTTTTCGGAATACGTTCGATATAAGACGGGGAACGTTTTCGAGCCAGATGCGACCTTTTCCCCGAGCGATGCAGCGCTGCTTCGACATCATCTGATCGGGTATCTTGAACGAGGGGGATTCATCGCGACACTTGAGCAGACGCCTGCAGACGCGATTCAGCTGCTACAGGAATATGCTTCGCGAACGGTCGCCATGGACGTCGTTGAACGGTACGACGTCAAGAACCCTCGCCTGGCATCGCTGTTCTTGACGCGGTGTATGGCGTCTTCGGGACGAGAGCTGTCAGTGAACAAAGTGTACAACGAGTTCAAGAGCAGACAGATACCCGTCAGTCGTAATTCGCTCAGCGATTTACTTGAGTATTATGAGGACGCCTACCTGTTATTTTCTGTGCCGGAGTTTACGCGTTCACTGGCAAATAACATGCGGTCTGCGTCTAAGGTCTACGCTGTCGACCCTGCGATGTTTGGAGCATTCTCTCCCGCATCGGCATTGGACCAGGGCCAGAGGCTCGAGACCGCAGTGTTCAATGCGCTAAGGAGAAGGACTCCCGCGGTGAGGACCGGCTCGGTCTGCCGCCTGCTAATCAAAGAGAAGAGCAAAAGCCATGAGGTGGACTTTGTGGCTGGGGACGCGCTTCTCATGCGGGCTTATAGCCTGATTCAGGTGAGTGCGGATATGGCACGTGAGAAAACGCGCGAGCGCGAAATTGCCGCGCTTGATGCCTCGATGGCCCAGTTCGATCTTGGCGAGTCGGCAATCGTTACCATGGATGAACAGACCGATATTCCATGCGAGCACGGTGTGGTACACGCTATGCCCGCATGGAAGTGGCTTCTTGCCTGATCATCTATGGACCTGTGGGGTTAGGACCTCCTGGCTCCTTCATCGCGGTTGGGGAGCACCTTGCTGCGCCCGGCTAGTCCTGGGCTTTGATACTCGGCAGTAGGATCTGCGCGAGGTAGTCGGTTTCGAGCTTAGTGGCACCATCGGCCTTGCCGTCTTTACCTACCAGGTCGTTCTTGATCTGACTATACGTATAGCGGTTGCCGGTCGTAAGCTCGACAAGCTCAATGGCCGTGTCCATGGGGTAGGTCGACACGGGATTCTGGGTGCGCCCGTTGATAGTCTGGGGCACCACGTACGGATAGACGGGGCCGCTGGCATAGACGGTATAACCGTTGCCCAGGCTGACCGTGCCCAAAACCGTATCGCCGTCATCGGGCGTAAAGGTCTCGCCATCGCGCACGGCGACGAGCGTCACGAGCGGCGTATTGGCGTCGTCGCCCAGATAGATGCATAGCGTGCTTCCGTTTTGCCAAGTTGCGACCTTGCCGTACCACTCGACGGGAATATCGAGCTGGTAGAGGTCGGTTGCCTTGTGGCGAGCGTCAGCATCACGGGACGCCTGTGCCTTTTGCGCGCTCACGGCATTGACGGCGGCGTCGCGCCGCGCGGTTGCTGCCTGCTGGAGCACTTTGGCAGCCGCGGCGGAGCTCGCACCGCCCTCCTCGGCATACTTGGCGGCGGCATCGATCTGGTCGTCAGTCACCGTGTCGGCCGAAGGCACCTTGAGCTTAAAGGTGGCCTGGGCACTTAAATCCTGCCCATCGCTCTTAACGGTGACCTGCGTCTTGGTGGTTGGGACGGTATAGATGGTGCCGTCGGCCGCGATGGGGGAGGCAGCGATGGAGAGCGTGTAATCGCCAGGCAGCAGTTTGATGCCGCGGCCGTGCTCGTCAACATAGAGCGTTTCGCTCACGGAGGAGCCATCAGCGTCCTGACCACTCACCTGTACGGGAATCTTGGAGCCGGTAGAACAGTCGAGGCCCGCGGCATGCACGCCAATCTGCACTGACATCATCGTGTGGGCATTGGCGGCGACAGCGGCAGCCTGCTCTTGCTGATATCCGTTCCAGGCGGCATAGCCTGCGCCGCCGGCGACGAGCGCGACGGCCACGACACCGGCGACCATCAGATTGCGGCGCTTGGGCGACATCTTGCGATGGCGAACCTCGGCCTCGCGTGCTGAGGGAACGGACGGTAGGGGGATATCGCCCATGGCGATGGTCTCGTCCACGGCAGGCGCAGAGCCCAGGCCGGGAAGCTCGCGGGTCAGCGAATCTTCGGCCGGCAAGCTGTCGAGCAAGATGGTTTCCTCGCTCGTGTCGGATTCGGGCTGGTCGTCGGCCTCGCATTCGGTGTCTTCATGATCTGCCTCATCTTCGGCAGGCTCAACGTCGTCTGCGTCCTGATCATCGGACTGCGCCTCGGCTTCCGACTCATCCTGCACATCAACGCCCGAATCGTCAAACGCAATCTCATCGAGTGAAATCCGGTCTAAGCTCTCCAAGGCCTCAGCGCAAGCTTCTGCATCTTGGGCCGCATCCTCTTGGCCCATCGTCTCATCTTTCATATATCCCCCAAGCTCAATATCGGGACAACACTGTACCCAAAAACGGGACCCCATAGAGCCGCCGCATGATTTGAAATCCGATTTTATATATGCGTATGTTTTTGAATAGATGAATAGAGACGCAACGACAAAAGCCCCCGAAAAGCGAGCGAAACGCTTTCCGGGGGCTCTGCGAGACATTGGATGAAAATCCTGACGGGCGGGCCTATGCCCAACTGCCAACAGCGACCAACACGTTACTCGGCGTGCGCGTAATCCACCTTGGCGCGGCGAGCGGTAGCCTTCTCCCAATCGCTGGTGCCCTCAAAGACATCCTGCTTGTAGGGATTGCGGCCGAGCTTCTTGGCGCGGTAGGCGATGTAGATGATCGCGGCGACGTTGGCGACCAGAGCGGCGATCGAGACCGCGGTAGCGGCGCCGGGGTCGAGCGTGGAGTGGGTCACAAAGATGGACTCCTCCTGGAAGTACGGGAACACCTGGGCAAACATGCACCAAATGGCCAGCGTAAAGGCGCGGTTCTGGATCCAGCCGCCCTTGTTCCAGATAAAGGCGGCGACGGTGGGCGCCAGAAGCAGCGCAAAGCCGCAGAACCAGGAGTGGGTGGGCAGGCAGTTGTAGGTGTAGCAGAAGTTCCAGATATCGTAGGCGATGATGTAGACCCAGGTCATATCGGGCCACAGCATGTCGGTCTGATCCTCGGAGGCGTAGACGCTCCACCAACCGGTCATGCAGAAGATGTTGATAATACCGGCGATGCCGTTGAACACGTTGTTCCAGCCGGCCAGCTGCGTAGCACCTTCGGAGGTGACCCAGGTGGACTCGCCCAGGACAAAGAAGTGATAGGCGCTCTCAAAGTCGGACACGACGGCGATCATGATGTTGATGGCGACGATCACAAACGGCCATGCGCGGAACCAATGCGCCTTGCCAATCTTGCCCCACTGGTACTTAATGGCAATGAAGCCCCAGCAACCGGCCAGCGCCGCGTATACCTTGGCGTAGTGGAACCAGCTGTTCTGGTACACATGGGTGGGGTTGGTGAGCGCCCACTCGGCACCCTGCGAGACGCCGATGGCGATGGCGACGCAGTAGATGGTCATGGCCAGCGGAGCCACGCCAAAGATGATTGCCGCGCCCAGCTTGGTGCGGCGGCCGACCTCGTTGAGCACGATCAGGCCAATAAAGACCATGGCCCAGCCGGCCCAGTGGATAAGGGTATCGCTACCCCAAACATCGAACAGCATGCTGCTCTCCTTTCACACGCCCGCGGCCCCTCTTCTGATCGCGGGCAGTTTGGCCAAATGTCGTCAGTTCTGGGGCTTGCGCTCCGGATACTTGGCGGTATAGCCCTCGATGTGGAGTGTCGAGGCGATGATTTCCTTGACCGTCTCGTCGGGCACATCGGGGTGCGTGCGGATATACATCAACAACCCCATGATGAGGGTGTAGAACGTCTCGTAGACATGGTCGATGCGTAGCTCATGATGGGCGGCAAAATCCACCACGGTGGTGTCGCAGATATACTGCGCCACACGCTGGACCACGTTGTGCAAAAAGCCGCCGTAGAGCGCGCCGCTGCTTGAGGTGAGCGTACTCGGCAGCTCGTGGCCGCTGACGACCAGGCGCTTAAAGAGCGGGGCGACGGTGTCGAGTGCGCCCTCGATATCACCGACGGTGCGGTTGGCATTCCACTGCTCGAGCTCGGAGATAAAACCGTCGATCGCCTCGTCCATGACGGCGGTGACAGCGGCGTCCATGTCGGCAAAGTAGTGGTAGAACAATGAGCGCGTGCAGCCGGCTCGCTTGGTCACGGCCGAGACGGATAGATGCGACACGCCTAGCTCAGAGCTCACGGTGCGCACGGCGGCGAGGATCTCGCGACGGCGTTCGTCGCCCGTCAAGCGCTTTGCCGCGCTATCGGATGCGGGGACGGCATCGACCACAGAGGTATCTGCTGTGTTGTTGCTCATGTTTTGCCGCCTTTCATCCTCTTTTGCCTGACCGTTCGCCTAACAGTCTTGAATATTGTTGACGGTTCGTCAATACTATTTTTGACACAATGTCAACTAATGGCGGGTGAACGGCATGGGGGCATGCCCGGCCTGCAAAAAAGAGGGGTGCCGCGGTCTCGCCGGGCTGTGGCAAGAGAAGGGACAACCATGATTCTCAACGGACCGGGGATTAGCTACACCGAGCCCGACATCGGTTCGGAGTTCGTGCCGCCGCTGCCGGAGCATCCGCGCGAGGCCATCGTCAAGCTGTGCGAGCACTGCACCAACCGTCTGCTGCATCGCGATGAGCTGCTGGGCTACGAGTACTGGTCGTTTGCCGAGGCCGCGACTGACGAGCAGGCCGAAGTGCTCTGCAAGATGAAGATGCGCCGTCCCTATACGCTGCCCGAGATGGTCAAGCTCACCGGCATGCCCGAAGCCGATATCGAGAAGATGCTCGACGATATGAGCTACACGGGCCTGCTCGAGTACAACTGGGAAAACCCCGAGCGCGCCAAGCAGTGGGTGCTGCCCATGCTGGTGCCGGGTTCCGCTGAGTTTCTCAACATGCGCGTGAGCCAGCTCGAGGAGCACCCGGTCTATGCCAAGTTCTTTGAGCAGGCGTCCAAGGGACCGCTGTCCAAGGCCACGCCGATGGTGCCGCCCGGTGGTGCCGGCATCGGCATGCATGTCATTCCGGTCGAGAAGGCTATCGATGCCGCGAGCACGTCGGTGCCGATCGAGCATATCGAGCATTGGCTCGACAAATACGATGGCAAATATGCCGCTAGCACCTGCAGCTGCCGCGCGAGCCGTCGCGTGATGGGTGAGGGCTGCGCCGACGACCCGGCCGATTGGTGCATCGCCGTGGGCGATATGGCCGACTACGTGGTCGAGACCGACCGCGGCCATTACGTGACGCGCGACGAGGTTTACGACATCCTGCGCCAGGCCGAGGACAACGGCTTTGTGCACCAGATCACCAACATCGACGGCGAGAACAAGATCTTCGCTATCTGCAACTGCAACGTCAACGTGTGCTACGCCCTGCGCACCTCTCAGTTGTTCAACACGCCCAACCTGTCGCGCTCGGCCTATGTCGCCAAGGTCGAGAAGGACAAGTGCGTGGCCTGCGGTCGCTGCGTTGAGGTGTGCCCGGCCGGCGCCGCCAAGCTCGGCCAGAAGCTCTGCAGCAAAAAGGCCGGCGGGCGGGTGCCCGAGTATCCGCGCCAGGAGCTGCCCGACGCCACCAAGTGGGACCACACCAAGTGGTCGCCCAACTACCGCAACGACAACCGCATCGAGACGCATGAGTCCGGCACCGCTCCCTGCAAGACGGCCTGCCCCGCGCACGTTGCCGTTCAGGGCTATTTGAAGCTCGCGGCTCAGGGTCGCTATGACGAGGCCCTAGCACTCATTAAGCGCGAGAACCCGCTGCCCGCTATCTGCGGCCGTGTGTGCAACCGCCGCTGCGAGGATGCCTGTACCCGCGGCCGTGTGGACGCCGCCGTGGCTATCGACGAGGTCAAGAAGTTTATCGCCCAGCGCGATCTGGACGCCGCGACCCGCTATGTCCCACCTGTGGTGACCCCGACGCGCGCTGGCGGCTTCGATCAGAAGATTGCCATCATCGGTGCCGGCCCGGCTGGCCTGTCCTGTGCTTTCTATCTTGCCGAGAAGGGCTACAAGCCCGTCGTGTTCGAGAAAAACGAGCGCCCGGGCGGCATGCTCACCTACGGCATTCCCAGCTTTAAGCTGCAGAAGGACGTCATTGAGGCCGAGGTCGAGGTCATTCGCCTGATGGGTGCCGAGTTCCGCTATGGCGTGGAAGTCGGTCGAGACGTGACGCTCGACGAGCTGCGCGCGCAGGGCTTCAAGGCCTTCTACGTTGCCATTGGCTGCCAGGGCGGCCGCCTTGCCGGCATTCCGGGTGAGGATGCCGAGGACGTGACCGTGGCCGTCGACTTCCTTCGCGAGGTTAACAGCGGCAAGATCGATACCCTGTCCGGCCGCACCATTGTGGTGGGTGGCGGCAACGTGGCCATCGACGTTGCCCGCAACGCCTGCCGTCTGGGTTCCGAGCACGTTGAGATGTTCTGCCTGGAGAGCGAGGCTCAGATGCCCGCCAGCGAGGAGGAGCGTCGCGAGGCCGTTGAGGACGGCGCTCACATCAGCTGCGGCTGGGGCCCCAAGGAGATTCACCTGGACGAGGCCGGTCGTGTGTGCGGTATCACCTTCAAGCGCTGCACGCGTGCCTTTGACGACGAGGGCCGTTTTGCGCCCGAGTACGACGAGAACGATCTGCGCCGTGTCGATGCCGACCGTGTCGTCATGTCGATTGGCCAGTCCATTGTGTGGGGCGACCTGCTGGCTGGCTCCAAGGTGGAGCTCGGCCGCGGCCAGGGCGCCCTGGCCGATCCCCAGACTTACCAGACCGCCGAACCCGACATCTTTGTGGGCGGCGACGTCTACACCGGCCCCAGCTTTGCCATCGATGCCATTGCCGCCGGCCACGAGGCTGCCGTGTCCATCCATCGCTTTGTGCAGCCGGGCTCCACGCTCACCATCGGCCGCAACCAGCGCCGCTACACCGCGCTCGACCGCGACGATGTCGTGATCGAGAGCTACGACAACGCGAGCCGCGAGGTTGCGCATGTGGACCGCGAACGCGAGAAGGCTGCGCCGTTTAGCGAGTATGTTGAGACCTTTACCGAGGAGCAGGTGCGCGCCGAGACCGCCCGCTGCCTGGGCTGCGGCGCCTCGATCGTCGACCCCAACAAGTGCATCGGCTGCGGCCTGTGCACCACCAAGTGCGCGTTCGACGCCATCCATCTGGATCGCGACCGCCCCGAGTGCTCCACGATGGTCAAATACGAGCAAAAGCTTCCAAGCCTGGGCAAGTACGCGCTCAAGCGCGCCATCAAGATTAAATTCGGGAAGAAGTAAGAAACGCAACAAGCAGGAGAACGGCGCAGAGAGCGGTTGGACAGCGAGCGAGTCCCAGGCGTGGCGAGGTGCCTTGAAAGAGGAGGGCATAGGGCTTTTGCCCATGCCCGACGATTGAAAGGCAGATCGCCCGTCTGGGGCTCGCGCAGCGTCAAGCCGACCGCCGTTCGGTAGAACGGCGGAAGGAATTAAAAGTGCACGAGCTCGGAATCGTCTATCACATCATTCGCGATGTTGAGAATGTGGCGCGCGCTCATGGCGTGCGTCGCGTTTCGAGCGTCACGCTGCTGCTGGGCGAGGTCTCGGGCGTCGTCCCCGATCTACTACTCGACGCTTGGCGCTGGGCGGCGGATAAAAAGCCTATCACGCAGGGCGCGGAGCTTATCGTGGAGCCTGTCGAGGCCGTGACGCATTGCGAGGCGTGCGGCCGCGACTACGCGACGGTCGAGCACGGCAAGACTTGCCCCCATTGCGGCAGCGGTGAAACATACCTGCTGCAGGGCCAGGAGGTCATGATCAAACAGATCGAGACCCCCGACGAGGACCCGGCAGACGCTGCTCCTGACGGCCTCTCCGACGCCCCCGATGCCGTCGACGCCGCCAACCCTCTCCACATCGCCTAACATCTAATGTCTACATGGGCTAGAGTTCTAAACATATTTGCTTCGGTTAGTCAAGTCATGTCTGTTTAAACAAAATGGTGGCACGCAGACGCATTGGGATTCACCTAAAAGCGGTCTTAACGAACGGTGCACCTTTATATGTCTTTGAAAACAATCAGCAAATCACGTTTTAGCAGGCAATGAGCTATAAGCCAGCAACGTAATCAATTTGTAACAAACATAGACGTTTAAACAAATAATCCAACCTTTTGCGAATTTAGCTATAATTCCACAATCCAAACAGGTATACTCCTTTCATGTCGTGTAGGAAATACGTAGACAAAAAGGAGGTTATGTGATGGTAAGTATTGTTCTTGCTAGCCACGGGGACTTGGCAGCTGGAATCAAGCAGACGGGCTCGATGGTCTTTGGCGATCAGCCGTCTGTTGCCGTGGTCTCGCTCGAGCCGAGCATGGGCCCCGACGACTTCCGTGCCAAGGTCGAGGAAGCAGTCGCTTCCTTCGAGGACCAGGAGCAGGTGCTCTTCCTCGTTGATCTGTGGGGCGGCACGCCGTTCAACCAGATCAACGGGCTCATCGAGGGCCACGATTCCTGGGCTATCGTCACCGGTGTCAACCTGCCTATGCTCATCGAGGCATATTCGCAGCGCTTTGACGCAAAGAACACTGCACATGCGATCGCAAAACATCTCGTGACTGAGGCTAAGGCTGGCGTGCGTGTCAAGCCCGAGTCTCTGGAGCCCGAGGAGAAGAAGCCGGCTGCGGCCGCCGCTGCTCCTGCAGGCGCCATCCCTCCGGGAACGGTCATCGGCGATGGGCACATCAAGATCGCCCACGTCCGTATCGACACCCGTCTGCTGCATGGTCAGGTGGCCACCACGTGGACCAAGCAGATCAACCCCAACCGCATCATCGTGGTTTCCGACGGCGTTGCTCACGACGAGCTCCGCAAGACCATGATCGAGCAGGCTGCCCCTCCGGGAGTCCATGCCAACGTCGTTCCCATCAAGAAGATGGCCGAGGTCGTCAAGGACACGCGCTTTGGTGACACCAAGGCCATGCTGCTCTTCGAGAACCCGCAGGATCTGCTCAAGGCCATCGAGGCCGGCGTCGACATCAAGGAAGTCAACATCGGTTCCATGGCTCACTCCAAGGGCAAGGTCGTCGTCACCAACGCCGTCGCTATGGGCGATGACGACGTTAAGACTCTCGAGGCTCTCAAGGCCAAGGGCGTCAAGTTCGAGGTCCGCAAGGTTCCTTCGGATTCCTCCGAGGATCTCGACGCCATGTTGAAGAAAGCTAAGGCCGAACTGGCCGCTCAAGCATAGTAAAGGAGGGTCCGATACATGTCTGCAATCACTATTCTGCTTGTTGCGATTGTCGCGTTGCTTGCCGGTATGGAAGGCATTCTGGATGAGTTCCAGTTCCATCAGCCGCTCGTGGCATGCACGCTTATCGGTCTCGTAACCGGTCACCTTCAGGAGGGCATCCTCCTGGGCGGTTCGCTCCAGATGATGGCCCTTGGCTGGGCTAACGTCGGCGCCGCTGTCGCGCCTGACGCCGCTCTGGCCTCGGTCGCTTCTTCGATCATCATGGTGCTCGCCCTCAACGGTGGCGCCACCGATTCGGCCAAGGCCGTTACCACCGCTATCGCCGTCGCCGTCCCACTGTCGGTCGCTGGTCTGTTCCTGACCATGATCTGCCGTACCATTGCTACCGCTATCGCTCACGCCATGGACGGTTGCGCCGAGAAGGGCGACTTCTCCGGCATCGAGCGCTGGCAGTATGCTGCCATCCTCATGCAGGGCCTTCGTATCGCCATCCCGGCAGTGCTTCTGTGCGTCATCCCGGCCGAGGCCGTTACCAACGCGCTTAACGCTATGCCCGACTGGCTGTCCGGCGGCATGGCTGTCGGCGGCGGCATGGTCGCTTCCGTCGGTTACGCCATGGTCATCAACATGATGGCCACCAAGGAGACCTGGCCGTTCTTCGTCCTCGGCTTTGTCCTTGCTGCCATCCCTCAGCTCACGCTGATAGCCCTTGGTCTCATCGGCATCTCCCTTGCCCTCATCTACCTTGGCCTTAAGGATCTGGCCAAGCAGGGTGGCGGCATGGGCGGTGGCTCCGGCGACCCGCTCGGCGACATTCTGAACGATTACGAGTAGGAGGGGAGTGATACATATGGCAGAGAACAAGATTCAGCTCACCAAGGCTGACCGCAAGAAGGTTTGCTTCCGTCATCAGTTCCTTCAGGGCTCGTGGAACTACGAGCGCATGCAGAACGGCGGCTGGTGCTTCGCAATGATCCCTGCGATCAAGAAGCTCTACACCAGCAAGGATGACCAGATTGCCGCTCTTAAGCGCCACCTGGAGTTCTATAACACCCACCCCTATGTTTCCGCCCCCGTCATTGGCGTTACCCTCGCCCTCGAGGAGGAGCGCGCCAACGGTGCTCCGATCGATGATGTCGCCATCCAGGGCGTCAAGGTCGGTATGATGGGCCCGCTCGCCGGCGTCGGTGACCCCGTCTTCTGGTTCACCCTTCGCCCGATTCTGGGCGCTCTGGGCGCTTCCCTGGCCATGTCCGGCAGCATCGTCGGTCCGCTGCTGTTCTTCTTCGCGTGGAACATCATCCGTTACGCTTTCCTGTGGTACACGCAGGAGTTTGGCTACAAGGTCGGCTCCTCCATCGCCAAGGACCTCTCCGGTGGTCTGATGGGCAAGGTCACCGAGGGCGCTTCCATCCTGGGTATGTTCATCATCGGCGCCCTGGTCGAGCGCTGGGTGTCCATTTCCTTCACCCCGATCGTCTCCACGGTCAAGCAGTCTGCTGGCGCCTTTATCGACTGGGCTAGCCTGCCCTCCGGTTCCGAGGGTATCAAGGAAGCGCTGACGATGTACAACTCCGTCGGTGCTACCGCCCTTGATCAGATGAAGGTCACCACGCTTCAGGCCAACCTCGATCAGCTCATCCCCGGCCTTGCCGCCGTGTGCCTGACCCTGCTGGTCTGCAAGCTCCTCAAGAAGAAGGTCAGCCCGATCGTCATCATCCTGGCTCTCTTCGCCGTCGGCATCATCGGTCGCTTCTGCGGCTTCATGTAAGCACGCTTCGGCTTAAGACCGAGAATTGCTAGGCAAGGGCTTTTGAGCCATTGAAACGGACCGCACCCGGTGGGTACACTGGATGCGGTCCGATTGTTTTTATTGGAGGGCGAGGCGCGTATGGCGCAATCTCAGAACAGCACGGTCGATCTGGCAACGCCGGCAACCTGCCTGATGGGGCTTACCAGCCACGGTAACGTGATGGTGGGCAATAAGGCGTTTGAGTACTATAACGAGCGCAATCCCGAGGATTATATTCAAATCCCGTGGGACGAGGTCGACTATATTGCCGCCGAGGTCTTGCGCGGCACCAAGAAGATTACGCGTTTTGCCATCTTCACCAAGGACAACGGTCACTTTACGTTTTCGACGCGCGACGACAAAGAGACGCTGCGCGCTGTGCGCAAGTACGTGGACGAGGATAGACTCGTGCGTTCGCCCGACTTTATCGACGTAACGACCAAGGGCGCCAAGAGCATCCCCTCCGTTATCAAAAACCTTTTCCACAAAGGCAACTAGCTCCTCATAAGTTGCGGTGAAATAGTTCCTAAATACGGCTTTAGATGCTTCAGACAGGAACTATTCCACCGCAACTTCGAAGTCTAGTCATGCGACGTATTGCGATGCAGTAAATCTGCTACACTAGTACAACATGCCTCCGTAGCTCAGGGGATAGAGCACCGCTCTCCTAAAGCGGGTGTCGACGGTTCGAATCCGCCCGGGGGCACCAGAAGTAAATGCAGGTCAGACGGTATAAATCGTCTGACCTGCTTTCTTATATAAGGGCATCGTTAACGTCAGTTGGGTAGAATTTGGGTAGAAAGTTTTTTTGTGAAGGGCTATGCCCAAAGTCCGGTTTCCAACCCTTCCCACAGCCTACGGGCTTATAAGAAGCCCTTCGGCCATGGAAAGCGTTGAAAACCTAGGGTGACGTTGCTGTGGGATGGGCGAGTTTCCAACAGCCCCCGGCGTCTTCGGGTTTCGCCTGGGACCCTGCGACACCGTGGACCGTTGAAAACTCGCCCTTCCGCTTGGAAGAGGGCTTTTACCCCTTAAAATTGTCCGAAAGTGACAACGACGCAGGAGGTCCGGTATGCCTGCCAGCAAGAAAGAGGCAAAGGAGTTCGTCAAACGGTGGAAGAAGCGCCTCGGTGCCATCCCCGCAGGCTCCAATAACGAGCAGCAGGATACGCAGAAGTTCTGGGTCGACCTGCTCATCAACGTCCTGGGTATCCCGTCCAACACCATAGACAGCTTCGTTGACTTCGAGCGGAAGGTGAGAGGCCGTCGCATCGACGTGTTCGTCTCCGACCACAACTTCCTCTGCGAGCAGAAGTCGTGGGGCATCGACCTCGACAAGCTCGAACCCAGGAACGGCGGCATGGAGACGCCGCTTCAGCAGGCCATGTGGTACGCGCGGCACCTGCCGTACTCTGAGCGCCCCCGCTGGGTGATGACGTGCAACTTCGGGACCTTCCGTCTCTACGACCTCGACAACGAGCGGCCCGAGGACACCGTGCAGGAGTTCTCCCTCGAAGAGCTCCCGGACAGTCTGTATCTTCTGTCCTTCCTGACCTCCAACGAGACGAGCCGCCTGCACAAGGAGCAGCAGCTCTCCATCGAGGCCGGGGCCTACGTCTCTAGGCTCTACGATGCCCTCGCCAAGCAGTACCACCACATCGAGGAGAAGGACGAGCGCGCGCAGGAGGAGCAGCGCTCCCTCAACGTGCTCATCACCCGAATCATTTTTCTGCTTTACGCCGAGGACGCCGACCTCCTGCAATCGCACCAGGCGTTCGGTAGGTACTGCGAGGGTGACCCTGCCAAGCTCCGCCGCAAGCTGGTGGACCTGTTCGAGGCGATCGACACGCCCCTGGACAAGCGGGACGAGTACATGGACGAGGACCTCGCGGCCTTCCCGTACGTGAACGGCGGTCTGTTCGCCGACTCCTCCATCATCGTCCCGCAGATGACCCCGGAGATTCTCGAGGCCATCACCGACGCGTCCCAGGACTTCGATTGGCGTGAGATCTCGGGCGTCATCTTTGGCGGCGTGTTCGAGGGGACGCTGAACCCCGAGACCCGCCATGCCGGGGGCATGCACTACACGAGCGTGGAGAACATCGAGCGCTGCCTCAAGCCGCTCTTCCTCGACGAGCTGTGGGACGAGCTGCACGAGGCCGAGGGCGAGAGGACGGCGACGAAACGCAAGCAGGCCCTGGCGAGGCTGCACGACAAGGTTGCCTCCATCACTATCGGTGACCCCGCGTGCGGCTCGGGCAACTTCCTTACCGAGGCGTACCGGCAGCTGCGCACCATCGAGAACCGAATCATCGAGGACGAGCTCAGCGAGGAGACCGGCAACGCGGGGCAGACGTCCCTCGTCATTGCGCAGGACAGCCCCGTCCGCGTATCTCTCGATCAACTGTACGGCATCGAGATAAACGACTTCGCCGTCTCGGTCGCCAAGACCGCCCTTTGGATCACCGAGGAGCAGATGCTCCGAAAGACGCAGGAGATATACGTCGGTTATGACTTCGACTTCCTGCCGCTCAGGAGCCTCAGCAACCTCCATGAGGGCAACGCCCTCAAGACCGATTGGTCCGAGGTGTTCCCCGATGACCTTACTTATCTTGTGGGCAACCCGCCGTTCCTGGGTGCTCGCAACCAATCCAAGGAGCAGAAGGCAGAGCTCCTTGAGGTCTTCGATGGAGCGAAGAACGCGGGCAACATCGACTACTGCGGGGCCTGGTACATGAAGGCCGCGAGGTTCACGCAGGGAAAGCGCACGCGCTGCGCCCTGGTCTCTACCAACTCGATATGCCAGGGCGAGCAGGTCGCCAACCTCTGGAAACCCCTGTACGACCTGGGTATCCACATCGACTTCGCGCACAACACGTTCAGGTGGGACAACGAGGCTGCGGACAAGGCGCACGTGTTCTGTGTCATCGTCGGGTTCTCCCGCGAGTCGGGGACCAAGACGCTCTTCTACCACGCGACCCCGGACAGCGACGAAGAACAGATTCCCACGGCTCGAATCAATGCGTATCTGAAAGACGCCCCTGATGTATTCATCTACAGCCGCAGCAAGCCTATTTGTGATGTTCCGGAAATGGGCATCGGAAATAAACCTATTGATGGGGGATTCTACCTGTTTACCGATGAGGAGAAAGACGATTTCCTGAAGAAAGAGCCAAGGGCCGAAGGCTTCTTCCATCCATGGCTTGGATCAAAAGAGTTCATTCATGGCTATCACCGCTGGTGCCTGTGGCTTGGGGAGGCAACCTTCTCAGATCTAAAGCAGCTTCCTGAGTGCAGAAAGAGAGTAGAACAGGTTCGTGAATACAGGCTTGCAAGTAAAAGCGCTGGAACCCGGAAAATAGCAGATAAGCCAACGAGATTTCACGTTGAGAACATGCCCGAGGGAAGTTCCATCATCATCCCAGAGGTGTCTTCAAGCAGAAGGAAACGTGTTCCAATGGGCTTTGTTGGTCCAGAGATATTTTGCAGCAACAAGGTTAGATTGATACCTAATGCCTCTCTCTATCACTATGGCATTCTGCAATCTCAATTCCATAATGCATGGGTTAGGATCGTAACCGGAAGATTGAAGGACGATTACCAGTATTCGGCCAATATTGATTACAACAACTTCGTCTGGCCCGAGCCCACGGAATCGCAACGCAAGGAAGTCGAGCGCTGCGCCCGGGCCGTGCTCGACGCTCGGGATGCCCAAGAAGGTGCGACGCTCGCGGACATGTACGATCCCAAGAACGAGACTTTCTTCCCCGAGCTGATGGCAGCGCACAAGGCGCTCGACACTGCCGTTGAGGCCGCCTATGGCGTTGATTTCGGCGGAGACGAGGAGAAGATTGTCGCCCACCTCTTCAACCTCTACGCCGAGAAGGTCGGTGAACTATAGTGTCAAACTCCATCTATAACCCCATATCTCTTGAGGTCGGCAACATCCTGAAGGACGTTCAGACGGGCAAGATCGGTCTGCCCGACCTGCAACGGCCTTTCGTGTGGGGCAACGAAAAGGTCCGCGACCTGCTTGATTCCATGCTCCGCGGATACCCTATCGGCTATGTGATGCTGTGGGACTCTCCGAGCGACAACGCGGGCAAGAAGTCTGCCATAGGCTCGAACCAAAAGGTGTATGCCGTCCCCAAGTCCCTTGTCATCGACGGACAGCAGAGACTCACCGCTCTTCTGAGCTCGCTGTACGGCGTGTCCGTGCGAGACAAGAACTTCAGGGAGCGAACGGTGAAGGTCGCCTACGACCCCATCGCACGCTCATTCAAGAATGCCGACGCCTCGACCGAGAAGGATTCGCGCTATGTGCCGGACGTATCCGAGGCCTTCGCGGCGAACCACGACAACAAGCTGAGCGCCTATCGCAGGGCGTTCATCAAGCGCCTTAACGAGGCGAATGCCAAAAAGGGAGAACCCGAACTCGACGATGACGGCGAGGATGCCGTCGAGAGCGGGCTCAACGCATTACTCGGGCTTGAGTGCTATCTTCTGCCGACGCTGGAGATTTCCGAATCGGCTGACGAGGAGACCGTATCGGACATCTTCGTGCGCGTGAACTCGCAAGGGCAGGCGCTTAAGCAGGATGACTTCATCATGACCCTGCTTTCGGTCTACGAACCTGCCATGAGGGAGCGTATAGAGGAGTTCTGCGCCATGAGCCATGCGCCCGCAAAGGGCACCTCGTACAACCCGCTCATGACCGTCTCGCCGACGCATATCATACGCGCCACGGTGGGCGTGGGGTTCAAGAGGGGTCGCCTGCGTTACGCCTACCAGATTCTTCGCGGGCGAGATCTCAAGACAAAGGAAACAACGCCCGAGACGCGGGCCGAGAACTTTGCCACGTTCGGTCGCGCCCTCGATCTCGTGCTCGACTTGAACAACTGGCACGCCTTCATCAACACGCTGGCGGAGGCGGGCTACGTCTGCTCCGACCAGGTGGGGTCGGGCAACGCGCTCATATTCTGTTATGCGTTTTACCTTATCGGGCGCTACGAGTTCGGTATGGAGCCGTTGGCTGTGCGCAGGCTCGTGCGACGCTGGTATTTCGCCGCAGCCATAACGGGGCTCTATGTGGGGTCCTTCGAATCCGAGTTCGAGCAGCAGCTTAACGACGTCTCGCGCCTTGAGACCGCCGATGAGTTCCGGGCGTACTTCGACCGTAGGCTCGCTGCCATCATGACGGACGATTATTTCTCCATCACGCTGCCCAGCTCCCTCGACGCAAACGAGGCGACGGGCCCGACCTGGTGGGGCTTCGTCGCGGCTCAGGTCGTGCTCGGTGCCAAGGCGCTGTTCAGCACGGCCCCCCTTTCTCAACTGCTGCTTACCGGCTCATCAGGTTCCAAAAAGGCCCTGGACAAGCACCATCTGTTCCCAGATAACTACCTGAAGGCCAAGGGCTACCTTTCACAGCGCAGCAACCGAGGCAACTTCACCCTCGTTGACTACCAGAACAACATCTACATCTCGGATGACGCCCCGAACGAGTACGTTCGTAGGTATCGCGCCGCGCTGGGGAAGGACGAGTATCGCCGCAACTGCGAGGAGCATGCCCTACCCGTTGGGTTCGAGGACCTCGATTACGAGGAGTTCCTAGGCAAGCGAAGGCAGCTTATGGGCGAGCTGGTGAAGGGGGCGTACGAGCGGCTTTAGGTCTCCGTTGTGGATCGGGGAGAGGTTACTGCCGACTCCTCCCCGACGCGCAGGTCGAGAGGGCCGAGGCGTGGCAATCGGCCTTGCGGCCGATGGGTCCCGCTTATGGGCGGGACCCCCGCGACGCACGGCGTCGCTCTCGCTGCGGCTCCCTGGCAACGCTCCCCAGGGTCGCGTTTCGTCCGCCTCCGCTCACGCCGGCCCAGCCCACCGAACGGCTGCGCTCGATGGCTTCCAGAAGTCGCCATCGCTCCGCCGTGGCCGCCGGGCTGGGCCTCTCGCGCCGGGTCGCCGAGCGCCGTCGTGCGACGCTCCCCAGGGCCGCGTCTCCTCGGCGTCGGCTCAACCGGCGCTCACCTGCCCGGGCTCGCGTTGCCTTGGGCAACCGGCTCGCTCCGTGCAGGCAAGATATGGATTCCGTTGCACGGAATCATCTTGCCCGCCTGCGGCGGGACGGCGAACCGCTCCGAGGTCGCTCTCACCGAAGGGCAAAAGAAGGGGCCGGGACGCCTGTTGCGTCCCGGCCCAAATGCTCAGTCGTCTCGGCCGTTCTGGTTCTCCAGCGCCCTGCGTTCAAGCTCCCAGAACGCCCGCATCGCCGTCGCTATCCCGCGCAGCGTGAAGCGGACGGCGATGCCAGTCGAGCGGTCGACGGCGAAACCGAGCCTTCCGCCGTTGACCTTCCTCATGCCCCCGAGAGACTTCGAGGGGAAGCGGTACTGGAGGCTCCCGCCCTTGGACTTGGTGACCTCGATGCCGTCCCGCCTGAGCCGCCGCTCAAGCTCGCCCATCCGGTCGGGGCAGTCGCGCATGCGCCCGACCTCCTCGATCCTGCGGGCGACCGCGACGCGGACGCGGGCGTTCTCCGAGCGCTCGGCCTGCCCCTTTCGGGCCATGTCGAGCTCGGCCCTGCCGGGTTGCCTCGCGTGGACGCGCGAGTTGGCCTTGCCGCGCTCAAGCTGCCTGAGGCCGTACCTTTCGTCCAGGGTACGGACGGTCTTCACGCGTGATGCCGCCGCCTTTCGGGCGGGGCCCTCGTCGAGCCTTCGGCCGGTTTCCAGATCACTGCGGTTGATGCCGAGGTGCACGGCGTAGCGGTCGGTGGCGTCCGCGCGGCAGCGCTCGCGGTGCAGCACCATCACGACTTCCTGGTTGGGGTAGCGCTCGGCCACGTACTCCCTCGCATAGCGCATGCACAGCTCCGGCGTCATCTTCCCGCCGTTGAGGTCGCACTCGTCTGGGAGGAACCCGAGTATCTGGTGCTGCATGTAGGTACACTTGGCACCGGCCTTGCCGGGCCTGTCGTGACCCATGGCCGCCCTCGTGTCTGCCATCTCCTGAAACCAGCGGTCATCGTCGATGATGTTCTGCGTGCCGTGGGCGAGCGCCTTGTCGCGGTCCCAGGAGAGGTAATCCCTGAGTCTCGCGAGGTGCTTCTCGCTGCAGACGCTCGTCTGCTTTATCGCCGTCATGGTCGCCTCCCTAGTCGAGCGAGAGCCCGCTGAATTTGCCGCCCGGCTTGCTCCCGTTCTTCTTCTCCGGCTCGGGCCACTTTGGGCACCAGGTCGAGGCCTCCTCGCGCATCTTCCCAGCAGCTGACTCGTCGAGGCGGCGCTGGTAGGCGCGACGGTTCTCCGCCTCGTGCTCGGGGGTCCCGAGGTCGAAGTGCTCCCTTGTGGGCGTGTTGGTGCAGTCGGTGACGGGGGAGCGGAAGACGCCGGCTCGACATGCGGGCATACCGTTGTCCGCGTGCTTCACGACGATGATCCCGTCCCGGTCCGGGGCCATGTCGCGCCACTCCCAGGGGTGTATCACGTCGTCGGCGCTCTCGCTGTAGGACGTCGAGGAGGACGTGCCCGACGCGGCCCTGCCGCTGCTCGTGCCCTGCGTGTGGCGCGTGGTCTTGCCGATGAGCTCGGTGAAGTACCGGCGGTCCTCCTCCTCTGCGAGCTTCATGGCGACCTTCACACCGCAGTTCGCGAGGATTTTCCTGCGGCCGTCTCTCTCGCCATACTTATTGAGCTGGGATACGTCTTGTGTCGCGCCGACCCAGAACGTGCCGTAGCTTCGCCCCAGACTGAGGAGGGCGGGCAGGCACTCGACGCGGGGGAGGTTGCCCCACTCGTCGCCGAGTATCTGCACGGGGCGGGGGAGCCTGCCGCCGTTCACGTCCGCGACCGCCTGGACCGAAGCCCAGAGCTGCGAGAGGAATATCGCCGCGATGCAGTTGTAGGGGGAGCCCTCGTCGAGCACGTGGAGGAAGACGGCACTCTTCTCCGTGAGCACCGTTCGCGGGTCGATGTCGGAGCCAGAGGTCATCCATGCGACCGGCGCGGACGAGAACGGGCGGAGTGCCACCTTGAGCGTCGAGAGGATGCTCCTGAGCTCGTTGCCGCCCGAGGAGACGAACTGCGACGCCCTGCCCTTGGCGGGGTGACCGCTCGGCAGGGAGCGGAAGACGGCCTTCAGAGGCTCGGCCGGGTCGTCGCCCTCGGCCTCGGTGCCACGGTCCAAGACCTCGCAGACGGTCGCGAGGTGCCTCGATCCCTCGGGACACTCGTCAGACATGGAGACCAGCAGGACCAGGGCCGAGAGCAGACCCCTGGCCGATGCCGTCCAGTGCGAACCCTTGCCCTTCTCGTCATCCTGCACCACGAGCTCCGCGATGGCGTCCGCCGCCTGCTCGGCCTCCTGGTCGCGCCCCTCGGCATGGAGGTCGAGAACCTGCTTGAGCGGGTTGAACCTCTGGCCGCGATAGGGGTGCTGCGTATCGAGCAGGAGGACGCGGTAGCCACGACGGGCAAGCTCGTCGCCCGTGAGCTCTATGAGCTCGTTCTTCACGTCTGAGACGACGAGGGTCGCGGGCTCGGAGCCGTTGGAGGCGTCGCCGTAGCTGAGCAGGTCGATTGAGGGGAGGTAGAGGAAGCGTGATTTACCTGACCCAGTGGCCCCTGATACGAAAATCATCTTCTTCGGCTCGTAGAAATAGCAGGGCTTACCGCGATATTTGGTGAAACCGTAGACGAACCCGCGCGACGAGGGGTTCGTCGAGCCGTCCCAGTTCATGGAGCCCTTCACGACCTCGCGACCCGTCTTGACGTGGGCGTCGCCGAGCACGCCGCCGTCCTCGGCTCGTGATTTGAGGGCGCTTGAGTAGGCGATGAGGGCGCAGGTGCAGAGTGCAAGGAGGAAGACGAACAAGGCCCCGAGGGGATGGGTGACGAACCCGTCCGAGAGCCACCAGCCGAGGACGGTCTCCGCGTCGAACGTTGTGGGAATTGCCGATGCGTCGAGTCCGTACCCGGCGACGAGCATGTCGATGGGGGCGGCGAGTACGGGGCATGCGAGGATCGCTAGGAAAAGGGATGATAGGAGCGCTGTGAGCATCTTGGTTTTCATGATAGTTCTCGATTCTTGGAGATGAGGTTTGAAAGCTGCGAGGCCGTGCTCGACACCAGTCGGACGGCCTCCGTGAGCTGTCGGGCCGTCTGCGCATCCACGCCATAGACGTTTGCGGCATGGACGGCCTGGTTGAGGTTTCCGCCCTGCTTCTTCATCTGGTGGAGGATTTGCCGCAAGGTCGCCTCGTCGGCGACCTTGACGGGCTTCTGCCCGATGCGGAGGGCAGCTTCGCGCATGAACGTCGATGGGGCCATGTCAAAAGAGGAGGAGCGCGCCATGATGACGGCACGCTCCTCCTCGGCCATGCGGACGTTGATATGCGCGGTCTTGCTGTTGTCGCGCATGGTCTAGCCCTCCTGGTCATAGAAGGTGGCATGGGGCGCGTCGAAGGTGAGCTTGGCGCTCCCAAGCGTGCCATAGCGTGCCTTAAGGACGCGAACGAGCAGGGGACGAACATCTAGCTCTGAGTTGTAACTCCGCTCCTTCTTGTCCCTGCCGTCGACCTGCAGGAAGAGAGCGTTGTCGGAGCCGTAGTCGATACCCTGCGAGCCAGCGAAGACGTTGAGCTCGGTGTTCGCATCGTTGTACTTATCGCGCGCGACGCTGCTTATCAGGAAAACGGGGACGTCATACGTCCGGGCAATGTTGCCCAGGGCTTGGACGCAAGCGGTGATGACAACGCGTTCTTCCGCGCGAACATTGAAATTGGTTGCTGCAATGAGTTGAAGGTAATCCACAAAAACGGCAGGGCGCTGCCCACGTTCGTGAATGCAATCACCGATGCAACGCCCGAGATCTTCCATGGACGTTTGGCTGTCCATGATGCACGAGTTAGGTGCTACGGTCTCGGCGTAGATGGCGCAGGCGTGCTCAAATGCCTCCCTCTTCTCGGGGATGGTCCCGGTCGCCTCGGAAAGGCTGAAGTCTCCGTTGCCGAGGCGCGTGATGCCCTTCTGGGCGATGCGATACGCGGGGAGTTCCGCGGAATAGAAGACGGTGGGCACGCCTTGGGATGCGAGGTCGTCGGAGATGGTCTTGAGGAGCGTCGTCTTGCCGGCAGCGGGTGCCGCTCCGACTATGGTCAGGATTCCGGGTACGACGCCTCCGATGAGCTTGTCGAGAGAGGGGAGGCTGCGTATGTGAGCCATGGGCTTACGCCCGTTCATTTCCTCGATATAGGTCTTGAGCTGATCGGCTTCGACGTTGAATGAGCTATTGGCTACAGGCTGCACGGATCCGACACCTCCAACTCGTGAAGGTACTCAAAAAAGCTGGACTCGATGACGAAGAGGCGGCTATGAAGCTTGAGGCAGCGACCGCTCTCTTTCATGAGCGATGCGGCGGCAACCTCCCCAAGCCCGGTCAGCTCACGAATCTCGGTGACGCCGAGCAGACGCTCGCGTCCTAAGACAATGCGAGGTGAAGCGGGAGTGATACCCGCTTCGTGAACAACAGCGTTGTCCATGGTAATATTCCTTTCGGGTTAGCTCGTCCTCCCCTGAAAGCCGGCAAGCATCGAGGGGGAGGTCGGGCGCCTATGTTAAGAGGCGGCTATGAGCCGTCAATGTTCGTCGAGTATGAGCATGATGCCGTAGGGGTTGCCAGATTCCGGGTCATTTGGCTGTGCCCGAAAATAGCCCGGCCAGGGTGCGCTCTTTAGCTCATCGAGGTTGAGATAGGTTCCGTTTGCATCCCTAACGGGCTCAACCTTGGCCTTGAGCACTTCCGCGTAGCGCGGGTAAGTCGATAGAACGGCCTTGTCGATGGCCTGTGTGGAAGACTCACCGTTGTCAAAGTAGATGAAGTGCGGAACATCGAAGCGCTCGCCGTTTCTCACCTCGACGATTGTTGCGACGGTGCTTTCGGCAGCGTTGTCCTCGTTGACGCTAATCCAATCGGATGCATCAGGCACCAGAATCCGACGCCCATGCATCTGGATGGAGCGCATGGGCTTTGGCTCATGGTATCCATCGGCCAAGATGCCGAAGAGCTCGCAAGCTTGCTTCCAAGCGTTGACGGTATCGTTAGCATCTCGACGAGACAGTACATCCTCGCGGCTTATGGCATCGAGAAGGTCTTGATCATTCTTAAGACCTTCTCGAGCTGTGGCGAGTAGTCGATAAGCCTGTGATGGGCTCAGCCCTAGAATGACGCCGAGAACTGCGTCGATGGCTGCTCCGCGTGACAGAGAGGCCCCGTGCTTTTCTGCGAGGGAGCGGAAGGAATCGATGGCGATATCGGTCCTAGACGACAGGTCAACGCTGCGCTTGGTGCGAGTTTTCTCCTTGTTGAAAATAGACATAGAGTTCACCTCCTTTCCGTAACCTAATTATAAGTACAGACTGTAACCCTATCAAGGTTACAGTCTGTACTTATTTTTAGTTTTCTATTATTTTGAGATGAGCTCGCCAAACGTTTCTGCAGCCTTGCGGTCGTTTGCCTCGATGGCGTGGGAGTAGATGGAGAGCGTCGTACTTGGAGATGCGTGTCCAAGTCTTGCCTGGACAGTCTTCACGTCTGCGCCTTCTCCGATTAGGAGCGTCGCTTGCGTGTGCCGCAGGGCGTGGGGGACGAGCCCACTGTATCCCGTGCCCCTCACGTGCTCTTTGCCGTTTCGCTGGAATCTTCTGGTGATATTGTTGTAGCTCCCAAAGCCGTTATCGACGCAGAAGTCGCGGAACCATCGGTCGAAGTTGTGGCCGTCTACGTTGACGACTGTGGCGTATATGTCATCCTCGATCGTGACGACCTTTATGCCGTTAACGATAGGCGTCTTGTCGTCCTGATCGAGAGTGTATCGGTTGAGCTGCGCCCGCTGTTCCAGCTTCCATTTGCTGAGATAGCAGGCCAGGGAGTCGTTGATTGCTATGGTGCGTCGGCTCATCTTCGATTTTGGCGGTCGGAGAGTCTTGTCATTGGTGAACTGCTTCGACACGCTCAACGTGTGCTGCCCAAGATCGATGTCGCCCCAAGTCAAGCCGAGCATTTCGCCGCGTCGGAGACCACATTGGAGCAAGAGCATGGTGCCCGTTGCCTTGGCCGACAGTGGTTCATCCATGAGGCAAGACAGAAATCGTGAAGCCTCGTCTGCCGTAAGCGGAGTTCTTTCCCTGTAAGTTGGTTTGGGAAGCTTGATTGGCGTGCATGGGTTACGAAGGATGAGCTCGTTGTCTACGGCGTCTTGGAGAATCTGTCGCAGTTTGACATGTGTCCCGTGTAGCTCGGCTTCGGACATTCCCTTTTTGCGGGCGTTTGCGTAGATGTGCCGTATATCGTCAGGGTGGAGGTCAGTAAGTCGAATATGGCCGAACATTTCTTGAATGTGGCTAATATAGTTGCCCTCACGGGCATAGGCGAGCGGTGACTTCTTGAAGCCCTCTTCCCTTAGGCTGTGGAAGTTCTCGGCGTACTTTGCGACGGTGAGGTTTCCGTTGTCACGGACGACACCGGAGTTCAACTCCTCCTTGTATTCTTCCAAGGCTTTGCGGAGCATTGCCTGTTGTGTGCGTTTACTCACACCTTCGCAGTGCAGTGTTCTCTTGGATGAGTAGGCGTATTTGCCAGTCTTGGGGTCCTTGCCGAGGTTGAAGCGGTATTGGAACACCCCCTCTTTAACTTGATATACGCTGCCGTTTCCGACGACTCGTGGTTTGGTGCTCATGGTGGGATTCCTTGGGATTAGGCTAGGGGCAAGCCCTTAAAGGCTTGCCCCTAGCCTAATCCCAAAAATCTACCCAAGCAAGAGTATCTGGGTAGAATTAGGGTAGAAAGTTTTTGAAGCCTATATCTCGCGATTCTTGAAACATGCCGTTTTACATGCGGTTATATGAAGTTGTATAAAATTATAAAACACCAGCTCAAATAGAAATACAAGACCTCCTAAAGCGGGTGTCGACGGTTCGAATCCGCCCGGGGGCACCAG
>CATYIV010000011.1 GCA_958407465.1 uncultured Collinsella sp. | reverse complement strand
AAACTTTATCCGCGGACCCCGCCGGGAATAGCAAAAGGGCGACCCCAGTCCGGAGTCGCCCTTGTTGAGCTGCTTATGTGTAGCTGTTACTCGGCGTCGTGGTGACGGCGGGGCTTGCGGCCTCCGTTGTCGCCGGGACGGCGCGGACGGTCGCTGCGCTCGGAGCGCTCGCGACGCGGACGCTCACGGCGCTGGAAGTGCTCGCCGTCGCCCTCTGAGGCACCCTCGGCGCGAGCCGGGGCCTCGGGCTTATCCAGACGATCGAGCGAGATCTTGCCGCGGTCATCGACTTCGATGACGACGACCTTGACCTCGTCGCCCACATTGAGGACGTCCTCGACCTTCTCCACGCGGCCCTTGGCGACGCGGGAGATGTGCAGCAGGCCGTCCTTACCGGGCAGCAGGTTGACGAAGGCGCCGAAGGGCTGGATGGAGACCACGCGACCGGTGTACTCCTCGCCCGGCTCGGGAACCTTGATGATGAGCTTGATACGCTCGACGGCCTGGTCGACGGACTCGCCGGTGCCGCCGACAAAGACGGTGCCGTCCTCCTGGATGTCGACCGAGGCGCCGGTCTCGTCCTGGATACCGCGGATGACCTTACCGCCGGAACCGATGACGTCGCGGATCTTGTCGGTCGGAACCTGGATGGAAACGATACGCGGAGCGGTGCTGCGCGTGGTGTGGCGCGGCTCGGGGATCACATCGAGCATCTTCTGCAGGATGAAGGCGCGACCCTCCTTGGCCTGCTGCAGAGCGCGGGCCAGGATGTCGAAGGTGAGGCCGGTGGCCTTGTTGTCCATCTGCAGGGCGGTGATGCCCTCGGTGGTGCCGGTGACCTTAAAGTCCATGTCGCCCAGGAAGTCCTCGAGACCCTGGATGTCGGACAGCACCACGGTCTTGCCCTCCTCCTGGATCAGGCCCATGGCGATACCGGAGACCGGGCGCTTAATGGGCACGCCGCCGTCCATAAGGGCGAGCGTGGAGCCGCAGGTCGAAGCCATCGAAGAGGAGCCGTTGGACTCCATGACCTCGGAGACGACGCGGATGGCGTAGGGGAACTCGTTCTCGTCGGGAAGCACCGGAAGCAGAGCGCGCTCTGCCAGATTGCCGTGACCGATCTCGCGACGCTTGGGGCTGCCCATGCGGCCAGTCTCGCCGGTGCAGAACGGCGGGAAGTTGTAGTGGTGCATGTAGCGCTTGCCCTCGGTGGGCTCGATGGTATCCAGACGCTGGCCCTCGTTGAGCATGCCGAGCGACAGGACGGAGAGCACCTGGGTCTGGCCGCGCTGGAACAGACCGGAGCCGTGAACGAGCGGCAGGTAGTTGTCCTTCACCATGATGGGACGGATCTCGTCGGCGGCACGGCCGTCGACGCGCTCGCCGGTCTCGACGACCATAGTACGCATGGCCTTCTTCTCGAGCTTCTTGAGCGCCACGGGGATCTCGCGCTCCCAAGCAGCCTGCTCCTCCTCGGTGAACTCGGCGCGGATGGACTCCTTCAGAGCCTCGACCTTGCCGATACGGGAGAGCTTGTCGGCGTCGCGCAAGGCGGCTGCCATCTCGTCGTAGTGGGCGAAGATGCGCTCCTGGACCTCCTCGACGGGCTGGTCGAGCGGGTACTCCTTCTTGACGATGGGGCCGTTGACCTGCTCCCACTCGGCGACGAACTCATCCTGAGCCTGGCAGAAGGCAGCAAGGGCCTCCTGGCCAAACTTCATGGCGGCGAGCATGTCGTCCTCAGAGATCTCCTCGGCGCCGGCCTCGACCATCGAGATGAAGTCGGCGGAGCCGCCCAGCTCCAAGTCCAGATCGGAGTTCTCGCGCTCCTCGTAGGTGGGGTTGACGATAAACTCGCCGGTCTCCACGTTACGGCCGATGCGCACGCAGGCAAGCGGGCCCTCGAAGGGCACGCCGCCGAGCGTCATGGCCAGGGAAGCACCCATGACGTTGATGACGTCAAAGGGGTTGACCTGGTCGGCGACAAGCGAGGTAGCGACGATGTGCACCTCGTTGCGGAAGCCGTCCGGGAAGCTCGGGCGAATCGGACGGTCGATCATGCGCGCGGTGAGCGTGGCCTTCTCGCTGGGACGGCCCTCACGCTTGAGGTAGCCACCCGGGATGCGGCCGGCAGCGTACATCTTCTCGTTGAAGTCGACGGTCAGCGGGAAGAAGTCATAGTTCTTGCGCTCCTTGGAGACGACCACGGTATCGAGCATCGTGGTGTCGCCCTGCTTGACCAGGCAGGCGCCGGTGGCCTGCTTGGCAAGCTCGCCCGACTCAAAGGTGTAGGTCTTGCCGTACAGCTCAAAGGTCTTGGATACGAGTGTCATTGTTCTCCTTTACCCCACAGGCCCCTTGCCTGCGGGCTTCTCATGTGACGCGGACCCCCTGCCCCCGCCACGCTTCAGAGCGTGATTGTTCGCGCCCTTACACAAAAAGAGCGCCCCGCTGCGCAGGACGCTCTTAGCATGTACAAATCCTACTGGATGTTGTCGCGGATGCCCAGAGCCTTGATGAGCTCACGGTACTCGACGATGTCGTTCTTCTTGATGTAGGAGAGAAGACGACGACGACGACCGACGAGCATGAGCAGACCACGACGGGTGTGGAAGTCCTTCTGATGGGACTTCATGTGCTCGGTCAGCTCCTTGATGCGCTCGGACAGGATGGCGACCTGAACCTTGGGGTTGCCGGTGTCGACCGGGGTGTTACCGAACTGGGCAGTCAGCTCCGCCTTGCGCTCTTTGGAAACAGTCATTGTTTCACCTTTCTTTTTGCGTCGCCATCGGGCGACTCGATTCGCCTCGGACTGGGAAGCCGCCGGTGGAGCGAGCAACCAAGGTCGAGGTACCAACAGGTCGGTATGTTACCACAAGCAGCCCGCGCCTGCGCATCATCACCGACCCAACATGAATTCCATCGCACGGAGGCGCTGATCGGTGTGCGTCGCAGCCCAAACATGCGAAAGCCCCAGCAAAAAGGCTGCGGTATGCGGGTCGATTCGCTCGGCCAAAAGCGCATCGAAGGTCATGGACATGAGGGCGCGCAGCCATGCGGCCTCACCGGTCGACACCAGTTCGGCACCTGGAACGCTCGACGCGCACGACCCGCACATGAGGCCGCCCGCCTGGGGCGAAAAATACGACAGCATGGGGTCTCCGCACAGCACGCAGGCCGAAAAATCGGGTCGATAGCCAACGTGCGACAGCAGCTTAAAGACATATGCCGCCACAAGTAGATCCATATGCGCCGTGTCGAGCCCGCTGCCCACCAGGGCAAGCGCTCGCTGCGTGATGGCAAAGGTAAACGGGTCCTCGGCGTCCTCGAACGAGCACACGCGCGCGACCTCGGCGATCGCGCTTGCGGCGCAGGTCGTCTCGTAATCGGGCGCAACGCCGAGCGGCGCCTCCATAAGCTCGGCCTGGGAAACCACGTCGAGTGACCGTCCATGTGCGAGCAGCATATCTACCGTACAGAACAGCTCGCAGCGCGCAGCCAGGCGTCCGCCGGGTTTGCGGGCGCCCTTTGCCACGGCACGAACCTGCCGCCCCCGCTCGTCAAGCATCGTCAAGATCAGGTCGGTCTCTTTGAGCTTAGTCTTATCGAGCACGAGCACTTTCGTGCGATATGTCCGGGAGCCTGCCATGCGCGCCGCGCGTCCTTAGTCCTCGGCGTTATAGCCAAAGCGGCGAATCTGGGCCTCGTCGTCACGCCAGCCGGCCTTGACCTTCACGTCCAACTCCAAAAAGACCTGCGTGCCAAAAATGCGCTCAAGATCGCGACGGGCGTCGATACCGATATGCTTGATCATCTCGCCGCCCTTGCCGATGATGATGCCCTTTTGGCCCTCGCGCTCGACGTAAATGGTGGCGTGCACGCGCAGCACCTTCTTGGTCTGCTCGAGCGCATCGCAGATCACGCCAACGGAGTGCGGGATCTCATCACGGGTGCGGCGCAAGACCTTCTCGCGCACAAACTCGGCAACGAGCGTCTCATCGGAAGCGTCGGTACCCATGTCCTCGGGGAACCAACGCGGGCCCTCGGGCAAAAAGTGGGCAACGGTCTCGATGAAGGCGTCGACGTTGAAGTTCTTCACCGACGAGGTCACGATCTCGTCGTCGTATTCCATAAGCTCATGCGCTGCCTTAAGCTGCTCCATGACCTGCGCGGGGTCGGCCTCATCGGCCTTGGTGAGCACCAGGACCTTCTTAGAACGGGCGCTCTTGACGCGCTCGGCAACCCAGGCGTCTCCCCTGCCGATCGGTTTGGTGGCATCAATCAAAAACGCGACGACATCGACATCGTTCAGCTCGAACAGCGCGCTCTTGTTGAGCTCGGACCCCAGGCCGTCCTTGGGCTTGTGAATACCCGGGGTATCGACAAAGACCAGCTGGTAGCCGGGACGGTTGACGACGGCGCGCATGCGGCGGCGGGTCGTCTGGGCCACAGGCGAGGTGATGGCGACCTTTTTGCCATAGCAGGCGTTGAGCAGCGTGGACTTGCCGGCGTTGGGGCGGCCGACCAGGGCCACGAAGCCGCTGCGGAAACCGGGCTCAACGTCTCCAAAGCCCGCGAGGCTGTCGTCCTCGTCGCACAGGGCGTCGAGCTCCTCGTCGCTCATGCCCTCAAACGGGTCGAACTCCTCGATCTCCTCGTATGCCTCGGCCGCTTCGGCATCCACCGCATCCAGGGACTCGTCATCCAGAGTTTCATCGATAGGCTGCATATTGTCGGACATGGAAATCCCTTTCTAAATAAAGTCGAGCGCGTGGGCAAATACCAGCAATCCCACAATCGCGGCGGTGATGGAAAGCACGTATACGGAGGCGGCGGCGATATCCTTCGCACGCTTTGCCAGCGGATGAAGTTCCTGGGTCGCCAGGTCGACGATCGCCTCCATAGCGGTATTGCACAGCTCGCCGTGAATCACCAAGCCACAGCAGATGATAACTGTGGCCCACTCGGCAATGTCGAGGCCGACAATGCAGCCGGCAACGACGGTGCAAACGCCCGCCGCGAGCATAACCTTAATGTTGCGCTCGGTCTTGACGGCGGTGACGAAGCCCTCCATGGCGTAGGAGAACGACTTTAAGAAGGACGGATGGTCCTTGTTCGATCCGGGAATCATAGACGGCTCCTAGTCGTGGGCGTGGTTGGTGATGGGGCCGACGTGGACCAGCTTGGGGTCCTCGCCGCGCTCGAGCGCCAGATCGCGCAGGATGACGTCCTCACGGGCCTCCATGACCTCGGCCTCGTCGTCCTCAATATGGTCATATCCCAGCAGGTGCAGCATGCCATGCACGAGCATCAGGCGGCACTCGTCGGCAGGGCTATTGCCAAAGCCGGGGGCCTGACGGGCAATGACCTGCGGGGCCAGGATGATATCGCCGAGCTCGAGCGTCTTGTCTGCGGGAATATCCTCATCAAAGGCCGAGTCGCATTCAAACGAGAGGACATCGGTGGTACGGTCGATACCGCGCCACTCGTGGTTGAGCTCGTGCATCTCGTCCTCGTCGACATACGAAAGGGAAATCTCAACTTCACGCTCAACGCCCTCGGCGGTAAGCACGACCTCGCAGATGTGCTCTACCTCCTGCGCGTCGAGCAGCGTATCGAGCTCGGCATCGTTGCTGATCAATACACTCAACGGGACTCCTTTCGATCGTGCACGCGCTTCTCGCGTACATCATCATAAGCATCGTATGCCTCAACGATACGCCCCACCAAGGCATGGCGCACCACGTCGGCACGCTCGAGGTGAGAAAATGCGACATCGTCGACACGGCCTAAAATCCGCTCAACGTCGGCAAGACCGCCGCGACGACCCACCAGGTCGCGCTGACTCAGGTCGCCGGTAATCACAAACTTGGAGTTAAAACCCAGGCGCGTCAGGAACATCTTCATCTGCTCGGGCGTGGTATTTTGCGCCTCGTCGAGCACCACGAAGGCATCGCTCAGCGTGCGGCCGCGCATGTAGGCAAGCGGGGCGATCTCGATCACGCCACGCTCCATAAGCTCATCGGTGCGCTCGCGATCCATCATGTCAAAAAGGGCGTCGTAGAGCGGACGCATGTAAGGATCGATCTTTTCCTCGAGGGTACCGGGCAAAAAGCCCAGGTTCTCCCCCGCCTCGACAACCGGACGCGTCAAGATCAGACGGCCCACCTCGTGACGCTTGAGCGCGGCAACGGCGAGCGCCATGGCCAGATAGGTCTTACCGGTACCGGCAGGACCCAGGCCAAACGTGATGGTATGCGAGCGGATGGCATCCACATAGCGCTTTTGACCGAGCGTCTTGGGGCGAATGACACGGCCGCGATACGAAAGCAGCACATCATCGCGAAGCGATGTAGCCTCGTGCTCACCGTCGCGCAATACGGCCAGGCAGCGAGAGACATCGTCGGCAGAAAGCGTGCGCCCGGAAGCAGCCTCACGAAAGGCATGTTCGAAAAAACGCGCGACCAGTTCGACCTCGTCCGGGTCACCGCTCACGGCGATGCTGTCGCCACGGGCGACCACGTGGGCGCGAACTGAGCTCTCCAGCGCACGAAGGACGCCGTCGCCGGCACCCAAAACGCGCGAGGGGTCAATACCCTCGGGAACGGTAAGTCTAATCTTCGAGGCTTCCATGAACCTCCCTGCGTGCATGGACCAAGCCGGAATCATCGACTCCGATGATAGCAACATCGAGCAGGCACGGGGCTGTAAGTCCACAGGTATCGTCAAGACGGGCATGATGGAACGAGCCGAGCGTCAGGTTGTCACCATACTCGAGCACGGCACGCTCGACCGTGCCCACGCGACGACGAGCGTCGGCAATAGCGAGCTCCTGTGCGGCGGCCCGCATACGGCGGCTGCGCTCGGCCATAACCTCGGGTGGCACCTGGTCGGGCATGTCGGCAGCAAGGGTACCGGGACGCTTGCTGTAGCGGAACACGTGCATACGCGAGAAACCCACACGGCGGCACAGCGCCAGCGACTCCTCGAACTCCTCGTCCGTCTCACCAGGAAAACCGACGATGACATCGCACGAAAGGGACGCCTGGGGCAAGTTGGCGCGAATCATACGCACCGTGTCCTCAAAGGCCTCGGCGCTATAGGGACGGCCCATGCGATGCAGGGTCGCCGTGCAGCCGGACTGCACGGGCAGGTGCAAAAACGGGGCGATACGCTGCGGGTAGCGCGCCATAACCTTAAGCAGGCGCTCGGAGATATCCATGGGCTCGACCGAGGAAATGCGCACATGCGGAATAGACGTGCGCTCCATGATGGCCTCGAGCAGCTCATCGATTTCGACGTGCTCGTCGGTCGCGCTCTTGCCATCGTAGGCACCCAGGTTCACACCGGTCAGCACCACCTCGGGCACGCCGGCCTCCTGGGCCTCGCGAACTTGCTCGAGCACGGACTCGACGGGCACGGAGCGCTCGGGGCCGCGCGCCTTCCACACAATGCAATAGGTGCAGCGATGGTTGCAGCCATCCTGAATCTTCACGCCCAGGCGAGAGCGACCGAGCGCATCGACCACCTCGCCATCGCTGCAGGCGGGAACGCTATCGGACTCAACACCCAGCACCTCGCAAACACGTTCGGCGACATCTATCTTGGACGGCTCGGCAATCACGCGATCCGAAAGCTCCGACAGCTCCTCGGGATGCAAATTGACCACGCATCCGGTCACGACCACATAGGGCTCGTTTGGATGGGCCAGCGCATGACGGACGGCCTTACGGGTCTTAGCCTCGGCCTCGCCCGTAACGGCACAAGTGTTAATGACGATCAGATCGGCATCCTGGGGCTCCACAATAGCAAAGCCCAAGCGCATAAGATCGGCAGTGATACGGTCAGACTCAACCCGGTTGACACGGCAGCCGAGGTTGACGACGGAAATATGGGGTGCGAGCACGCGGGCTCCTTAATCGAGGATATCGTCGAGGGCACTCTTGATACGGTCGGTCACCGACTTCTTACCAGAAGCGACGTCATCGCCCATCTCATCGGCAAAAGCACGGAGCAGCTCGCGCTGCTTATTGGAAAGATTGGTGGGAACGACCACGCGCAGTTGCACGATCAGGCGGCCACGCGAACCGCCACCGCCAATGCGCGGCATGCCGTAATTATTGACGCTCACGGTGTCGCCGTACTGGGCGCCGGCGGGAACCGTCACCTTAACGACCTCGTCGGGCATAATGCCCTCGACCTCAATCTCGCAGCCGAGCGCAGCCTGCGCAATCGAGATATCGCTCACCAGGTACAGGTCATCACCGTTGCGCTTAAAGCGCTCATGGTCGGCGACGCGCACGTTGACAATCAGGTCGCCCGAAGGCTCGCCGCGAAGGCCGGCCTCGCCAAAGCCGCTCACACGAAGCTGGCGACCGGTCGAAACGCCGGCGGGAATATCGATGTCGATCTTTTCGTGCGAAGGCGTGCGGCCTTGACCGTCGCAGGTCTCGCAGGGATGATCGATAACCGTGCCCTCGCCATGGCAGTCGGGGCAAGGCGAGGAAGACTGAACCTGGCCCAAAAACGATCGCTGAACCGTCGTGACGTAGCCCGTACCGTGGCAGCGGCCGCACTGCTTTTCCTGTGCGCCCTCTGCCCTACCGGTGCCATTGCAGTCCTCGCAAGGAGCAAGGCGGTCATAGCTGATTGTCTTTTTGCAGCCGAGCGCCGCCTCCTCGAGCGTCACCGAAAGCGAGATGGCCATATCACGTCCGCGACGACGCTCACGACGGCTGCGGGCGCCACCGCCGGCACCGCCGCCAAAGAACGACGAGAACAAGTCGTCCATGCCCATGCCACCAAAGATATCGTTGATATCGACGTAGCCGGAGCCACCGGGGCCGTCGGCAGTGCCGTAACGGTCGTAGTTAGCACGCTTCTGCTCATCGGAAAGAACGGAATATGCCTCGTTGAGCTCTTTGAACTTAGCCTCGGCCTCGGGGTCGTCCGAAACGTCCGGGTGTACGGTACGGGCCTTCTTTAGAAACGCGCGCTTAATCGTCCGCGCGTCGGCATCCTTGTCGACGCCAAGCACCTCGTAGTAATCCCTATTTTCCGACACGACCGAATCCTTCCGACTTTCATTATTGTCACAGTGCGTCCTATACCCAAGCTGGGCCGGCCGCAAACAGAGGGTTTGATGTTATTGCATTGCGTAGGGCGAAAGCATGGCACGTTGCGAGCAGCTCGCAAACCAAACCGACACGAGCGCAAACATAAATCCGTTGGCAAAACCGTTGGCAAACTGCATCGCGCCGCGCTTCCACCACAGCAGGCTGCGGTGCAGCACGCCGTCCGAGAGCACCATGAACAGGCCCATGGCAAACGGAATAAAGCACATCACGGCAAAGGCCGAGAACACGCCCGAGATGGCCGATAGCACCAAAAACGGCGCCACGATGCCCATCAGGTAAAAACCGGTACGGGCCTTGCCTTCCAGGCGCTCGGCCTCAACATGGGCCCGACCGACCAGATCACCGCCAGAGGCGCCGTTGGTGCCGGCGTGACCCATGCCGCCAATACGGACCTCGTCGCCATCGTGCGTGCCGGCGGGAAACTCAATCGTCTGCTCGGAGGTCACACGGGTTCGCCCGCTGCCGCCGCAATCGGGACAGGGGTCGGCGACGACCTTACCGGAGCCACCGCACTCAGGGCAGACAGACTGGAACGTGCCGGCACCAAACAGAAAGGACAGGTCGACATCGATGTGGCCGCGACCGCCGCAGCTCGGACAGGTATGTGCATGCTCGGACGAAACAGAGCCCGAACCGCCGCAGTGACCACAGGTATCGAAGCGCGTATAGCGGACGGTCTTGCGGGCACCGCCCTTGGCCTCCTTGGCGTCGAGCTTAATATCGACGACGACGTTGGCGCCGTTCTCGGGATTATAGGCAGCCTGCCCGCGACGCGGCTGACCCCAGGCGCCACCAAAGGGAAAGCCGCCCTCAAAGGGATTGCCGTAGCCCGCGCTGCCGGCGTAACCGCCGCCATAGGGCGAAGCCGTGGGAGCGCCGGCAAAGGGATTGCCCGAGCGCATGGCGTCGTAGCGCGCACGCTTCTGCTCGTCCGAAAGCACAGCATAGGCCTCGGAAACCTCTTTGAACTTTTCCTCGGCATCCGGTTCTTTGTTGACGTCCGGATGGAGCTTGCGGGCCTTTTGCTGGAAGGCTTTCTGTATATCACGCGAGGTGGCGTCCTTGGAGACACCCAAAATCTCGTAGTAATCTTTTTCGTTCATCGTCGCCATGCGCGGCAACCTCCTGCTCACAGCAGCGTATATATTGCGGTAATTCTACCCGAGCGGCCTAGGCTAGACCCCAAAACAGCTCGAACAGCACATTTCCATCGAGCCAGCCCAAGTGAGTGGGCGCTAAACGAGCACGGACGCGACCTGCGATAACGTCTTTCGAGGTGACGCGCCCCGCATGTCCTTCAATATGATCGGGCACCCAGGTGGCAAGGCCCAACTCGACCGCACGGTCGCAGGCCGCCGCCAACTCATCTGCAGCGATCACGCTTGCCGAGCGAACCAACAGATCGGGCCCAATGCCACGCGTCATGCGACAGGCAAGCATCAAATCCTCGGCCGCCGCCTCGCGCTGCGACAGATACTCGGCATCAAACGTCGTCGCGGCATCGTCGCGTTGCACCAAGCGCACGCGATACGCATCGCCGCGAGCAAGCACGTCGGGAAACAGCCCGGCCAAGCGATCGAAATCCTCGGCGTCGAGCATACCGGCGGCAGAGCGGCCCAAACCCAGATAGCCCTGTCCGGTCCAATAGGCAATGTTGTGGGCGCACTCATGGCCGTCGAGCGCGTAGCTTGCCACCTCATACGGGTGATAGCCGGCCGCACTCAGGCGCTCACGCGCCGCATCCATGCATGCAGCCTGAAAATCCTCGTCGGGCTCGAGCGACTCGTCGCGACACGCCATGCGATAGAGCGGCGTGCCCTCCTCGAGCGTGAGCGGGTACACCGACACATGATGCGGCGCCGCCGCCAACACGCCATCGAGTGTGCGCTGCCAGCTTAGGTCGGTCTGCCCGGGAAGGCCGCACATCAGGTCGCACGACACGACAAGCCCAGCGTCCTTGACCGTCGTGATGGCAGCGAGCGCCCGATCGGCATCGTGAATGCGGCCGATGGCGGTAAGTTCGGCGTTATCGAGCGTTTGCACGCCCAGAGAGACGCGCGTGACACCCACCCCGGCAAGCGCAGTGGCAAGCTCTGCGGTCAGCGATTCGGGATTGGCCTCGCAGGTAAACTCAACAGGCTTGCACCACGCAGAGATACGCCGGGCAAATTCTACCAAACGCTCCCCCGCCAGCGACGGCGTGCCGCCGCCAACATAGACGGTGCGGATCTGTGCAAGCGCGCCTGCGTCGCCAAAAGCATCGAGGCGCGCATACAACTGCTCAAAATAGGTATCGAGCGCAACGCTCATGTTGCACGGAGCAAAACTGCGTGAGTCAAAGTCACAGTACCGGCATTTTTGGGCGCAAAACGGCACATGCACGTACAGCGCGGTAACGGCCACCGTTAGGCCTCCAACGGATGAGCGGGCACCGACTCGCCGGCGGCAAGTGCGGCCTCACAGGCCACCACATCGTGCTCGATATCATCGACCAGTGCCATGAACTCCTCGTATGTGGAGCAACGCACCACCTGAGCGCGCCAGGCGGCAGCATGGGGCATGCCCTTTAGATACCAGCTTGCGTACGTGCGGGCACGCGACATGAGCGGCAACAGCTCGTGCGTGAGCGTCAGGTGCTCGCGCAGGGCATCCAGGCGCTCAACCGAGGAGCGAGAAGGAACCGGCGTGCCATCGAGTGCAAGGGCTCGGGCATCGCCGAACACCCATGGATTGCCGTAGATGCCGCGCGCGATAAACACCGCGCTGGCACCCGAGCTTTGCAGATGCTCAGCAGCGTCCTCTGCCGAGAACACATCGCCCGAACCGATAACGGGAATCTCGACGGCGTCGGCCACCTCATCGACGACCGACCAATCGGCCTGGCCCGTATAGAGCTGCGTGGCGCAGCGACCATGTACCGCCACCGCGGCGGCCCCTGCTCCCTCAAGCATCTGGGCAAACGTCGCGGCGTTGCGGTCTTCGGCGTAAAAGCCCTTACGGATTTTTACGGTCACGGGCACATGCGCCGCGCCCACCGCCGCCTCGACGATCTGCTCGGCCAGATCGGGAGTGCGCATAAGCGCCGAGCCCTCGCCCTTGGTGACGACCTTGCGAGCCGGGCAGGCCATGTTGATATCGATCAGCGACAGGCGATCGCCCACACGCTCCTCGACGGCAGCAACAGCGCTCGCAAACTGATCGGGCTTGGAGCCAAAGAGCTGCACGCAGATCTGCTGCTCCTCATCGGCCGGCAGTACCAGGCGCCACGTCTTATTGCTGGCATAGGCAAGGCCCGCCACGCTCACCATCTCGCTATAGGCAAGATGGGCACCGCGACGGCGGCACATGATGCGATAGGCGGGATCGGTCACGCCCGCCATGGGAGCCATAAGGAACGGCTGCTCGGCATAGGCGCCAAGCAACCGCTTGCTGTATTCAGAAAGTGCCATGGACCTACTCGTCCACCTTGAGAATCGCCATAAAGGCCTCCTGCGGAACCTCGACCGAGCCGATGGCCTTCATGCGCTTTTTGCCCTCTTTCTGCTTCTCGAGCAGCTTGCGCTTTCGCGAGATATCGCCGCCATAACACTTGGCCAGCACGTCCTTGCGGCGCGCTTTGACGGTAGAGCGGGCAATGATCTTGTTGCCGATGGCGCCCTGGATAGGCACCTCGAACAGCTGGCGCGGAATGATTTCCTTGAGCTTGTCGCACAGACCGCGGGCCAGGCCATAAGCCTTATCCTTGTGCACGATAAACGACAGCGCGTCCACCTCGTCGCCCGAAAGCAGGATGTCGAGCTTGACGAGCTCGGAGGGGCGATATTCGTTGAACTCGTAGTCGAGCGAGGCGTAACCCTTGGTGCGGCTCTTGAGCTGGTCAAAAAAGTCCAGAATGAGCTCGGCAAGCGGCATGTCGAAACGCATCTCGACCGATTTGCTCGTGAGATGGATCATGTCGGTTGTAATGCCGCGATGCTCGATAGCGAGCTGCATGACGGCACCCGTATACTCGGGCGGACAGATAATCTTGGCCTTGAGGTAGGGCTCCTCGATGCGCTCGATGCGCGTAGCCTCGGGCAGATCCTGCGGGCTGCGAACATCAATCATCTCGCCGTCGGTCTTGTAGACGTGATAGTCCACCGAAGGGCTCGTGGCAATCAGGTCCAGGTTGAACTCGCGCTCCAGGCGCTCCTTGACGACCTCCATATGCAGCAGGCCCAAGAAGCCAACGCGGAAACCAAAGCCGAGCGCCACCGAAGTCTCGGGCTCCCACACCAACGACGGGTCGTTGACATGCAGCTTATCGAGCGCGTCACGCAGGTTCTCGTAGTCCTTGTTATCGATCGGGAACAGGCCCGTATAGACCATGGGCTTAGCCTCGCGGTAACCGGGAAGCGGCTCGGGGCAGGGGTTCGACGCCCAGGTAAGGGTGTCGCCCACGCGAACGGCCTCGGGGTCCTTCAGGCCCGTGACCACGTATCCGACCTCGCCGACCGTCAGCGCGTCGACCGGCGTCTCGGCGGGACGCTTGACGCCCACGCCATCGACCAAAAAGTCGCCCTTTGCCTGCATCATGCGCAAGGTATCGCCCTTTTTGATGGAGCCGTCAAAGATGCGCACCGTGGCGACGACGCCACGATACTCGTCGAAGTATGAATCCAGAATGAGTGCCTTGAGCGGCGCATTCGCATCGCCCTTGGGCGGAGAAATCAGAAAGACAATGGACTCCAGCAGATCGTGGATGCCCTCGCCGGTCTTGCCCGAGACACACACGGCATCATCGGCAGGGATCGCCAGGTCATCCTCGATCTCGGTCTTGACCTCGTCGGGGTGTGCCGACGGCAGGTCGATCTTGTTGATAGCGGGCACGATATCCAAGTTGGCGTTCATGGCGAGCGTCGCGTTGGAGACGGTCTGCGCCTCGACGCCCTGCGTGGCGTCGACGACAAGCACCGCACCCTCGCAGGCGGCAAGCGAACGCGAGACCTCGTAGGTAAAGTCCACGTGGCCCGGCGTATCGATCAGGTTGAACTGATACGTCTCACCATCGTCGGCGTCATAGGACACGCGAACGGCATTGGACTTGATCGTGATGCCGCGCTCGCGCTCGATATCCATGGTGTCGAGCAGCTGCGACTCCATATCGCGCTCGTCGACGGTATGGGTGAGCTCGAGGATGCGGTCACTGATCGTGGACTTGCCATGGTCGATGTGCGCAACGATCGAGAAGTTGCGGATGTGGGAAATGTCAATTGAAGTATTCATGCGGACTATCTTACCCGAGCGATACAAAAAATGGAGCCTGTTCCATAAAACAGGCTCCATTTATGCGCGTAATCTGTGTGGTGTGAAATTTACAACTTAGGCGTTGATGCTGTTCACGAGCTTGGCAAGACCGGACTTGCGGTTGGAAGCCTGGTTCTTGTGGATAACATGCTTGGCGGCAGCCATGTCGAGACGCTTGGTGACGGTCTTGAGGGCAGCCTGGGCCTTCTCGGCGTCGCCCTCGGCGACGGCGGACTGGACGTGCTTGGTCAGCGTCTTGAGCTCGGACTTGACAGCCTTGTTACGCATGCGAGCTGCCTCATTGGTGCGGATACGCTTCTTCTGAGACTTGATGTTTGCCACTTCTGGAGTTCCTTTCGAGTTCCTTGCAAAAAATGTATGACACCTCTGAGACACGGTGAGGTCATGCAAGCGCCTACTATAGCACGCTCCCCCTCAAAGGGATAGAACGAATTTGTCAAATAGGCAGGTATCATCACGATTTTCTCAAGATGTACGTAATCCAGAGCAAAAGCGCGGTCTGAGAATCGGCCGAACCCTTCAGCGCGAGCTCCACATCGACCGCGCCCTCGAGCGCGGCAACGAGCTCTGCCATCGAAAAGCGACGTGCCCAGGTCAGGTGATTCTTGACCTGCCAGGACTGGAGCTTAAGCGTTGCGGCCAGCTCACGACCCTGTCCGCGCGCATCGAGCGCCTTGGCAACGATAAGCTCGCGGATGCGGCCGCACAGCAATGTGTAAGTCCACACGTAGCTCTTGGCGGGCAGTAGATTGAAGAGCTCGAGCGAGCGTCGCATGTCACGGGCCGAGACCGCATTGAGAAAGTCCCAGGGCTGGACTTCGGCCGTGCGCACAATCCAGCGCTCCACATCAGCAAGCTCAATCTGGGGCGCCTCGACCATCTGGGCAAGCTTAGCCAAATCGTTATCGAGCATGCGAGTGTTTTCACCCGAACGCGAGACGAGCTCCTCGGCGGCCGCCGTCGAGATCGACTTGCCGTGCTGCGTCGCCATCTGTTGCACGCGGCGCGGTAACTCCCAGCGCTTGGTGCCGGAGCAATCGATCACGGCCTTCTTGTCGATTTTGGCGATCGCCTTATACAGGCGCGTGTTCTTGGCAAGCGAGTCGGCGATGATGAGGCAGACCGTCGTGGGGCTGGGACTCGCCAGATAGTCGACAAGCGGCTCCGAGACCGCCTTAGCGAGCTTTGAGCAGCCATCAAGGATTACCAAGCGAAACTCGCTGCCCATCGGAAAGGTGTTAAGCGATCCGATAATGGACTCGATATCGGGGTCCTTGGTCATGTCGCGCTCGTCGAGGTTGAACTCGACCATTCCCGACTTTTCCAGACGCGCCTTCATACGCGAGACGGCGTGATCGCGCTTGACGCCGTCGGTACCGACGATCAGATATGCCGGCAGCAGACCGGTTTCGGACATTACGCTCCCCTCCCGCAGGCCTTCGTATTCGTTCCGTGCCATTCTAGCCCAGGGGCCCACCACACGCCATCGACGTCGTCACGGTCGCTGGCATCGCATCGCAAAGCCCTTTGCGGTCGGGCTGATGGTGATATCACCGTGTTCGATGGTGCATGCGAACGCACCGCCCGCTTCCTGAACGGCATCGATGCAGGCATCCGACGGATGACCGTATCGATTCCCCTTGCCGGCGCTCGCGAGGGAAAGCTCGGGTCTCAGGACATCCAGCAACTCACCATCGACTGAAACCTTGGAGCCGTGATGCCCAAGTTTAAGGACATCGATATCCCCCACCTCCTGCACGAATTCCCGTTCTTGGTCGAGCTCGGCATCACCAGTGAGGAGCATACGCAGGCTCTTGCCTTCCTGAACATAAGAGAGTAGCAGGACAAGCGAGTCCTCATTTCCCTCGCCATCTACGGACTCGAACGGCCACATCACGCGGGCACAAAATGAGCCGATGTCGACCGTATCCCCACGGCGCACCTGCCGATACTCAACGCCAGGTCGATTCAATACCTCGGCAGGAGCATCCTCCAACGCATCCGCCGCCACGGCAATCGTTCCGACCGAAAACTGTTCGAGCACGGCAGGTAGACCACCCCAGTGATCCTCATCCCAATGCGTCACAAAGACGGCATCGATATGGTGCACGTTATTGCGAACCAACGCCGCTACCACGCGCTCATCGAGCCCGCAGTCGACGAGTGCTAATGCGTCGCCCTGGCGGATAAGAATCGCATCCGCCTGGCCCACATCGAGCACCGTCACCGAAGGCGGAGCGAATCGATCCCAGTAGACGTACGGAATCGCAGCCAAGAGCACCAGGCATGAAAGCCCCACCGCCATAGGACGTGCACGGGGACGCGGCCACCAGACCAACAGAACCGCCAGCAAACACGGCACTAGGTAAATCCACATGCTATCGGGCGGCACACTCACAGATGCACCAGGCACGGCGGCAAACAGCTGCTCGAAGAACAGTGCGCAACGGGCGGCAACCATGGGCACAACGAGCGCCCAAATCCGCAACGGTTCCACGAGCGAAAAGGGAACCAGCACGATCGACACAGCAAGCAGTACGCTCACCACCGGACCGATGACTGCATTTGCCAGCGGAGCAATGAGCGAGAACGTACCGAAGGCAGGAATGGTAATGGGAAGTGTTGCCAGTTGCGAGCACAGCGTGACGGAAAGTATGTTGGCAACGCCCGATGGCACACCCAGCTCACCCAAAGCGTAGGTCGCATAGGGGCAAAAGCACAGAATGGCTAAGACGCTGGCACACGAGAGCTGAAAGCCCATCTCGAACAGCACCGTCGGCCGCAGTAGCACAAAGATGGACATGGTTACGAAGAGTGCCGATGCGCCGTGCCGGCGACGCCCCGCGCCGTTTACGACAAGCGTCGCGAACACCATGCAGCACGCGCGCACGGCCGAGGGAGACGCGCCCGTAAAGGCAGTGTAGCCCACAAGTGCCATCGCCAATATCGCCCGCTGAACACCACGTGAGCAGCGAGTCTTTTGCAATACACCCTCGATTACAAATCCCACGATAGCCAAATGGCTGCCGGAGACGGCTATAAGATGCGCCGTTCCCGTCACCGAAAACCAGTCGCCCGCCGGCTGGGCGCGCAGTTCGGCCGAACGACCGCAGACGACACCGGCTATGAGTGCACGCGCCGGGTCGGTCGCAGGCGCGATGGACGCAAGCAGCCCATTTCGCAGCCGAAGCAGCGGTCCCGGAGAGCCCTCATCGGCCGACACAATCCGAACGACTTTAACCTTGCGCACCTCGCCTCGGAGCACGCGCGATCGTCCATACGCATCGTTCTCAAAACGTGAAACGCGACCGATAACACGCACGTACGCCCCGATCTTGAGCTCGCGGTCGCACGATAGGCGAACCGTTGCCAAGTTCTTACCGTCCGCGCGTGCCTCGCAGGTATAGGAATACACGTCGTCGTTTATGGATGGATCGCCCTGCACGATAAACTCGAGGCCGCTTGCCGCTCGACCGTCGAGCGCCTTCGAGGCGCTGAGCGCACCCACAGCCCACCACGCCGAGACGACCGCTCCCGCCACGAGACCGACGGACGCGGCATACAACCACCGCTTCAAAGGGGCAAGCCGCGCACAAGATTGAGCCAGCACAACGAATACCGTCGTCGCAACGGGAATGGCCCATAGCAGCCCGACCGCCGGCGCCTGCTCCCTTAGCAGCGCATCAGCGGCCACGTTGAGCACCGAGGCGCAGCTCATGCACATGCCGGCACACAGGGCCATCGTCCACGGCATCAGGGGCCGCGGAGGCATCACATGCTCGCGCTCGGTCGCACTCATACGCAGATGCAATCTTTGATTTTGGCAAGCTTCTTCTCGCCGATTCCCGATACACGCATCAGATCGTCAACCGAGGCAAAAGCACCGTTCTTTGTCCGCTCATCGATAATCGACTGTGCCATGGAGGGACCGATGCCCGAGAGCGTCTGCAGTTCTGCCGCGCTTGCCGTATTGATATTTACTAGGCCTGTTGCGCCACTCACGCCCGATGATGCGAAAGCCCCACCATCAACACCGGCTTCCGCAATGGACGTCTGCTGCTCCCCTACCGTTGGAACGTGAATCTTCTGTCCATCGACGACCTTAGATGCCCGATTGAGCCCCGTAACGTCTGCCTCAGGCGCCAGCCCGCCGGCGGCATCAATCGCCTGAGCCACCCGCGCGCCGTCTTTGAGCCTGTATACACCGGGCGACACAACAGCGCCATCAACATCGACATAGACTTCTGCCGCGGCAGACGCCTTAGACGAAGAGCCTTCGGATGTCTTTCCGCTCGAGGCATCGCCGGATCCCGGCTCCACCAACGAGTCTGAACCGTCAGTGCGCTCAAACGACACGCCGCCGGCACCGCCGCCAAGGTTCGCCATCGCCAAGCCGCTCGCCATCGCAATGACGACCAGTATCGCCACGACCACCGCCTTATGACCGAACAGCTTGTCCGCCAAGCGGTCCATCTTTTTGACCCGTTCGTGTTGTTCGCGCTGCGCCATAGCAAAACCTCCCAACACCATCGTGTCAGGAAAGGAACTCCGCAACAGCTACGCTCCAAAACCGGTTTTAGCGGTCAAACCAAAAACCGACCAAAACCTTGCACAAATCTGTCCATTTATTCAGGCACACGTCAGCAAATGAACACTTAGCCGCAAAATGCCCAGATAGCAAAAGACCGACGATGCAGGCGCATCGTCGGTCTATGCACAAATTTACTCGTGATCTTGGTAAATCTCACGCGGAGCAAGCTCCGAATGTTTGCGTTTTAAGGTCTTGGGGGCCTTATACGTGTTGCTCTCGAAGTCGATGTACTCGGTCTGTTTGAGCAGGCGCTCGATCATCTCCTCGTGATCGAACAACTCCCAGGCCTCATGCACGGCATCGAGTTTAGCGTGCGTCTCGGGACGGCGCGGCATAAATAGCGTGCAGCAGTCGGGAGCGGCCTCAGTCGAGATATCGAACGTGCCGATCTCCTCGGCGCGCGCGATGATCTCCTGCTTGTCCGAACCGATGAGAGGACGGAACACGGGGATCTTCACGGCCTCGTTGACGGCCATGATGTTCTCAAGCGTTTGGGAGGCAACCTGCCCAAGTGATTCGCCCGTAACGATAGCCTTGGCACCCTCGATGTGTGCAATGCGCTCGGCAACCGAATACATAATGCGGCGATACATAATCACGCGCAGGTTGCTGGGACAGGTGACCGAAATCTCACGCTGGCAGTCGCCAAACGGCACCACGTACAGGCGGCCGATCTGGACACCCGGCTCAAGCGCACGGATGATGTCCTGCACCAAATACTCGCTCGTATCGGGCGTCTGCGGACGACCGGAGAAATGTACCGGCACGCACACCGCGCCGCGACGCGCGAGCATCCAGGTCGCCACCGGAGAATCGATACCCGACGACAACAGCGTCACGACCTTGCCGGCAGAACCCACCGGCAGACCGCCCACGCCACGCTCGGAGCGCGCATACACGTAGACGCTACCCTGGACCACCAGTACGTGCACCATCGCATCGGGGTCGTGCATTTGAACCTTTTTATCGGGGAAGGCCTCGCACAGTACCTCACCCACCTGACGATTGATATCAATCGAGGTGAGCTCATAGTCGGTATTGGAGCGCTTGGCGTGCACCTTAAACGAATCGAAAGGACCAAACTCGCGCAGCGCCTTGACGGCGGCGGCACAGTACTCCTGCGGGTCGCGGTTAGTGTGATACGCCAAAGATACACGGGCAACGCCGGGAACGGTGCGAATGACACGCGCCGCCTCATCGGCCTGATGCTCGTTAAAGGTCACGAGGATATAACCGGAAATTCGAGACACGGCATTCACGGAAAAGGCGGCCAAGGCCGCCTTGATGTTATCCATGAGGATATGCTCAAAATGTGCGCGGTTCTTACCCTTCAGTCCAACCTCGTGATAGTGGACCAGGCAGACGCGAGCCGCCATTTAGGCTTCAGCAACCTTGTGGCCGAGCGCCTTCTCGTAACGGGCCTCGTCGTAAGAGATGTCGCCGTCGACAATCTCGTCCATAGCCATCGAGATGGTATCGGCACCGGAAAGCCCGATGGTGATGTCATCGACATCCTGGACGGCAAGCACGCGGTTGTGCTGGCCACGCAGCATGCTATTGATGTCGCAGGCGCGCTTGGAGGCAAGCGAAGCGAGCAGGAAGCGGTTGTGATCGGTCTTCTCCAGAAGATCGTCAATGCAAGGCTTTACAACGGACACGGACCTCAGTTCCTTTCATGCATATCGAGAACGCGAACGAGTTCATCGGTCGCGCGGTCGAGATCGTCGTTAACCACGACGTCGTCGTAGCGGTCGGCAAGGGCAAGCTCATCGGCGGCGTTTGCCATACGCAGCTCAATCGTCTCGGGCGTCTCGGTACCGCGACCGACTAAACGCTCGCGGAGCACCTCAAGCGAAGGCGGCTTGATAAAGATCAGCACGGCCTCGGGGAAACGCTCCTTCACCTGCAGGGCGCCCTGGACATCGATCTCCAAAATCAGAGACGCGCCCGAGGCGAGCTTGGATGTGACCTCGCTCACCAACGTGCCGTAGCAGTTACCGTGGACCTCGGCCCACTCAACAAACTCGCCGTTTGCCACGCGGCGGTCGAACTCCTCGCGCGTCAGAAAAAAGTAGTTGACGCCGTCGACCTCACCTTTGCGTGGTGCTCGCGTGGTAGCCGAAACCGTCAGGCCCAGGTTCGAGCGGCGCTCGCGCACACGAGTGACGAGCGTACCCTTGCCTGCGCCTGACGGTCCAGAAATCACAAAGAGCTTGGAATCCTGAGCGCTCACTTATTTGGTCAGCTGCTCGAGGAGCTGCTCGCGCTGACGGACGCCGAGGCCCTGGACGCGACGGGTAGCGGAGATACCGAGCTCCTCCATGATCTTGGCGGCCTTGGCCTTGCCATAACCAGGGAGAGACTCGATGAGGGTGGAAACCTTCATGCGGGAAGCGATGGGGTCATCGGAGTTGAGCACGGACTCAAGGGACTTCTCGCCCTTCTTGATCTGCTCGCGAAGCTCAGCGCGGGCGTGACGTGCGGCAGCAGCCTTCTCAAGAGCCTGCTTGCGCTGCTCATCGGTAAGCTGAGGGAGTGCCATTCGTACCTCCAAGTAGTTGGGTTATATCTGATTCAATAATTGGCATTTTAGCACGTAGAACGTACAAAATGCCCAATCGCGGCTCCATAGGTTAGACGATACCCGCAAAAAGTGCAATATACTGCGCCCAAAGTTAAGCCCCTGACCTGCGATTCCACACAAAGGATGGGAAAGTTTACGCAGGCACAGGGGCTATTTTGTGCTAATGAAACCCAAAAGTGGTGACTTAGGGGAATCTTTTACGCGACGTTTTCGACCAGCTCAGCGACGATGGCGTCAAAGGCGGCAACCGGATCGTCGGCACCGGTGATGGGACGGCCCACCACAATGTGGCTTGCGCCACGCTCGATAGCCTGGGAAGGCGTCGCCACGCGGGACTGGTCACCTAAGGCGGCACCCACCGGACGCACACCCGGAGTCACGATCAGGGCATCAGGGCCCAGCAGCTCACGCATGTCGTGAGCCTCCATCGGCGAGCACACGATGCCATCGATGCCGTTGGCCTGAGCGAGCTTTGCCAGGCGGGCGGCCTCCTCGGCCACGGGCGACTCGACGCCGATCTCGCTCAAGGCATCCTGATTCATGCTCGTGAGCACGGTGATGGCGACGAGCTTGGCGCGGTCCTCGCGCGCCTCCTCGGCACCCTCGCGGCAGGCAGCGAGCATGGCGCCCGAACCCAAGCCGTGAACCGAGAGCAGGTCGGCACCGGCAAGCGAGGCCGAACGGGCGGCACCGCGAACCTGATGCGGAATATCATGGAACTTAAGGTCAAGGAAGACCTTAAAGCCCAGGTCCTTAAAGGTCTTGACGATCTCGGGGCCCTCAGCGTAATAGAGCGTCATGCCAACCTTGAGCCAGGCGGCATGGCCCGAAAGCTCGTGGGCGAGCTCGAGCGAACGTTCACGATCGCAGTCGAGGGCGACGATTACGCGGTCGCGGGCATCGGTCTCTAGCATTCGAAAGCACCTACCAGCTCGTTGATGTCCTTTACGCCCTGGGACTCGGCCCAGGCCTCGAGCTCATGCGCGATCTTGAGCGAAGCGCACGGATCGACGAAGTTGGCCATGCCGACCGACACGCAGGTGGCACCGGCCAGGATAAACTCAGCCGCATCCTCACCGGTCATGACACCGCCGACACCGTTGATGGGGATATCGACGGCCTGGGCAACCTCCCAGACCATGCGCACGGCGATGTGGTGGCACAGCGGGCCCGAAAGGCCGCCCTTGGGCTTGGCCACGCGGGACTTGCGGGTATGGACGTCGATGGCCATGCCCTGAATGGAGTTGATGACCGAAAGGCCGTCGGCGCCGGCAGCCTCGAGGGCCTTGGCGATCTCGGCGACGTTGACCGGCGCCATCTTCACGAACAGCGGCTTATCGGTCACCTTGCGGCAGGCAGCCATAACGGAAGAGGCGCCCTCGGGCGTGGAGCCCATGGCGGCACCGCCGGCGGCGATATTGGGGCAGCTCACGTTGATCTCGTAGCCGGCAGCCCAGGGGCACAGCTCGACATACATCTCGAGTGCGCGGACAAACTCGTCAACGGAGTGGCCGGCAACCTGACAGATGACCTGGCAGCCGTCCTTGGAGAGCTGCTCGAGCCACGGACCGGACTCGCGAGCAAAGGCGGCCACGCCGGGGTTCTGAAGGCCCACGGAGTTGATCATACCGCCGGGGATCTCGGCCATGCGGGGCGCGGGGTTACCGGGCCAGGGCTCGGCTGCGCAACCCTTGGTGGTGATGGCGCCCAGTTGGGAAACATCAAAGAAGTTCTGGAACTGCCAGCCGTAGCCAAAGGTACCGGCTGCGGTGTTGATGGGGTTTTGCATCTTGACGCCGCCGAAATCGACGGCCATGTTCACGGTACCCACTAGAAGACCACCACCTTGGAAGCATCGAACACGGGGCCGCACATGCAAGCGCCCTTCATACCGTCGACCGTCTCGACATTGCAGGTGTTGCAGGCGCCAAAGCCACAGCTCATCATGCGCTCAAGCGACACCTCGCAGTACGCACCGGCCTCGGCGGCAGCGGCGGCGACTTTCTTCATCATGACAGCGGGGCCGCAGCTGGCGACGTAGTCGTAGGCGCCCTCGCCGAGCAGCTCGGCGGCAGGATCGGTGCAAAAACCGTGCGTGCCGAGCGAGCCGTCGTCGGTGCAAACGTTGACCGTGGCGCCCAGCGCGCGGAACTCATCGACACCCACGGCCTTGGAAGCGGTGCCAAAGCCCAGGCACACGTCAACATCCACGCCCTGCTCGGCAAGCATACCGGCAAGACACAGCACAGGCGGAACGCCGATGCCACCGGCGACGAGCAGGGCCTTCCTGGTGCCCTCGGGTACCATCCAGCCACGGCCACCGGGGCCCAGCAGGTTAGAGGTGGAGCCAGGGCCCATCTGGGACAAACGACGGGTATCGTCGCCCACGACGGCGTACCACAGCTCGACGGTGCCGGCCTCGGCGTCGGCGCGGTAGTAGCTCAGGGGCACGCGAAGCAGCGAGGACGCATCGCCGGGTACGGCGATGTTCACAAACTGACCGGGCTTGAGCGCACTTGCAAGCTTGGGGGCCGAGATGACGAGCGAGAAGATGCCGTCGGCGATCTCCTGGTTCGAGACGACCTCGAAGTCGTGCATGCGTGCAGTGGAAGGTGTGGGCATAGACGCTCCAATCCCCCATGCGGTTGCATGGTCAAAACGAACAGAAAGCGCGGCACCGCAAGGGCGCCGCGCACAAAAGCGATAAGGCTATGCTAGCAGATGCAGCCGTCGGCAAGCGTCTGCTTACCGCCGACAAACACATCGGTGGCACGACCGGTGAGCGTGCGGCCGGCAAAACCGGAGTTCTCGGCGCGCGACTCGTAACCGTCCTCGCCAACCGTCCAGGTGGCGGACGCGTCGAACACGGTCAGGTCGGCAACGGAGCCCGCCTTGACCTGAACCTGGTCGAGGCCCAGGATCTCACGCGGCTTGATGGCCATGAGCTCGACCATACGGCCCATGCTCATCTTGCCCGTGTTGACCAGCTCGGTGAGTACGAGCGACAGCGAGGTCTCGAGGCCGATCATGCCAAAGGGCGCAAGCTCGAACTCGCGGGCCTTCTCCCACGGGGTGTGGGGAGCGTGATCGGTGACGATAACGTCGACGGTGCCGTCGATGACGCCCTGACGAATGGCCTCGGCATCCTCCTCGGTACGCAGCGGCGGGTTGACCTTGAGCGAAGTGTTGTAGGTCTCGTCCAGGTCGTTCTCGGTCAGGAACATGTGGTGCGGGGTGGCCTCGCAGGTAACCTGAACGCCAGCGGCCTTACCGGCACGCACGATCTCCAGACCATGGGCGGTGGAGATGTGCTGGATGTGCAGCTTGGCACCAGTCAGCTTGGCGATCTCGATGTCGCGGGCGATCTGGAGCTCCTCGCCGGCAGCCGGCCAACCCTCGAGGGCCAGACGGGTCGAGACCTTGCCCTCGTTGATCTGGCCGTGGCCGACCAGATCCTCGTCCTGGCAGTGGCTCATAAAGACCTTGCCGAACATCTTGCCGTAGTCCATGCAACGACGGAGCATGCCCGCGCCCTGCACGCCGCGACCGTCGTCGGTGAAGGCGACGGCGCCGTGGGCGACCATATCGCCCATCTCGGACATGGCCTCGCCCTTAAGACCGCGGGTCATGGCGCCCGACGGATAGACGCGGCAGTGACCGACCTCGGCAGCACGGGACTTGACGAACTCCACGACGGTGCCGTTATCGGTGACGGGATCGGTGTTGGGCATGGCGCACACGCCGGTAAAGCCGCCCTTGGCAGCTGCGCGGGTGCCGCTCTCGATGTCCTCTTTGACCTCGTAGCCGGGCTCGCGAAGGTGAACGTGCATATCCACCAGGCCGGGGACGAGGTACTTGCCGGAAAGGTCGCGGACCTCGGCTCCCTCGACGGCGAGATTCTCGCCGACCTCGGCGATCTTGTCGCCGTCAATCAGGACGTCAACGACACCGTCAAGCTCGACGGACGGGTCGACGACGTGGGCATTCTTAAGAAGCAAGGCCATTATCGGCACCTCCAAGCAGCAGATACAGGATAGCCATACGCACGCAGATACCGGCGTAGACCTGCTCCAGGATGACGGAGCGTTGCGGGTGGTCGGCCATATAGGAGTCGAACTCGACGCCGCGGTTGATGGGGCCCGGGTGGCAGATGATCGCGTCGGGCTTCATGAGCTTCTCGCGGTCCTTAGTCAGGCCGAAGAGCTTGTGGTACTCGCGAATGGTCGGGAACGGGGCACCCTCGAGACGCTCCTGCTGCACGCGCAGCATGTAGACGACGTCCAGCTCGGGCAGGACGGAATCGAGGTCGCTCGTCACGTGGTCGCAACCCAGGACCTCGGGCGACGGCGGCAGCAGCGTGCCGGGGGCGACGGCGTAGGTCTCGCAGCCCATGATCTTAAGGGCGGGGATCAGCGAGCCGCACACACGGGAGTGCGCGATATCGCCGACGACGGCGACCTTCAGACCGTGGAAGTCACCCTTGTGCTCCCAGATGGTGTACAGGTCGAGCAGGGCCTGCGTGGGGTGGTTGTGCTTGCCGTCGCCGGCGCAGATGACGCTCGCGGGCGAGTTCTGCGTGACGATGTAGGGAGCACCGGCGTGCTTGTCGCGCACGACGATGCAGTCGATCTTGTAGGCATTGAGGGTCTCGACGGTGTCGACGAGGCTCTCACCCTTGACCGTGGAGGTCGAGGAGCCGCCAAAGTTAAGGCTGTCGGCCGAAAGACGCTTCTCGGCGAGCTCGAAGGAGCTGCGGGTGCGCGTCGAGGGCTCGTTGAACATGTTGACGATGGTCTTGCCCTTGAGCGTGGGGACCTTCTTGATCGCACGCTCGTTAACCTCGGAGAACGCCTTGGCGGTCTCGAGGATGAGCTTGATGTCCTCTTCGGAGTACTCGGTAATGTCGATCAGGTGCTTATGGTTGAACGCCACGGTACTACTCACCTCCCAGCGGCGCGGAGCCCACGTGGGAACCCGGCGCGACGTCGTTAATCTCGACGGCGGTGTGGCCGTCGACTTCCTTCATATATAGGTGCACGTTCTCCTCATGCGACGAGGGAACGTTCTTGCCGACAAAGTCCGGCGAGATGGGGAGCTCGCGGTGGCCGCGGTCAACGAGGACAGCCAGCTCAATGCGGTTCGGACGGCCCAGGTCCATGACGGCGTCGAGAGCGGCGCGAATGGTACGACCCGTGTACAGGATGTCGTCCACCAGCACGACGCGCTTGCCGTCGACGCTAAAGGGAATGTTGGTGGCGTGGATCGCGGGAGCGAAATTGGTCGCATAGTCATCGCGGTAGAAGCTGATGTCGAGGCTGCCGAGCGGAACGTCGACGCCCTCGATCTCCTTGATCTCCTCGGCGAGCTTCTTTGCCAGAAGGTCGCCGCGCGTGACGATGCCGACCAGAGCGAGGTCTTCACAGCCCTCGTTGCGCTCGAGAATCTCGTGCGCGATGCGGGTCATCGCTCGATTGACGGCGGTCTCGTCCATGATGACCGCCTTGGGGGAAGTCGTGCCCATCGATCTCCTTCCTCACATGTCTTGACTGCTGACACAGTCAAAAAAATAGATGCCCGACCGCTTAAAGCGGACCAGACACCCACAGGAAGGGCTGCTCTTTGGGCAGCTATGTAATTCCATGTGGGTATCTCGTACCCCTTTAATGGTCATGGGATAGTGTAGCCAACCTCGAGCTTAATTGCGAGCATAAATACAGAGCAATCCGTAAACGGAGCCCAAAGCTCAATAAACCTATATATTTGTGGGACGAGCTTGAAAACGCACGCACGAGCTGGCATAATCCCCTCTGCTGCACGCAAATCGGATCTACGTCCAGGGCCGTGGCGTGAGCACTATCGCCAAAAGAGGAATATCTCTGTGTAGATTGCGCACAGGGAGCGACTTCTGTGCTATAGTTCAGGCTTGTTTGTTAACGCGACATGTTCGTTTGTCGCCCAAGGAGGGTCAGTTATGTCCAAAGTTTGCGAAGTTTGCGGTAAGCACCCCGTTGCCGGTCGCTCCATCAGCCACTCTCACCGCGTCACCAACCGTAAGTTCCGCCCCAACATCCAGCGCGTTTACGTCGTCGTCGATGGTCACCGTCGCAAGATGAACGTTTGCTCCACCTGCCTCAAGTCCGGCAAGGTTGCGCGCTCGTAAATAAGGTCTTACCAACAAGTACCTCGGACTCTCCGGGTCAAAGACCTCGCGTTCATATAGAACTTACCAAAGGCGCCCTCCCCTACGGAGGGCGCCTTTTTGCACTCATTGGGGACAGACTTATATGAGGGTTTGCAGATGTCAAAGGGATCATAGCGCAGCTGGTATGCCTTGTAACTAACGGTACGCCTCGAGCGAGTCGGACGCACCTTACACGGGATTGAAATGGATGTAATCGAGTAGCTGCACCGCCTGTGTGTCCGACTCAACCGCGACCCGCGAATAGCGATTATCAAACAGATGTCCCGTTTTCCCATTGAAATACTCATGAGAGTCTGTCCCCAATGAGCGGGGCGATGCAGCAGGCAGATAGTTTTAGTTGAATCGTTTCATTTAGTTGAAGCGTTTTAGTGTGCCTTTTACGGGAATCTTACCGTTCGCCGAATTATTTCTTGCTATCATGCAAGGCGTAGGGTAAATCTCCGATCGCAAGGAGACACAAATGGTGAAAAAGTCACCGGAAAACACTACTCCCGCAATTGTGGACAACGTAGAGGCGCTTGAGGCTAAGCTCGCTCAGATGCGAGAGGCCCAGGCGCTTTTTGCTACGTACACGCAGGAGCAGGTCGACAAGATCTTCTATGAGGCCGCCATGGCCGCCAACAAGGCTCGTATCCCGTTGGCGAAGTTGGCCATCGAGGAGACCGGCCGCGGCGTTCTTGAGGACAAGGTCATCAAGAACCACTACGCCGCAGAGTACATCTACAACGCTTACAAGAACACCAAGACCTGTGGTGTCCTGGAGCGCGACGAGGCTTACGGCATCACCAAGATCGCCGAGCCCATCGGCATCGTGGGCGCCGTCATCCCGACGACCAACCCCACCTCCACCGCGATCTTCAAGACGCTGATCTGCCTGAAGACCCGCAACGCCATCATCATCTCCCCGCACCCGGCTGCCGCCAAGTGCACCATCGCCGCCGCCAAGCTCGTGCTTGACGCCGCCGTCAAGGCCGGCGCCCCCGAGGGCATCATCGGCTGGGTCGATGTCCCCTCCATCGAGCTGACCAACATGGTCATGCGCGACGTCGACATCATCCTCGCCACCGGTGGCCCGGGCATGGTCAAGGCCGCTTACTCCTCGGGCAAGCCCGCCCTGGGCGTTGGCGCCGGTAACACCCCGGTCGTCATCGACGACACCGCCGACGTGCTGCTCGCCGTCAACTCCATCATCCACTCCAAGACCTTCGACAATGGCATGATCTGCGCTTCCGAGCAGTCCGTGACTGTCATCGACAGCATCTATGACCAGGTTAAGGCCGAGTTCCAGAAGCGCGGCTGCTACTTCGTCAAGCAGGGTGCCGAGATGGAGGCCTTGCGTGCCGCCATGTTCAAGAACGGCGCTCTCGATCACCGCATCCCCGGCATGGCCGCTGCCAAGATCGCCGAGCTCGCCGGCATCGAGGTTCCCGCCAAGACCAAGATCCTGATCGCCGAGGTCACCTCCACCGACCCCGCCAAGGAGGAGTTCTCCCACGAGAAGCTCTCCCCGGTCCTGGCCATGTACCACGCCAAGGACTTCCAGGAGGCCGTCGACAAGGCCGAGCACCTGGTGCTCGCCGGTGGCCCGGGCCACACCGCCTCTCTGTACGTGCACCCCGCCCAGGCCGAGAAGATCAGCCTGTTCGAGCACGTCATGAAGGCCTGCCGTATCGTCATCAACACCCCGTCCTCGCACGGCGGCATCGGTGACCTGTACAACTTTGGCATGAAGCCGTCTCTGACCCTGGGCTGCGGCTCCTGGGGCGGCAACTCCGTCTCCGAGAACGTTGGGGTGAAGCACTTGATCAACGTTAAGACTGTGGCCGAGCGCCGTGAGAACATGCTGTGGTTCCGCGCTCCCGAGAAGGTCTACTTCAAGAAGGGTTCCACGCCCGTCGCCCTCGACGAGCTGGGCAACGTCATGGGCAAGAAGCGCGCCTTCATCGTCACCGACCAGTTCCTCTTCAAGAATGGCAACACCCGCGCCATCGAGGCCAAGCTCGACGAGATGGGCATCGCCCACGACTGCTTCTACGACGTCGAGCCCGATCCGTCGCTGCAGTGCGCACGTCGCGGCGCCAAGCAGATGGCTCTCTTTGAGCCGGACGTCATCATCGCCGTCGGCGGTGGCTCCGCTATGGACGCCGGCAAGATCATGTGGATGATGTACGAGCACCCCGAGTGCAAGTTTGAGGACATGGCCATGGACTTCATGGACATCCGCAAGCGTATCTTCACCTTCCCCGAGATGGGCAAGAAGGCCTACTTCGTCGCCGTCCCGACCTCCTCGGGTACCGGCTCCGAGTGCACGCCGTTCGCCATCATCACCGACAAGGAGACCGGCATCAAGTGGCCGCTCGCCGACTACGCGCTGCTCCCCAACATGGCTATCGTCGACGCCGACAACTGCATGACCGCCCCGCGCGGCCTGACCGCTGCCTCCGGCATCGACGTCATGACCCACGCCATCGAGTCCTACGTCTCCATCATGGCTTCCGACTACACCAAGGGCCTCTCCGAGCGCGCTGCCAAGCTCGTCTTTGAGAACCTGCCCTCCAGCTTCACGAACGGCGCCAAGGACCCGCACGCCCGCGAGGAGATGCACAACGCCTCCTGCATGGCCGGTATGGCCTTCGCCAACGCCTTCCTGGGCCTCAACCACTCCATGGCTCACAAGCTCGGCGCTTTCCATCACCTGCCCCACGGCATCGCTAACGCCGTCATCCTGACCCGCGTCATGCGCTACAACGCCGCCGAGGCTCCCGTCAAGATGGGTACCTTCTCCCAGTATCCTTACCCCAACGCGCTGCACAACTACGCCGAGATGGCCAAGTACTGCGGCATCGAGGGCAAGGACGACAAGGAGGTCTTCGAGAACTTCATCACGAAGCTCGAGGAGCTCAAGGACTTCATCGGTGTCAAGAAGACCATCGCCGACTACGGTGTTGACGAGCAGTACTTCCTCGACACCCTCGACGAGATGACCGAGCAGGCATTCAACGACCAGTGCACCGGCGCTAACCCGCGCTACCCGCTCATGAGCGAGATCAAGGAGCTCTACCTGGACGCCTACTACGGCCGCGAGCCCCAGGACTACGCCGTCTGCTAGTTTTTAGCACGGTTTTTTGCGGCGGGGGTGCACGGGTGTTTCACACACCCCCGCCGTCGCTTCTATCGCATCGTTGAAAGGATGCAACCATGCTGCTACCCGATTCCAAGACCGAGCTCGTCCGCCGTGGCAACAAGGTCGTTTACGACCTGGGCGACAAGATCGTCAAGGTCTTTAACGAGACCAAGCCTGTCTCCGACGTGTTCAACGAGGCTTTGAATCTTGCCCGCATCAATGAGTGCGGCATCCGCAGCCCCAAGGCTCTCGAGGTTTCCCAGCTCGAGAACGCCAACGGCTGGGCGCTCGTGACCGAGAAGGTTCCGGGCACCACCCTTGCCGAGAAGATGACTGCCGAGCCCCAGCGCTTTGGTGAGTACCTCGAGATGTTCGTCGACCTCCAGATCGAGATCCACGGCTACACCTCCCCGCTACTCAACCGTCAGCGCGACAAGTACGCCCGCATGATCGACAGCCTTGATCAGCTCAATGCCACCACGCGCTACAACCTTCAGGAGCGTCTGGACGGCATGACCAAGGAGTTCAAGGTCTGCCACGGCGACTTCAACCCCTCCAACGTCATCGTCGGCGACGACGGCCAGCTCTATGTGTGCGACTGGGCACACGCCACCCAGGGCTCCCCTGCTGCCGACGTTGCCACCACCTACCTGCTCTTTGCCCTCAACAGCAAGGATCAGGCTGAGGCCTACCTGGAGCTCTACTGCGACCGCGCCGACATGCCCATGCAGGTCGTGCGTCAGTGGACGAGCATCGTCGCCGCTTCCGAGCTCGCTCGTAAGCGCAACGTGAACGATGAGTTCCTGAAGAACTGGATCGACGTCGTCGATTATCAGTAATATCTGAGCGATTTATTTCGCATCGGAGGCACAATGGAAAACCCCGCAGCTCGCATGGGCTGTGGGGTTTTCCTTTTAGATATTGAGGATGCAACAAGATAAAAGGACGGCCCCGCATATCCCCATTCTGGAGAAATGCGAGGCCGTCCCGTATATCGAACTACAAGCGAAATCGTCGATTAACGGCGAGCCGCCTTAACAAGCTCGGCAACCTTGGCAACGACCTCGTCGATCGCCACGTCCTCGCGCTCGCCCGTGGCACGGTCCTTGAGCTCAACGGTGCCATTCTTAAGGCCGCGCTTGCCCAGAACCACCTGATACGGGAAGCCCATGAGGTCGTTATCGGCAAACTTAAAGCCGGGACGCTCATCGCGATCGTCGACGACAACCTCGATACCCTCGGCACACAGGCCATCAACAATCTGCTCGCAGACGGTAGCGCACTCCTCCTTCTTGGGATCGAGCGGAATCACCGCGACCTCGTACGGGGCAACGGACACCGGCCAGACAATGCCATGCTCGTCGTTGTGCTGCTCCACGACGGCAGCGAGCGAGCGGGACACACCAACGCCGTAGCAGCCCATGATGAGCGGCTTCTCCTTGCCGTCCTCGTCCATAAAGGTGGCACCCATGGCCTCGGAATACTTGGTGCCCAGCTGGAAGACCTGAGAGACCTCGATGCCACGGGCAGCGGAGAGCGGCTTGCCGCAGTGCGGGCAGGGGTCGCCGGCGACAACGGTGACCAGATCGGCCCACTCATCGACGGTAAAGTCGCGCTCGGGGCAGGCACCGGTAAAGTGATAATCGACCTCGTTGGCACCGCAGGCCCACTGCTTGGAATCGCGCAGGCTCTCGTCGCACACCAGACGAATGCCATCGGGCAGGTTAACCGGACCGATAAAGCCCTTGTGCAGACCGTAGGTCTGGAGCTCCTCGTCGGTCATCATGCGATAACCCTTGCCAAAGACATGCTCGGCCTTACAGTCGTTGAGCTCGTGGTCGCCCGGAACAATGGCCACGACAGGCTTGCCCTCTGCGTCGATGAGTGCCAGCGACTTGCGCGTGCCGTTCTCGGGGAAGCCAAAGAACTTAGCAACAGCTTCGATGGTGCCCATGCCCGGAGTCTCGACCTTGGTGAGCGTACCGTCGCCGGGGCCCTCAGTCACGACGACCTTGGTGCTTGCCGCCTCGTCATCGGCAGCAAAGCCGCAATCGTCGCAGTAGACCAGCGAAGCCTCACCGGCGTCGGCCAAAGCCATGTACTCGACGGAGGTGTCGCCGCCGATCTCGCCGGAGTCGGCGACAACGGGCAGAGCCTTGATGTAGCAGCGCTCGCAGATGTTGGCGTAGGCCTGCTTCATCTTGTCGTACTCCTCCTGCAGACTCTCCTGCGTGGCAGAGAAGCTGTAGGCGTCCTTCATGATGAACTCGCGACCGCGCATCAGGCCAAAGCGGGGACGGAACTCGTCGCGGAACTTATCCTGGATGTGATAGAGGTTCACCGGCAGCTGCTTGTAGGAACGCAGCTCATTGCGCACCAGGGCAGTCACGGTCTCCTCGTGCGTGGGTCCGAGAACAAACTCGCGGCCGTGGCGGTCATCAAAGCGCACAAGCTCATTGCCATAGGCGTCAATGCGGCCGGACTCACGCCACAACTCGGCGTCGACCATGATAGGCATCATAAGCTCCTGGGCACCGGCGGCATCCATCTCGTCGCGCACGATGTTCTCGATCTTGCGAATCGAGCGCCATGCGAGCGGCAGGTAGGAATACAGACCGGCGGCCTCCTTGCGGATCATGCCGGCACGGAGCAGCAGGCGGTGGCTGGCGAGCTCAGCGTCCGCCGGATCCTCTTTAAGCGTCGGCGCATAGAGCTTAGACATATACATTGCTCGGGTCATTTATTTCTCCTCAATAAGCTTGTCGACCTCTGCCATAAGCGCGTCGACAATTTGATCCTCAGCTACTTTACCAATGATCTGGCCATGCGAAAAGAGCAGGGCCTGACCTCGTCCACAGGCCACGCCTAGGTCGGCGTCGGAAGCCTCGCCGGGGCCATTAACGGCACATCCCATGACGGCAATCGAAAGCGGCGCGGAGTAGTTCTTAAGCCGCTCGGTGACCTCCTCAGCAATGGGAATGAGGTCAACCTGGCAGCGGGCGCACGTGGGGCACGAGACAATCTCGGGACCACGGCGACGCAGGCCCAACGACTGCAGAATACCCCAGGCAACCGGCGGCTCCTCAACCGGATCGGCTGTGAGCGACACGCGCATGGTGTCACCAATGCCTTCGGAAAGCAAGATACCCAAGCCTACAGAACTCTTGATGGTGCCCTGGAGCTTGGTCCCCGCCTCCGTCACGCCCAGGTGAAGCGGAACGTGGGGAATCTCACGCGACAGGGCTCGATAGGTATCGAGCGTCGTTTGCACGCTATGGGCCTTGGCCGAAAGCACAATGTTCGTAAAGCCGCGGTCCTCAAAGTGCTTGACGAAGCGCTCGCTCGACATCACGAGCTTTTCGGGCTGCGTGAGGTCTTCGCGCTCGGCGATATCCTGCTCAAGCGAGCCCGCGTTCACGCCAATACGAATCGCGCACCCAGCGGCACCCGCGGCATCGATCACGGCATCGACCTTGGCCCAATCGCCAATGTTGCCGGGATTGATGCGCAGCTTGGCAGCACCGGCCTCAACGGCACCAATGGCGAGCTTATGGTTAAAGTGAATATCGGCGACGATCGGCACCGGGGACTCAGCACAGATGGTGCGGAAACCCTCAAGCGCGGCCTCGGTGGGCACGCTCACGCGCACGATATCGCAGCCAGCCTGCGCCAACGCGCACACTTGCGCAAGCGTTGCCTGGGCATCAGCGGTATCGGTGCAGGTCATGGACTGAACCACGACCGGAGCGCCGCCACCGATCTGCACGCCGCCCACATGCACGGGGCGCGTCAACTCGCGAGGCAAAGGATGGGATAAAGACAATCCAAACACTCCCCTACAGAATAAATCGAAGGATGTCGGAACGAAGCATATAGACAAACAGCAGCACAAAGAGCGCGATGCCCACATAGCTCACAATCGTCTGGACCTTGAGCGGAAGCTCGCGGCCAGCAATCTTTTGAATGATCTCGATGACCAGCTTGCCGCCATCGAGTGGTGGGATGGGCAGCAGGTTCATAAAGCCAAGCGAGAACGAAATGAGGGCGGCAAACGAAAGGAACGTGGCAGGGCCGGCAGCAGCAGCCTGTGAGGACATAACGCTAATGCCCACGATCGAAGAAGACTGATCGAGAATCTCCATCGTATGCTGCGGCTGGAGCAGGCGCATCACGCCCTCCGCTGTCTGCACGACATAGGAGAACGAAAGGCGAGCCGACGTGATGGGGTCTAAACGGACCACCTGCGTAGAGGCATACACACCTAGGCGCTCGTCCTCTTTGAGCGCAACCGAGGTCGAATGCTGCTTGCCGTCGCGCTCATACTCAATGGCGATATCGTCCTTACCGGCGGCCTTGCCGATGGCATCGTAAACGTCCATCCAGGTAGAGCACGATACTCCGTCAACCGAAAGGATCGCGTCGCCGCCCTCGATACCCGCCTTGGCGGCAATAGACCCCTCGTCAACCTGACCGATCACGTTGGTATCCATCGGCACGGTGACACCCGCAATAGAGTAGATGCTCATAAGCAGCAAAAAGCCCGTCAGGATATTGACGAGAATGCCCGCGAGCAGCATAAAGGCGCGCTTGAGAAAACCCTGGCCCAGATAGGTATGCGAACGCTCTTGCGCAAGGAACTCGGCTTCGCCGCACGGCAGCTCCCACACATCGCCCTCGGTAGTCGCATGCTCTCGATCGAAACGGCGGCCGTCAAAGGTGGTGTAACCCGCCGCGTCTCGCGGCAGCGTCTGATACTTGGTGGGATAGTAGCTCGGCGAGGGCTTCTCCCCTTCCTCATACCAAGGCGCGATAGAGCCCCAACCCAAGAGCAAGGCGCATGCCTCGAGCACAACCTCCTCGGATAGCTCGAGCTCGACAGCAAGGTCGGCCACGGTCACGCGACCATGACGGTAGATAGCCGCGAGCACGCGATCGGCACACGAGACGTCGGTCGGATCCATACCGCAGATGGCAGCGTAGCCACCCAGCAGCAGCGGGGTCACGCCAAACTTGGTTCCAATGCGACGCGACGTGTAATGGATGTCAAAGCGGCAAGGCAGGCCCAAAAAGAACTCGGTCACGCGGACGCCGCAGGCACGCGCCGCCAAAAAGTGGCCGCCCTCGTGCAAAAACACAAGGACGGAAAGCATCAGCAGGCCCCAAAAGACCGATGAGAGAACGCTCAGAACAGTATCCATAAAACGAAAAAGCAATCCTTATGGGTTAGGAACGGGTTGCGGCGAGCACCTGCGCAGCCTTTTCACGCGCCCATGCATCGATGTCGCGAAGCTGCTCAAACGAATCGACCGCCTGCATATCGTGGGAATCCATGCAGGATTCCACAATGCGATCGATATCGGTAAAGCTGCAGCCATCGTTCAGGAAGGCATCGACGGCGACCTCGTTGGCGGCATTGAGCACGCACGGCATGGTGCCACCCGTCTTGCCGGCACGTTCGGCCAGTGCCAGACAGCGGAAGGTATCCATGTCGGCAGCATCAAACGTGAGCTGCCCCAGCTCGCGGAAATCGATACGAGGCGCCGGGGTATCCCAACGCTCGGGATACGAGAACGCGAACTGGATGGGAATACGCATGTCGGAAGCACCGAGATGCGCCATCACGGAGCCGTCGGCGAACTCGACCATAGAGTGAATCTTGGACTGACGCTGCACGACCACGTTAATGAAATCGAGGTCGCAGTTAAACAGATGCATGGCCTCAATGCGCTCCAGGCCCTTGTTCATGAGGGTGGCGGAGTCGATGGTGATCTTGGCACCCATGGCCCACGTGGGATGTGCGAGGGCATCGGCACGCGTCACGCGGTCGAGCTCGTCGCGGGTGCGGCCAAAGAACGGACCGCCCGAGCAGGTGAGCCAAATACAATGAGCCTCGCGTGGGTTCTCCCCCAGATAGCACTGGTAGATGGCGGAGTGCTCAGAGTCGACTGGAATAAGCTGGCCCGGTTGCGCCAACGGCATAAGCAAGTCGCCGCCGACGACGAGGGACTCCTTGTTGGCAAGGGCAAGACGCTTATTCGAGGTCAAGGCCGCATGGCTCGCCTCGAGACCGGCGGCGCCCACAATAGCGACGAGTACGCAGTCGACATCGTCGCGACGCGCGAGCTCGCAAACCGCCTGCGCGCCAACGCCGAGCTTCGTTCCCTCGGGCAACTCCTGCAGCACGGCGTCATCGCCATGAGCGACATCGGCCACGGCAACCGCCGGAACCGAGAACTCGCGGGCAGCGGCAACGAGCTCGGAGGTACTGGAGTTAACGGACAGCGCCGTCACCTGCAGGCGATCGGCATGCTGGCGGCACACATCGAGCGCCTGGGTGCCGATAGAGCCCGTACAACCCAGGATGGCAACACGGAGACGTCCATCGGGGCCATACGTCGTCTGGAAGGACATTACAGCACGCCTCCGATCATCAAAAGCAGCTGCGCGGTAATGCAGCCAAAGATAAGCGAATCGCTACGATCGAGCATGCCGCCGTGGCCCGGGATAAGGTTACCGGAATCCTTGACGCCCACACCGCGCTTGATGCGCGACTCGATGAGGTCTCCGATAACGCCCAGGACGGACACGACCACGCCGCACAGCAGCGCATAGGGCAGGCTGAGCTTGTAGAAGTGCGTCGCCCACAGGATGAGCCAAATCAAAACCGAGCCCAGGATGCCGCCGACAAACCCCTCCCAGCTCTTTTTGGGAGAGATCTTGGGAACCATTTTGTGCTTACCGATACGGCTGCCCACGATGTAGGCAAACGAATCGGAGACCCAAAGGGACGCGCAAACGCCCACCGAAAGCAGGGCGCCGGCAAAACCGGGCACGGCATCGCGCAGCAGCACGATAGCCGACAGCATAAAGCCAGTGTAGATGGGACCCATGAGCGTCACGGCCACATCAGAGATGCGGGTACGCGGCGACCAGACATACCAAATGCCCACAGCGAGCATCAGGGCAAAAAGCAGGGCATTCAGCAACATCGAATCGCCCAACGCCGACAGCGGAAAGAGTACGGCGGCAGCGATACCCATGCGCTCGTTAGCCATCTTGCCATCGAGCCTCGTCATACGGAAAAACTCATAACAGCACAGACCGCTCATGACAGAAACAAATATGGCCGTGGGCACGATACCCAAAACCAGGCACAGGATAAAGACAACGGCATAGACGATACCAGCGGCGGCACGGGTGATAAAGCCCGCAAGCCACGAACCGGTGCCATTCTTCGCTGCGGGCGCTCCCGCAGCGACAGCCTTGCGCTCAGATGTCTTGGGAGCAGATGCCTTGGGACGATCGGACACGATTAAGCCTCCTCGGTCTTGCTCAGTCCACCAAACCTACGGTCACGGCCCTGATAGGCCAAAATGGCGTCAACAAGGCCCCAACGATCAAAGTCGGGCCAATAGGTATCGGTGACGTAGAACTCGGAATAAGCCACCTGCCACAGCAGATAGTTCGAAAGGCGCAACTCACCAGAGGTGCGAATCACAAGCTCAGGATCGGGAAGACCGGCGGTATAGAGGTGGGAGGCCACCATATCGTCATCAATTGCGCCAGGATCGATCTTACCGGCGGCAGCGTCGAGTGCGATCTGACGGACAGCGCGGGTAATCTCGGCACGCGCGCCGTAGTTGACGGCAAGCGCCAGCGTCATGCCGGTGTGATCGGCGCACTCGGCAAGACCGCGTTTAAAAACATCGCGAGTCTTCTTGGGCAGCGCTGAAATATCACCCAAAAAGACAACACGCACGTTTTCGCGCTTCAGAAGCGGCAGCTCGTCGATAAACGTCTTGGCAAACAGATGCATCAAGACGTTGACCTCATGCTGCGGGCGGTTCCAGTTTTCGGTAGAAAACGCATAGGCAGAAAGCACGTCGACGCCCAGACGCACGCAGGCGGTAATAATCTCGCAAAGGGAGACGATACCCGCCTTGTGGCCCTCAGTGCGCGCAAGACCGCGAGACGTGGCCCAACGACCGTTGCCGTCCATGATGCACGAGATATGGTGCGGAATGTTATTGAGGTCAAGGTCGGAAAAACCGACGCCCGCAGGGGCGTCGGCAAAGTACTCGACCAGTTTATGCTCGTCGTATTGCACCTTAGATCTCCATGACCTCGGCTTCTTTTTCCTTCAGAAGCTCCTCGACCTTGGCGACATACTCATCGGTGTGCTTCTGGACCTTGGCCTGCTCGCGACGGACATCGTCCTCGGTGAGCTCCTCATCGCGCTCGAGCTTGTTGTTGAAGTCGCGACGGATGTTACGGATAGACACCTTGGCCTGCTCGGCGTACTCGCGGCACTCCTTGACGAGCTCGCGACGGCGCTCCTCGGTGGGAGCCGGGAACGGCAGACGAACGACGGTGCCATCGGAGTTGGGGGTAATACCCAGATCGGAAGCGCCGATGGCCTTGACGATAGCGTTGATGAGTGCCTTGTCCCACGGCTCGATGAGCAGCATGTGGGCCTCGGGGGTCTTGACGGCGGCAACCTGCGTGACCGGCGTGGGAACACCGTAATAATCGACGGTGATGTCGGACAGAATGTTGGCATTGGCGCGGCCGGTACGGACCTTGGAGAAGTTATGCTTGAGGGACTCGAGCGACTTGTCCATGTGGGCGGTGATGTTCTCTGCCATGCTTAATCCTCCTGATAGACGAGCGTGCCGACGGGCTCACCCGAAAGCGCGCGCTTGACGGTGTCCTCGCCATCGATGTTGAGGACCAAAATCGGCATACGGTTGTCCTGGCACAGTGCCGTAGCCGTGGAATCCATAACCTGCAGACCGCGGACGAGAACCTCGTGATAGGTAATCTTGTCAAAACGGACGGCATCAGCGCACTTGACGGGATCCTTGTCGTAGATGCCGTCAACCTTGGTGGCTTTAATCAGAATCTCGGCGCCGATCTCGCACGCACGAAGAGCCGCGGCGGTGTCGGTCGTAAAGTACGGATTGCCCGAACCGGCGGCAAAAATAACAACGTTGCCCTTGGAAAGGTGGTTGATGGCGCGACGGCGAATATAGGGCTCGCAAATCTCGTTCATCTGGATAGCGCTCATAACGCGGCAGGGAACATCGTTGTGCTCGAAGGCATCCTGCAGGGCGAGCGCGTTCATAACGGTTGCCAGCATGCCCATGTAGTCGGCCTGAGCACGCTCCATGCCACCGGCAGCGCCGGCCATGCCGCGGAAAATATTACCGCCGCCGACAACGACGCCGACCTCATGGCCAACGGCGAGCAGCTCCTTGACCTGCTTGGCAAGATGGTCGGTAACCTTGGGGTCGATGCCATATTGGCCGTCGCCCATGAGTGCTTCGCCGGAAAGCTTAAGAAGCACGCGTTTATATCGGATGTCGGACAAAGCGATCCTCCTTTAATTAGACTCTCAATATGATATCAAAGGCTCTCATAAGAGCCATGAAAAAGCAGGCTGTGAGTAAAACCCACAGCCTGCTCATTACCAGCTACAAGAGCTTATTTACTCGCCACGGACCAGACGGTCAAAGGCAACGACGGTAATGGTGTCGCCGAGCTCCTTGGAGACCTGCTCAGCGTACTTCTTGATGGTGAGGGAGCTGTCCTTGATGAACTCCTGCTCGGTGAGCACGGACTGCTTGTAGAACTTCTCCAGACGGCCGACAGCCATCTTCTCCTGGATAGCCTCGGGCTTGCCGGACTCGGCAGCCTGGGCCATGTAGATCTGCTTCTCGTGCTCGACGGTCTCGGCCGGAACCTGATCGCGGGTAGCGCAGATCGGGGCGACGGCGGCAACCTGAAGGGCAACGTCGTGAGCGAAGGTCTTGAAGGACTCAGCCTGAGCGGTCTCGGCCTTCTCGAAAGCGAACTCGACGAGGACGCCGATCTTACCACCCATGTGGATGTAAGAAGCGAGCGCGCCGTTCTCAGCCTTGCGGGCAGCGAAGCGGGAGATCTTCATGTTCTCGCCCATGATGTGAATCATCTCGGTGAGCTCGGAGGAAACGGTCTCCTCGCCCATCGGCTTCTCGAGCAGAGCGTCGACGTCAGCAGGCTCGGTGGTAGCGACAACCTCAGCGACCTTGGAAGCAAAGCCGGTGAACTTGGCGTTGGAGCCAACGAAGTCGGTCTCGCAGGAGAGCTCGAGCAGAGCGCCGGTCTTGCCATCCTCGGAGACGAACGCGGCGACAGCGCCCTCGTTGGTCTCACGGCCAGCCTTCTTGGCAGCCTTGGCAAGGCCGTTCTTACGCAGAACGTCGACAGCGGCGTCCATGTCGCCGTCAGCCTCGACGAGAGCCTTCTTGCACTCCATCATCGGGGAGTCGGTCATCTCGCGGAGCTGCTTGACCATAGCGGCGGTAATCTGGGCCATTGTGGTTCCTTTCAAAGAGATGAAAAAGAATTAACTAAGACTGATTTACTCGGCCTTGGGCTCAGCGGCCATCTCGGCCTCGGAGACCTGCTCCTTGCCGGAGCCAGCGAGGCAGGCGTCAGCCATGAGCTCGCACATAAGGGTGACAGCGGAGATAGCGTCATCGTTGCAGGGGATGCCGTACTCGACCTCGTCGGGATCGGAGTTGGTGTCGATCAGAGCGACGACGGGGATGTTCAGGCGCTGGGCCTCCTTGATGGCGTTCTCCTCGCGCTTGGTGTCGATGACGAAGAGAGCCTGGGGCAGACCCTTCATGTCGCGGGCGCCACCGAGGTTGGTCTGGAGCTTGGTGAGCTCCTTGCCGAGAACAGCCTGCTCCTTCTTGGGCAGAACAGCCATGCGTCCGTCCTCGACCATGGCCTCGAGCTCCTCCATGCGGTTGATGCGGGAGCGGATGGTGACGAAGTTGGTCAGCATGCCGCCGAGCCAACGCTGGTTGATGTAAGGCATGTTGGCGCGCTCAGCAGCGTTCTTGACGGCCTCCTGAGCCTGCTTCTTGGTGCCGACGAACAGCACGTTGCCGCCCTTGGCGACGTTCTTGACGAAGGTGTAGGCCTGGTCGGCGTCGAGGATGGTCTGCTTGAGGTCGAGGATGTAGATGCCGTTGCGCTCACCGAAGATGAACGGCTTCATCTTGGGGTTCCAGCGACGGGTCTGGTGACCGAAGTGGCAGCCGGCCTCGAGCAGGGTGCGGATATTAATCTTGGTAGCCATGTTAAACCTCCTGTGGTTTGCCTCCGCGCGGGGTCATCCTCCAAAACCAACCCGGACATGTGCTACCAAAGCCCGGGCACCACGGTATGAAGTAGCCGCGCGTGCGTGATAAAAACATGTTGCCGTGAAGCAACCCGATGAATGATAGCAGGAATGCTTCCTCCTGCCAACCCGCAATCAAAACCACACACCTGAGTGCGGCGCGGGACGTCCCAGCCACTATTCGCCGCGGGGATGGGCTTGAGCCACAGCCCGCTTAAGCCGATCGGGTGTGAGATGCGTGTAGATCTGCGTCGTGGACAGGCTCGCATGACCCAGCAGCTCTTGAACCGAGCGCAGGTCCGCACCGCCCTCGAGCAAGTCGGTCGCAAAGGTATGGCGCATCGCATGCGGGGCGATGTCGGCCGGAATGCCGGCGAGCGTCGCCAGCGTATGGAACCGCCGCCGGAGCATGGCGGCGCTCATGCGGTTGCCGCGCGCCGATACAAGCAGCGGATGCGGCCCGGTAGCGAGGTCACGGCGCTTTGCCTGAGCGAGCAACTCCGGCCTCCCCTCCTCAATATAGAGACGCGTCACTTCGAGCGCACGACGATACAGAGGGACGATACGTTCCTTGCCCCCCTTGCCCCACAGGCGCAGCGTGCATTCGGACCAAGCGATGGACTCCACATTGAGTGCTGCGAGCTCAGAGATACGAGCACCCGAGGCATAGAGCAGCTCGAGCATCGCCGCATCGCGCAGTCCCGCGGGCGTCGAGGTATCAGGCGTCTTGAGCAGCGCCTCGACCTGCTGGGTCGTAAGGACGCCCGGCAGGTCGCGCGGCAGCTTGGGCGATGCGATCGCCGAGACCGCATCACCCTCGATAATCCCCTCGGCAGTCATCCACCGATAGAGCGAGCGAATGGCAGACAGATGCGCCGCAAGCGTTCGGGGAGCCACCTGTTCACGCGAAAGCTCGGCAAGATAGCGACGAATGGTGCGCACGTCGGCAGCGAAAGCATCGATATCCTCGCGCTCGCACCAGGAAGCAAAGCGCTCCAGCCTCGAGCCATAGGCCGTCACCGTGTTGGGAGAAAGTCCCTCGACACGTGCGATATAGGCGATAAACGAGTCGACGGCATCGTACAGGTCAAAGGCTATGACCGGTCGCCTCCAAACAGATCGGGGCGAGTGGCCAGATAGGCATCAAGGGCCTCAAGCGCACGGTCCGCATAGGCCTGGTAGCGGTCGCGCTTGCTGCGACGCTTACCGTCCTCGAGCGGCGGCACCAGGCCAAAGTTGACATGCATGGGCTGGTAGCCCACGGTGGCAGGATCGGTCGCATAGCCCACGAGCGCGCCCAGGGCGCCCACGCGGGGCAACTCGACGGAATCGGCGCCGATAGCCTCTGCATAGGTGTTGAGCGCCGCGAGCAGACCGGTCGCCACGGCTTCCATGTACCCCTCGGTGCCGGTGATCTGACCGGCCAGGCGCACGCCGGTACCGGGCACGGCAAAGGTGCCATCGAGCACGTGCGGGGCGTCGACAAAGGTATTGCGGTGCATGACACCGTAGCGGAAGAACTCAGCGTTCTCCAGGCCCGGCACCATATGGAAGACGCGCTTCTGCTCGCCAAAGGTCAGGTTGGTCTGGAAGCCCACCAGGTTATAGGCGGTCTTCTCCTTGTTCTCGGCACGCAGCTGAATCGCCGCCCAAGGGCGACGTCCGGTACGCGGGTCGGTGAGGCCGACGGGCTTCATGGCGCCAAAGCGAATGGCGTCCTTGCCGGTGCGCGCAACCTCCTCGGCAGGCTGGCAGGCCTGGAACAGATCGCCGCCCTCAAAGTCCTTGAGCACCACGCGGTCGGCCGTGGTGAGCGCCTCGATAAAGGCCTCGTACTCCTCCTTGTTGAGCGGAGCGTTGAGATAGTCGCCGCTCCCCTGCTCCTCGTAGCGCGACTGCGAAAACAGCACGTCCATATCGAGCGTGGAGGCATCGACGATCGGCGCCGCGGCATCGAAGAACGCAAGGGCGTCGCCACCGACGAGCTTCATGACCTCTTCGCTCAGCGCCGGTGAACACAGCGGGCCCGCGGCAATGACCACGTGGCCCTCGGGGATCTGGGTGACCTCGCCGTGAACGACCTCGATATTGGGGCGGGCGGCAACCTCAGCCTCGACGAGCTCGGAGAATGTAACACGGTCGACCGCCAGGGCGCCACCAGCGGGAACAGCAGCGCGATGGGCGCAGTCGAGCAGGACTGAACCCATGCGCTCAAGCTCGGCCTTCAGCAAACCAGCCGCGGAATCCGGACGGGTCGACTTAAACGAATTGGAGCAGACGAGCTCTGCCAGGTGATCGGTATGGTGAGCCGGGGAGCTCACCTGGGGGCGCATCTCGCACAGCTTTACGGCAAACCCGCGGTCTGCCAGCTGGATCGCGCATTCCGAACCCGCCAGACCGCCACCGATAACCGTCACCTGATCGAACTGCATCTGCAAACACCTTTCTAATTGACACGTTTTCCATTGTGACCGAAGGGCGTCTGGGCGTGAAGGGCAAACTTGGAGGGCGCATACCTTCCATCCATCATGCGCTCGATAAGGCCCTCGAGTTCAAGCGAACCCAAGAGTTTGAGTACGCCGACAGCATCGAGTGAGACGAGCGCCGCGATGTCGTCGACCTTGAGCGGAGAGGCGATGAGCGCATGCATCACGGTCTGCTGTGTTGGATTCAGGTCGGCAATGCCGGGAGCATCGGGGCGCGAGTAGCGCAGGGTGCCGTATATGCGAGAGATAGCCATCTCGATGGACTCCTCGTCGACAATGCAGCAGGCACCGTTCGCAATGAGGTAATTCGTGCCACGCGACTCGGGCGATAGGATCGACCCCGGCACGGCAAGAAGTTCGCGCCCCAAATCCATAGTAGCCTCGGCTGTAGAAAACGTCCCGGAAGGCATACCCGCCTCGGATACAAAGAGGGCTTGCGACAGGGCCGCGATCACGCGATTGCGACGCGGAAAGGCAAACTTGCGCGGACCCATGCCCCACGGAGAGATCGACACGACCGCGCCGCCCGTATCGAGCGTGCGCGTAATAAGCCCCGCGCTCGAACGCGGGTAGACCACGTCGGCGCCCGTCCCCAGCACCACGACGTGTTTGCCGCCGGCGTTGACCGCAGCCCAACCCGAGGCCTGGTCACAACCGACCGCACCGCCCGAAACTACCGTCACTCCCGCCTCAACCGCCACCTTCGCCGCAAGCTCTGCCACGGCAAGACCATACGGCGAGGCCTTTCGCGCACCGATGATGGAGAGCGCGGGCGTCGAAAGCACCTCGGGGTTGCCGCGCACATAGAGCGTCTGGGGTACATCAGATAGCTCCAAAACGCTCTCGGGATACAACGCATCACCTGGATGCAGCTCGAAGGTCCCCTCAGCTATCATTGGTCCCTCCTTCCCTGGTACATCGCCGCCTCGAGCACGTGGTCCTGCGTCACTTGCTCGCTCTCGGCGACGTCAGCGATTGTACGCGCGATACGCACCAGGCGTACGATGCCGCGGCCCGTGAGATGCGTGCGTTTGGATAGGCCAAGTACGCATTTCTCGGCAGCATCATCGAGCTCGAAGGTCGAAACGACGCCGTCAATAGACCGCGTCTCGTCATCCCCGGCCTCGGCATCCGCATCGTCCATACGGAACTCGCGCCAGGCGCGAAAGGCACGACCGCGCACAACGTAGTCACGTAACTCGGCCGACGACATACCCTCCGCACCCTCGATAATCACTTGAGGGTCGGGACGGGTCACATCGATCATCATGTCGATACGGTCGGCCAAGGGACCGCGCAGTTTAGACCGATAGCGCTCGACCATCGCCGCCGAGCAGCGACACGGTACCTCGCGATCGCCCAAAAAGCCGCAGGGGCAGGGATTGCTCGCAGCCAGCAGCTGAAAGCGCGACGGGAAGGTAAAAGCCCCGTCGACGCGTACGATCCTCACGTAGCCGCGCTCGATGGGCTGACGCAGCGTCTGCAGCACGCCAGTGGGAAACTCGGCAAGCTCGTCCAAAAAGAGCACGCCGCCATGAGCAAGGCTGATCTCACCCGGGTGCACCGGGCGCCCGCCGCCGATAAGGCCTGCGGTCGAAATACTGTGGTGGGGACTGCGGAAGGGGCGGTGCCCCGCCAACAAGCCATCAATGTTCTCACCCAAAACCGAATGGATGCACAGTGCCTCCTGCTGATCCTCAACGGAAAGCTCGGGCAGGATGCCGGTCATACGGCGTGCGAGCATCGTCTTGCCCGATCCCGGAGACCCGATCATGAGCAAGCCGAGTTCTCCTGCCGCCGCAAGCGCCATGCCGCGTTTAGCGACTTCCTGCCCCAGCACGTCTGCATAGTCGAGCTCGGGCTCAAAGGTCGCCTCGACACCCTCGGAATCCAAGTAGTGCCGTGCGGCATCGCCCATGCCGTGAGCAAGCTGAGACAGATGGTCGATAAAGCCGCAATCTACGCCCGCGAGTGGCACATGCTGGTCGGACCTGCCGGCGATAAAAGACAGCCCCATGTCGCGAGCCAATAGCTGAAACGCCACCTCGCCCTTGACGGGAAGCACCGTACCGTCCAGACCAAGCTCACCTGCGATAAGGCAGCGATCGAGGTTGTCGCGGGGAATCTGCCCATCGGCCGCCAATACCGCGATGGCGATGGGCAGATCAAAGCCGCTACCGGTCTTGCGGATATCGCCGGGCGCCAGATTGACCGTAATGCCCGAGCGCGGGATCTCGAACCCGGCGGAGCGCATCGCGCAGCGAATACGACCGCGCGACTCCATCACCTCCATACTCGGTATGCCGAGCATCTGGATGCCCGGAACGCCGCCGGCAAGCGAGACCTCGACCGTGACGGGAATCGCCTCGACGCCGCGGATGCAGGCCGCGTGAACGGCAAACGTCTCGAACGCCATCACGACACCTGCCAATCGAACGCGTTGTACTGGTGCTCGATCTCGGCGATATGCCCGCCGCGAATGGTAACGCCCACGGCATCGAAGCGAATCGCCTTGAGCGGATAATGCTCCATTAGATAGCAACTTGCGATGCGGCGGTAGCGACGTTGCTTTTGGGCGTCCACGGCCTCCTCGGGAAAGACCCGCGTGCTGCAATCCAGCGCAACGCGTCTGGTCTTGACCTCGGCCATCACCACGACATCGTCGAGCTCATCGAGCAGCACCAGGTCGGCCTCGCCCTCGGTGCAACGATAACCCTGCTCCAGCAAGGTGTAGCCGCGCTCGTTAAAGTAGTCGATGGTGATCAGCTCGCCCAGCATGCCCAGCTCGCGAGGACTGAGTCCCTTGATAAACTCGGGCGTCATCGCCCCGCAGTCGAGCTTGCCGTTTTCCCAACACTCCTTGAGCTGCTGCGTCTTACTCTTTTTGCTTGCGGCACTCATGGGGTCTCCTTTCCCGCACACTGCATTGCCCCGATGATGAGAGCACCTTTCATGCGGGTAAGTACCGGAAGCAAACCAAAAGCTGACCAAATGCCGACAAAAAACGGGCCGTACGCAGCAATGGTGTTGCATACGGCCCGCTACCAGCAGGTTTATAAAACCCCAGAGGTCCCTGTCTCCACAATTGACCTAGAAAAGGCGCTCAGTCTGCAGAAAGTTTCCGCAAAAGCTCACGCGGTGCAGCGGACAAAGTCCATGTTTGCGAATGGCCTCGATGTGCTCGGGGCTCGCATAGCCCTTCGACTCGGCCAGATGGTACTCGGGGTACTCGGCGTCGTACTCGACCATCATCTCGTCACGCGTGACCTTGGCCATGATGGACGCCGCGGCGATACAGGCGATCTTGGCATCGCCCTTCACCACGTCGCGCTCATTGGGAACGGCGCCCAAGGGGTTGCCATCCATGAGGACGCAGTCGGGTTCAAGTCCCGTATCGGCCACCGCACCCGCGACGGCAACGCGGATGGCGCGGGCCATACCCATCTCATCGATATCCTTAGGCGCGATATGGCAAAAACCAATCGCCGTCGCCACCTCGGCAATCTTCACAGAGAGCAGCTCGCGGCGCGCCGGCGTGAGCTTTTTGGAATCGTTGATGCCCCAGACGCGCGGCTCCATGGGAAGGCACACGGCACACACGGTTAAGGGACCCGCTACCGAGCCACGGCCCACCTCGTCGACACCAACGACCACCCCATCGCCGCCAAGCTCATGCATAAGCTCGTACATGCCATTGACGCGCTCGCGCTCGGCAACCTCTTTGGAATGGCGTTTGAGGGCGCGTTCACAAGCCTTGATCACCTGCTGGCGCGGGTCCTCGCGATAATGCTCCACGAGGGCGGGGATCTCCTCAAACGTTGCGCTCGCCAGCTCTCCGGCAACCTGCGATGCCGAAACCGAGCTCGTCATATTGGCCATACCAGGCCCTCCTTGCATGCAAGTCAGATAAAAAGAAGGGCCACCCGAAGGCGACCCTTACGTCCAAACGAGTGGACAGACGCTGCGATCTTCTTAGCGCTTCTCGGGGATGCGAGCAGCCTTGCCCACCTTGTCGCGGAGGTAGTACAGCTTGGCGCGACGGACGCGACCATGACGAACGACCTCGAGCTTGGCGATCTTGGGGCTGTGAAGCGGGAAGGTACGCTCAACACCGACACCGAAGGACATCTTGCGGACGGTGAAGGTCTCGCGGGCACCGGCGCCGGCCATGCGGATGACGTCGCCCTGGAAGACCTGGATGCGCTCGCGGTCGCCTTCCTTAATGCGGTAGTGAACCTTGACGTTGTCGGCGACGCGAACCTGAGGAATGTCCTCGCGGATCTGCTGACGCTCGATTGCGCGGATGTAATCCATGTGCAATTCCTTACTCTTCTAGAGGTGCCGTACCACTCTGGCCGGCACGTAGTTGAACAAACGTATTCAAGTATACACGCGCGGGTTTCTGCTGCAAGAACAATTTTTTACGCAGACAAAAAGACAAAACCCGCACATGATAACCGTCCGCCTCACGAATGAGACGGACGGCATGAAGGGGGGGCTACGTTAGGCGTCTGAACCCAAAACGTTAGGCGGAGCGCTTCGCCTCGAGCTTGGCCTGGGCGGCAGCCAGGCGTGCGAGGGGCACGCGGTAGGGCGAGCAGGACACGTAGTCCACGTCGGCCACATTAAACAGACCCTTGATGGACTTGGGGTCGCCGCCGTGCTCGCCGCACACGCCAAAGTGCATGTCGGGGTTGGTGGCGCGGCCCTTCTCGACGGCCATGCGCACCAGCTCGAGCACCGCCGTGTCAATGGTCTCGAAGGGGTTGTCCTTCAAGATCTTCTTGTGCATGTACAGCGGGATGAACTTAGCCTCGGCATCGTCACGAGAGAAGCCGAAGGTGGTCTGGGTGAGGTCGTTGGTGCCAAAGCAGAAGAAGTCGGCATGATGCGCGATCTCGTCAGCGACCATGCAGGCGCGTGGCAGCTCGAGCATCGTGCCCACGGGAATATTGAGCTCGACGCCCTCCTCGGCAGAAACCTCGGCGATTACCCGCTCGATGACCTCGCGGGTCTGGACATGCTCCGCCGTGATGGAGACGAGCGGAACCATGATCTCGGGTCGCGGGTCGACGCCCTCCTTGATAAGGCGGGCAGCAGCCGTGGCGACGGCGCGAACCTGCATGAGTGGCAGATCGCTAAAGACGACGGACAGGCGAACGCCGCGCAGGCCGAGCATGGGGTTCGACTCGACCATGCCGTCGATACGACGCAGGCGGGCGCGCAGGGCTGCAAGCTCTTCCTCGCTGGCGCCGGCGGCTTCCTTCTTGGTGATGGCGACCTCGAGCTCGCGAGGATTATCCAGGAACTCATGAAGCGGCGGATCGAGCAGGCGGACGACCACATCGCGACCGGACATGGTCTTGAACATCGCCAGGAAGTCCTCGGTCTGAACCTTGAGCAGGTCGGCCAGGGCCTGCTGCTTCACGGCCTCATCGTCAGACAGGATAAAGCTCTGGATGATGTTCTTGCGGTCGCCCAGGAACATGTGCTCGGTGCGGCACAGGCCGATGGCCTCGGCGCCAAACTCGAGCGCAAGCTCGGCATCCTCGGGATTGTCGGCGTTGACGCGCACATGGTTGGCATGGCCACAGGTCTCGTCCAGGCGAATCTCGTCGGCCCAGGACAGGATGGTGTCCAGATCGCCGGTAAGCTCGGCGGAGACCAGGTCGACGGCGCCGTCGACGACGATGCCCTGGGTGCCGTCGATGGAGATGACATCGCCCTCGCGCAGCACGCGGTCGCTGCCCTCGATGCGCACGACCTTCTCGGCGGCGTCGATATGGAAGCGCTCAACGCCACAGACGCAGGGCGTACCCATGCCGCGGGCGATAACGGCGGCATGACTCGTCTTGCCACCGTGGCTGGTCAGGATGCCCTCGGCGGCGACCATGCCCTTCAGGTCGTCGGGGTTGGTCTCCCAACGAACCAGAATGACCTTGTGGCCCTCGGCGGAACGCGTGCCGGCGTCGTCGCTCGAGAACACGATCTCGCCCACGGCGGCACCGGGGCTGGCGTTCAGACCGCTGGCCAGCGCCTCGTACTTCTTGGAGGCGTCAAACTGCGGGTGCAGGAGTTGGTCGAGCTGCGCGGGATCGATGCGGCTCACGGCCTCCTCGCGGGTGATCAGGCCCTCCTCGACCATTTCGATAGCGATGCGCAGGGCGGCGGTGGCGGTGCGCTTGCCCACGCGGGTCTGGAGCATCCAGAGCTTGCCCTGCTCGATGGTGAACTCGATATCGCACATATCGCGATAATGATCCTCGAGCGTCAGGAACACGCGCTCGAGCTCCTCACCTGCGGACTCGAGGCCCGGGGTGGTCTTGAGGTCGGCAATGGGCTCGGTGTTGCGGATGCCGGCGACGACGTCCTCGCCCTGGGCGTTAACCAGAAAATCGCCGTAGAACTCCTTGGTGCCGTCGGCCGGATTACGCGTAAAGGCGACACCCGTCGCAGAGGTCTCGCCCTTGTTGCCAAAGGCCATGGCCTGCACGTTGACGGCGGTGCCGAGGTCGTCGGAAATGCCATGCTGCTTGCGGTAGATGCAGGCACGCTCGTTCATCCAGCTGCCAAAGACGGCCTGGATGGCAAGGCGTAGCTGAAGCTCCGGGTCGTGCGGGAAGACGGGCTTGCCGTCAGCGACCTCGAGCTCGGGATACAGGGAGGCATCGACGTTCTCGGAGAAGATGCCCTTAAAGGTCTCGACGAGTTCATGCAGGTCCTCAGCCGAAAGCTCGGAATCGACGCGAACGCCGGCGACCAGACGGGCCTGGGTCAGGGCGTTCTCGAACAGGTCGGCGTCAACGCCCATAACGACGTTGGAGAACATCTGAATAAAGCGGCGGTAGCTATCCCAAGCAAAACGCGGATTTTGCGTCTGGGCGATGAGCCCCTGAACGGAGTCGTCGTTGAGGCCTAAGTTGAGGACCGTGTCCATCATGCCGGGCATGGAGAACGGAGCGCCCGAACGAACCGACACGAGCAGCGGATCGGAGGCGTCGCCGAGCTTCTTGCCGCAGCGGGCCTCGAGGTCTGCCTCGGCAGCAACGATCTCATCGAGTGCGCCCTCGGGCCACACGTTGCCGGCACCGGAGTACTCGACGCAAGTCTGGCAGGTAATGGTAAAGCCACCGGGAACCGGCAGGCCGATGCGGCTCATCTCGGCAAGGTTTGCGCCCTTGCCGCCAAGCACGAAGTTCATGGACTTGTCGCCCTCAGTGACACAGGTGCCCTGGGCGTCGGTTCCAAAACGGTAAACCCTCTTGCAATCGCTCACGATACTTCCCCTTTCATGCACTTACGCGCACGACCGTGGTAACGAATCGACCCGCCAAATGCGGGCCGTGAGGGAACTATACGGCGGGTTTTGAGCGGGCTTAAGCAGAGGATGCGCGGTTTGGTAAACGTGCTAAAACTGGCGGTAAACGGTAGGTAAAGGTGGTTACCTTATGAATATACCACTGTAAGAAAGTGCAGGTCAGATGCGATATTTTTGCTAAATCGCTTTATCAAAATGCTGCTACTATTAGGCTCGACGGGCGGCGCGGCGGGCACGGGCTTCTTGGATTTCCTCCAAGTGGCTAATGATCTCGGCTGCGCTTTCCTCGATGGCCTTGCCGTCGGTACGCACCACAAAGCAGCCTAGGCGCTTCATGAGCGCACGGGCTTCCTCGAGCTCGCTGTGCACGCTCTCAGGCTCGGCATAGGAGCCGGCAACGGCACGAGCGTAGTCATCGCCCAAGCGGCTATCGCGAATTTCGGAAATCACATCGACGGTCGAAATTAGGCCGAACAGGCGCATCGGGTCAACCTCGTAAATCGACTTGGGCGGCTCCATGCCGTGCGCCAGAGGGACATTAGCAACCTTGTAACCTTGATAGGCCAAATACATCGACAGCGGCGTCTTGGACGTGCGCGATACGCCCAACAGCACGATATCGGCACCCGACAGATCGTCGCAGCCGCGTCCATCATCGTGCTCAACGAAATACTCCATGGCCTCGATACGATGGAAATAGCGGTCATCGGTCCCGTGAATCACGCCCGCAACGCCCTTGGGCGGCACACCGATGAGCGACGACAGCACGGCAAGCGTCGGGCCGATCAGGTCGACCGAGCGAATATGCAACATACCCAAGTAGTCGAGCACACGAGCACGAAGGGCCGGGTCGACAATGGTGTGGAACACGGCGATATCGCGATGGTCGGCATCGACGCGCGGCCCCACAAATGACTTGACCTGCTCCACGGAGGTCACCTTAGGCAGGCGCAAAACGCGAAAAACCCCTTCATCAAATTGCCCGGACGCCGCAAGCACCACCTCACAAGCGGTATCACCGAGCGAGTCGGAGATAACGATAACGGTGGGACGAGCGGTGACCGGGCAATCCATGCGGAGCTCCTTTTGCGCTTATGCGCAGGCTGGCTTACTTTTTGCGGGCAAGCTCACCGATGTTGGCGATGCCGGAGAAAACGGCCTCGAAGCGGTTGAGCAGCTTAAGGCGATTATCGCGGAGCTGCTCGTCCTTGTCCATGACCATAACCTCATCGAAGAAACGGTCGATGGGCGCGCGCAGGGCGGCGAGGGCGGCAAATGCGGCCGGGTAGTCCTCGGCAGCAAGGGCAGCATCGACAGCAGTCTGAGCAGCCTCGGAAGCATCGGCAAGCGCGAGCTCGGCCTCGCCCATCAGGCTGCGGTCGTACTCCGCGCCCAGCTCGGGCTTGGAGATGTGCGCGGCACGGGCATAGGCCGTAGCCAGGTTGTCAAAGGTCTCGGCATCGTTCTTGCGGGCCTCGTCGAGGGCGGCGCAGCGGGCGAAGAAGACGGACGGGGCGATGATGTGCACCGCGGAGACGGCGGCAACGGTATCAGCCGGGATCTTTTCGTCGCGGGCCATGCTCACCAGGCGGCCATGGAAGAAGTCACGAACCTGCTGGGCGACCTCGGCGGCGTCGAACTCAATGCCCTGCTCACTGTAGAGCTCGAGGGCGAAGTCGATGAGCGACGTGGGGTCGATCGGCAGGCGGTCGCGCAGGATGTTGATGATGCCGATAGCGGCACGACGCAGCGCGTAGGGGTCCGAAGAGCCGGTCGGGGGCTCGCCGATGGCAAAGATACCGGCGATGGTATCGAGCTTGTCGGCGCAAGCCACGATGCAGCCAGCGGTGCCCTCAGGCAGCTCGTCACCGGCAAAGCGGGGACGATAGTGATCGCGGATAGCATGAGCGACCTCGTCGTTCTCCCCCATCGCGGTCGCGTAATAACCGCCCATCACGCCCTGCTGGCTCGTGAACTCGACAACGGCGTTAGACACCAGGTCGGCCTTGCACAGGTGCGCGGCGCGAGCGGCATCGGCGGCAAGGTGGGCGCCCAGATGAGCCTCGCGAGCGATGGCAAGCGCGAGTTGCTCAATGCGCTCGGACTTGGCGAGCACGCTACCGAGCTTCTCCTGGAAGGCAACCTTGGCCAGACGCTCGCGGAACTCGTCGAGGGAGATCTTCAGGTCCTCCTCGTAGAAGAACTTGGCATCGTCCAGACGGGCACGCACAACGCGCTCGTTGCCGTCGATCACGCGCTCGGCGTTCTCGGGCTTGCTGTTGGAGACGACCACGAACTCACGCGTGAGCTTGCCCTCGCCGTCATAGATCGGGAAGTAGCGCTGGTTGGTGAGCATGGACTCGCAGATAATCTCGTGCGGGACCTTGAGGAACTCCTCATCGAAGGTACCGACGAGCACCGTCGGCCACTCGCAGAGGTTAATGACCTCCTCGAAGACCTTCTTGGGCGTATCGACATGGCAGCCGGGACGGGCAGCCTCGACCTCGGCGATACCGGCGAGGATGGCCTCACGACGACGCTCGGCAGAAAGCACGCCGGCGTCCTCGAGCACTTGCTCGTAGACGGCGGGGCTGGCGACCACATGGTCACCGGGGCCAAGTACGCGATGACCACGCGTGGTGTTGCCACTCGTCACGTCGGCAAACGACACGGGCACAACATCCTCGCCCAGAAGGCAGCAAATCCAACGGACCGGACGAACAAAGGTAGCATGCTCGTGACCCCAGCGCTGGGAGCGGTAGTTGGGCCACTGCAGGCCGGCGATGGTCTTCTCGCACAGAGCGGTCAGAATCGGCGTAGCCGGTGCGGAGGGAATATTCTTCTCGGCGAACACATACTCACGACCGTCAGTGTCCTCGCGACGGACCAGGTCCTCGGCAGCCACACCGCACTTGCGGGCGAAGCCCTGGGCGGCCTTGGTGGCGTTACCGTCAGCGTCGAAGGCAATGTTGGCCGCGGGGCCACGCTTGACCTCGTGAACCTCGTCGGTCGCGGTGGCGACATCGGCAACGAGTGCAGCCAGGCGGCGCGGGCTCGAGATCACGCGGACCTCGCCGTGGGCCAGACCGGCCTCGTCGAGACCCTTGGCGATCATGGTGCCAAGCTGCTTGACGGCATTGTTCAGCGGTGCAGAGGGCATTTCCTCCGTACCGATCTCAAACAGGAAATCCTTAGCGTCTGCCATGGCTTACGCCACCTCGCCTTCCTGGTCGGCATTCTCGTTGACTCCGGCGACCTCGGCCATGTAGGCCTCGCAGCACGCCTTGGCGACGGCGCGGACGCGCAGGATGTAGTTGGCACGCTCGACTGCGGACAGAGCGCCGCGGGCATCGAGCAGGTTGAAAGCGTGGCTGCACTTCATGACGCAGTCATATGCCGGCAGCGGCAGCTTGCGCTCTAGACAGGAATGGCACTCGGCCTCGTAGTCGTCAAACTTCTGACGCATCATCTCGACGTTGGCGACCTCAAAGTTGTAGGCACTGAACTCGCGCTCGTTCTCGAGGAACACGTCGCCATAGGTCATGGGCGTGCCGTCGGGCAGGTAGCTCCACACCAGGTCGTAGACCGAGTTGACGCCCTGGGCGTACATGGCGATGCGTTCCAGGCCATAGGTGATCTCGACAGGAACGGGGTCGACCTCGATACCGCCCACCTGCTGGAAGTACGTAAACTGCGTGACTTCCATGCCGTTGAGCCAGACCTCCCAGCCAAGGCCCCAGGCGCCGAGCGTCGGGCTCTCCCAGTCGTCCTCGACAAAGCGGACGTCATGGTCGTTGGGGTCCAGACCGATAGCGGCAAGAGACCCCAGGTAAAGCTCCTGGGCGTTGACCGGAGAGGGCTTGATGAGCACCTGGAACTGATAGTAGTGCTGCATGCGGTTGGGGTTCTCGCCGTAGCGGCCGTCGGCGGGACGGCGGCAAGGCTGCGCATAGCAGGTGCGCCACTCGGCGGGACCGAGCGAGCGCAGCGTGGTCGCGGTATGGAAGGTACCGGCACCGACCTCGGAGTCATAGGGCTGCATAATGACGCAGCCCTGCTCGCCCCAGTACTGCTGGAGGCGCAGGATGATGTCTTGGAAGGAAAGCGATGAAGCGTTCATGCCTCTAATATCCCCTCGTCGAAACGATTACACGGTTAGGTACTGTACTATAGCGGTTTTTAGTCGATAGCGCCGATGCGGTTGAGCGGCCAGTAGCGCACGAGTGCCACGGCGATCAAATCAGAGCGATCGACGGGACCAAAGTAGCGTGAGTCGGCAGAGTTTTCGCGGTTGTCGCCCATCACCCACACGCACCCGTCGGGAACGGTGTAGGGATAGCTTACCTGAGCACCGGGCGCTTGGACCGAAAGTGGCCAGCTCATGCCCGTCGTATAGTCCTCGTCGAGCGCTTGGCCGTCAACGACCACCTTGCCATCCTGCAGGTCGACCGTCTGGCCGGCCGTGGCAATAACACGCTTGACGAGAACATCATGCTCGGAGGTGCCATCGGGGTTGTGAAACACCACGATATCGCCTTGGCTGACAGGCTGACCGAGCTCGAGGCTCACCTTTTGCGCCAGGATCTGGTCGCCAATCTCGATCGTGTCCTCCATAGAACCGGTGGGCACCACAAAGGGCTCGACCACAAAGGTACGGATCAGGAACGTGGCCACGAGCGCAATCGCGATGACCGCGATCCACTCAAAAGCGCCCCTCAACGCGGAATGTTGCGTAGGAACCATACTCACTCCTCGCTCTGCGAATACGAAGCGTCAAGAATCTCCTGCGCGTAAGCGCGCTCCTCGGGCGTGAGCCGCGCTGTCTCGATCAGATCGGGACGCCAGCAGCAGGTGCGCTCGATGGCGTTCTTGCGACGCCAGGCATCGACCTTGGCGTGATCGCCGCTCACAAGCACCGGCGGCACGCCCTCGCCGTTGAACTCGGCGGGGCGGGTGTACTGCGCGTACTCGAGCAGTCCTCCGTCCTCGGCGGTCGAGAATGACTCGTCGACGTTGCTCATTTCGTCACCAAGGGCGCCGGGAATCAGGCGTACGACGGCATCGGCAACGACCATAGCGGGAAGCTCGCCGCCCGTGAGCACGTAGTCGCCGATCGACAGACGCTCATCGGCATACGCATACGCGCGCTCGTCGACGCCCTCGTAGCGACTGCACACAAACAGCAGGCGCTCACTTTTGAGCAGGCGCTCGGCCACATGCTGCGTAAAAGGCTCGCCACAGGGGGTAAAGAACACCACAGTGGGCTTGGGACCCTCTGCGCTAATGGCCTCGATGGCCTCTGCGATAGGCTCGACCTTCATGAGCATGCCCTGCCCGCCGCCGTACGGCTCGTCATCGACGGTACGATGGCGGTCGTGCGTCCAGTCGCGCAGGTTATACGCCTTAAAATCAAAAAGGCCGGCCTTGCGGGCGCGGCCCAAAATCGACGTGGACATGACGGGCTCAAACATCTCGGGAAAGACCGAAAGGGTCTCGATCAGCATGTTGTCCTCCCTAATTGTCCATATCGATCAGGCCGTCCATAGCGTGGACGGAAATTGTTCCTGTGTCGGGAAGATCGAGCACGACCTGCTCGATCACGGGAATCAGTACCTCGCCGTACCGATCACCCTCGACAACCCAAACATCGTTAGCGGGCGTCGACATGATCTCGACAATCGTGCCGAGCGAACCGAAGCGCTCGTCGACCACCTCGCGACCCATCAGGTCGGTATAGGCAGCGTCGAGCGAATCAAGCTCAAAATCGTCACGATTTGCCAGCACGTAGCATCCCGTGATACCCTCGGCGGCCGTCAAGTCGTCTATGCCCTCAAACGAGACCAGATCGCCATCGCCCGTATCGGTGACGGACACGACCGTGCAAAAGCGGTCGCGCTTGAGCGCCGGCGGCGTCAGGGCGACGCGCATACCCGGCTCTAATACAGAAGGAAGCCCCCGCAGCGGCTGCGCGAGGACCTCCCCCTTCCTTCCGTGCGGCTTGACCACACGGGCGATGTTTTTGTACTGGGACCTCAAGGTCCTAGCCCAGAACCTCTACCTCGACAGCAGTGTCGAGGCGAGCGGCCAGTGCACGGGCGAGCGTGCGAATGGCCTTGATGGTACGGCCACGACGGCCGATGACCTTAGCGACGTCATCCTCGGCGACCGAAACCTCAATTGTAGAGGCGTCGTCACCATCGATGACCTCAAGGCTCACGGAATCCGGGTCGTCGACGATCTGAACAACGAGATATTCGACGAGATCGGCGATGCGATCTGAGAGCATTGCCTCACCCTCGAGCTGTGCAGCGTCAACCTCAGGCACGATTTACTCCTCGGCGCCCTCAGCGGCCTCAGCGGCAGCCTTAGCGGCCTCGGCCTCTTTGGCGAGCTGCTTCTTGGACTTCTTGACGACGGTCTCGGTCTTCTCGCCCTCGTTGGCGGCCTTGACCAGAGCGGCGACGGCGTCGGTAAGCTGAGCGCCCTTGGACTGCCAGTCGGCGATCTTCTCGAGGTCGAGGTTGATGGTCTTGGGGGCGGTCATCGGGTTGTAGCGGCCAACCTCCTCGATGATACGACCGTCACGCGGGGCGCGGGAATCGGCGACGACGACACGGTAGTACGGACGCTTCTTAGCGCCGTGACGAGCAAGGCGAATCTTGACTGCCAAAGGAAACTCCTCCAACCAAGCAGCTTTAGGCTGCAACTACAAACAAACAGTTGAACATAATACGCCATCGACGCGGGCAGGTGAAGTCCGTGAGACCAACTTCTTCGGTGTAGTCGAGGGCAAATCCATATCTTAGACAAGAATTCGGGATTTGCAAGCACATCCACGCACCCCACATGAGCTGCGCGGTATACTCATGACATGGAAAGACGCGAACATACATACGGTTACGAGGATGCTGCGGGCGTCACGCCGCCGCCCTGGACGGGTCCGGCGGTGGGTCTGATGGACCTTGATGCATTTTTTGCGAGCGTGGAGATGCTCGATCATCCCGAATGGCGCGGAAAGCCGCTCATCGTGGGTGGAGACGCCGATTCGCGTGGCGTCGTGTCCACGTGTTCGTATGAGGCACGTCGCTTTGGCGTGCACTCTGCCATGGCCTCGGCCGAAGCGCGGCGCTTGTGCCCGAAAGCCATTTGGACGCACGGGCACTTTGATCGCTACCGCGAGGTGAGCGCGCAGGTCATGGCGATTCTCGCCGACGAGACCCCGCGCGTCGAGCGCGTATCCATCGACGAAGCCTTTATCGATATCACACCGGGTCGCTTTGCGCCCGAAGACCCGCTGCTGGTTGCGCGGCGTATAAGCGACCGCGTGGCAGGGCTGGGAGTGACCTGCTCCATTGGCGTGGGCTGCAACAAGACGGTCGCAAAAATCGCAAGCGAGCGGGATAAGCCGTTTGGGCTGACCATCGTGCGCCCCGGAACCGAGCAGCGCTTTTTGGCCGCGCTGCCGGTATCTGCCATGAGTGGCATCGGGCGCTCGGCCGAGGAGCGACTGCGCCGCATGCGCATCTACACCCTCGGCGAGCTATCACGTGCACCGGAATCCACCTTGGCCTCTATTTTTGGCGTCAACGGCGAACGCATGCGCCAGCGTGCGCAAGGACTCGAAATCTCCGAAGTCACGAGTCTCGATGAAGAGCGCGAGGTCAAATCGGTCAGCAATGAACGCACCTTTGCGAAAGATTTGACTGAGCGTGGGGATATTGAGGCGGCGATTGCGCTGTTGGGAGAGTCAGTGGGACGCCGCCTGCGCCGTCAGGGGCTGACGGGTGCCACGGTAACGCTCAAGCTTAAGTATTCGTATGGCAGCGGGCGTACGGCACAGCGCCGGCTGCCTCATCCGACCGACGATGAGAACATCTTCGTGGCGGTTGCACTCGAACTGCTCGACAACATCTGGCAGGATGGCATGCATGTTCGCTTAGCGGGCATCGGCATGAGCGACTTCGACCACCAAGGCGGCATCCAGACTGACCTGTTCTGCGAGATCGATGACCGCGGAGCCCAATCCAGCGACCGCCGCGACCTCTCCGTCGCCATCGACGCCGTCCGAGACAAATTCGGCGACACCGCCCTTTCCTTCGGCCGCCAATCCCGCTTCAATAACTAGTCTTTTTTGGACGGGGGGGGTTGCTGCCTTCCGTCCGACACGGCATTGGTAGTCAATTTGGGACGGGGCTATTTTAGCTACCC
>CATYIV010000010.1 GCA_958407465.1 uncultured Collinsella sp. | reverse complement strand
AGAACCTGTAGCACTCGTGGTCCCTCCGGCCGGGGCCGGGCTTGGTTTTGAAAACGTCCTCGCGCATGAGGCCCGCCTTTCCTGCTCCTGCGGAGCAATGGAAAGACGGGCCTCGCGCTGCGGAGTGTTTTCAAAACCAAGCCCGGCCCCGGCCTGCGGTGACGTAGCTGGCAGTTCTTGGGCATCGCTTGCTGGCGGGGTTCCTTTGCTGAAATGGACTTGGCCGAAAGGGCCGCTGGTCCCGGTCGCTGGTTCGCGCTTTGCGTGAACTCCGCGCTACTGTGGGTCAGTTAGGCTTCTGTTGTTGGACCCGCTACATCTTCCCGTCCCAGCATCGATCTTAGCTTTTCAAAGCTCTCCTCACTCAGGCAATGCTCCATGTGGCAGCCCTCTTGCGACGCGACCTCAGCCGAAACACCCGCATCCTCCAGCAGCCCCACGAAAAAGCAGTGGCGCTCCCATATTTGGCGCGCGACCTCCAGACCGCGCTCTGTCAGATGAACATCTCGTTTGCCCATTTCGACATAGCCGTTGCTTTCCAGCGTCGCCATGGCCTTGGAAACGCTCGCCTTGGTTACGCCGAGGTACTCCGCAACGTCGATCGAGCGCACGATGCCCTGACGTTCCGACAGAACGTAGATCGATTCGAGATAGTCTTCTCCGGATTCACGTAGGGCCATGGGCCGCCTTTCGCGATGATTGCTAGTTAGCCTTTGGATACTTTCCACGGCTAACTTTACCGCAAAAGTTGCCCATGTCTTACTACTTTGCCTAAAAGTTAGCCGTGTTTCACAAAACGTGCGGGACGAAAACAAAATGGGGACGCCCCGCAAGGAGTGTCCCCAGGTGCCAGGTGCCGGCCCGCAGCTACACGAGTCCAAAGTGCTTCGCAGCGTTGTAGATGCCGTCGTCGTCAACGGCAGTCGTCACATAGGTCGCCGCAGCTTTCACCGTGTCCTGTGCGTTGCCCATGGCCACGCTCGTGCCCACGGCGGCAAACATCGACAGGTCGTTCTCGCCGTCGCCAAAGGCAATCGCCTCGCTCGCGTCGATACCAAGCCGCTCGAGCGTCGCCGCCACGCCCAGGTCCTTGCCGCCGTTAGCGGGAATAATGTCGCAGAACAGGTCGCACCAGCGCGTGGTGAGCGAATGCGACACGGCGTCGGTCACGATATGCTCGTCGGCCGGGTCCACAAAGGCGCAAAACTGGTAGACCGGTGCGTCAAAGGCGTGCTCAAACGGCTCCTCGTGGTAGACGATTCCCGCGTTGCTGCCAGCCGTCACCACGCGCTCGGACAGGCGGTTCACAAACGAGTTCTCGCCCTGCATGCACAGCGAGTCGTAGCGCCCCTGCGCCACCTGGTCCACAATCACCGCGACGTCGTCCGAATCGATCGGGCAGCTGCGGTAAACCCCCTCGGCATCAAAGCAGTGCTGGCCCGAAAGCGTAATGTACGCATCCCAGCCCAGGTCGAACAGCCAGTCCGGCATCTGGTAGGTCGGACGGCCCGTGGCGATCACGCACGCAATCCCCTGCTCGTGAAAGCTGTCGAGCACCTGCTGCGCCGACGCCGGAATCCGGTGGGTCTTAAAGCTCAGCAGAGTACCGTCGATATCGAAAAACGCGGCTTTGATCATCCTCGCCTACTCCTCGCCCTCGAGCTTTTCGCTCGCCTCGAGCCACGCCATCTCCAGCTCGTCCATGGCGGCGTGAGCCTCGTCGATCTTTGCCTGCTGCTCGCCGAGCGCCGTGTAGTTGGTGGGATCGACCTGGGCCATTGCTGCCTCGGCCTCCTCAACGCGGGCGCGCTGCGTCTCCATCTTGCGCTCGAGCGAGCTCACCTCGCGGCGGAGCTTCTGACGCTCGGCGTTGGACAGGCCGTTGGGCTGACCGCTCGACTTGGGCTTTTCGGCCGCAGTTGCCGCGGCACCGGTGTCAAACGTGCCGGTCTTGGCGCTCGGCGCACCCACGGGCTCGCCCTCGGCGGTGGCGTTGCACAGGCGCAGGTACTGGTCGACGCCGCCGGGCATATGCGTCAGGTGACCGTCGAGCAGCGCCCACTGTTGGTCGGTCACGCGCTCCATCAAGAAGCGGTCGTGTGTCACCAGGATCAGCGTGCCGGGCCAGCCGTCGAGCAGGTCCTCGACAATCGCGAGCATATCGGTATCCAGGTCGTTACCAGGCTCGTCCAAGATAAGCACGTTGGGCTCGTCCAGGATCGTCAGCAACAGCGACAGGCGACGGCGCTGGCCGCCCGAAAGATCGCCGATGCGGCTCCAGAGCTGCTGGGTCGTAAAGCCCAGGCGCTCGCAGAGCTTCTCGGGCGAAGTCTCCTTGCCGTCGATGACGTAGTACTTCTTATAGTTGCCGAGAACCTCGCGGATCGTGTCGCCCATGTAGGGCTCGAGCTCCTCGAGCTGCTGCGACAGCACGCCAAAGCGCACCGTCTGGCCAATCTTCACACGGCCGCGCATGGGTTCAATCTTGCCCTGGATCACGTCGAGCAAGGTCGACTTGCCGGCGCCGTTCTCACCCAAAAGACCATAGCGGTCGCCCGCACCGATGAGCCAGGTCACGTCGGAGAGCACCTGCTTGGGCGCGCCATCGGTATCCGCATAGCCGGCGTCCACGTCGACCACGTCGATAACCTGCTTGCCTAGGCGGCTCACGGCCAGGCGCTTGAGCTCCAGCTCGTCGCGCACGGGCGGTACGTCGGCGATGAGCTCGCGAGCGGCATCCACGCGAAACTTGGGCTTGGTTGAGCGCGCCTGGGCGCCGCGGCTCAGCCACGCGAGCTCCTTGCGCGCCATGTTGCGACGGCGCTCCTCGGTAACGGCGGCCATGCGGTCGCGCTCCACGCGCTGCAGGATGTAGGCCGAGTAGCCGCCCTCAAATGGATCGACCTGGCCGTCGTGGACCTCCCACATGCTGGTGCAGACCTCGTCCAAGAACCAGCGGTCGTGCGTGACCACGAGCATGGCGCCCTGACCGCGCTGCCAGCGGGCCTTTAAGTGGCGCGCGAGCCAGTTGATGGTGCGCATGTCCAGGTGGTTGGTGGGCTCGTCGAGCATGAGCACGTCGTAGTCGCCGATCAGCAGACGCGCGAGGTCCACGCGACGGCGCTGACCGCCCGAGAGCTCGCCCACCGTGCCCTCCCAGGGCACATCGCTAATAAGACCAACCAGGATCTGGCGCGTACGCGGGCTCGACGCCCACTCGTACTCGGGCGTGTCGCCGACGACGGCATGATGCACGGTGTCGGTATCAACGAGGTTGTCCTTTTGGCCGAGCAATCCGATCGTGGTGTCGCGGCGGTGCGTCACGCGGCCGTCGTCGGGCTCCAGCGTGCCGGCGAGCACGCTTAGCAGCGTCGACTTGCCGTCGCCGTTTTTACCGACAATACCAATGCGGTCGCCCTCGCCCACGCCGAGCGTCACGTTATCGAAAATATGTTTGGTGGGAAACTCTAGGCTGACGGAATCGCATCCCAAAAGAATCGCCATATGCCCTGCTCCTTCGTAGAAATTCAACGTTGTCCATGATAGCAGCGAAAAGGCGGGGCGCACACGACACAAAAAGGCGGGCCATCTCCCGCAAGAGATGACCCGCCCCTCCAATCAGTCCCGTGGCGACCGTGGCCGCCACGGGCCTCAAGCATGTCCCGGACTAGGAGAACATGCCGGTGAGGTAATCATTCAGCCGCTTATCCTTGGGCCGTTGGAAAATCTCGTCGGTCTCGTCGTACTCGACCATATCGCCCATGTAGAAGAACGCCGTGCGGTTGGACACACGCGACGCCTGCTCCATGTTGTGCGTCACGATGACGATGGCACGGTCGGCAACGATTGACGACATAAGGTCCTCGATCGCCAGCGTCGAGATGGGGTCGAGCGCCGAGCAGGGCTCGTCAAACAGGATCACGTCGGGGTTGAGCGCCAGCGTGCGCGCGACGCACAGACGCTGCTGCTGGCCGCCCGAAAGCGCGTAGGCACTCTTGTCGAGCTTGTCCTTGACCTCGTCCCACAGCGCCACGCCGCGCAGACTCTCCTCGACCATGCGGTCGAGCTCGTCACGGTCGGTGATGCCGTGGCGCTTAGGCGCAAACGTGATGTTGTCGCGAATGGACTTGCGGAACGGGTTGGGCTGTTGGAACACCATGCCAATGGAGCGACGCAGCTCGTAGGTGTTCTCGGTCTTGGTATTCACGTTGCGCCCGCGGTAATTGATCTCGCCCTCCACGCGGCAGCCGCGAATCTCGCGATTCATCAGGTTGAGGCTACGCAAGAAGGTCGACTTGCCGCAGCCCGAAGGCCCGATGAGCGCCGTGATCTCGCCCTTGTGAAAGTCGAGCGACGTATCGTGCAGCGCATGGTGGTCGCCATAGTACACGTTGACGTCCTTGGTGGAGAGCACGACCTCGTCGCTCACGGCCCTGCCGCTCACGCGCACGCGTTTTTCGCTCTCCCCCACACTCGACAGAAAGTCCTGGGTCTCGGACGTGGCCGCCTCGGTTGCGGGCGTTGCATTCATCTCGCTCATTCGGCCGTCATCTTCCTTGCCAGTTGTTTGCCCACGATACGGGCGACTACGTTAAACAGCAGCACGCAGATCATCAGCAGTGCAGCGGTGCCCCAAACGATCTGCTGGGCCTCGGGGCTGCCCTCGCCGTAAATCTTGTAGATGTGCACGGCGAGCGACTCACCGGGGCGGAACACGTTCCAAGCGCAGGTGGGGCTCGACAGGTTAAAGCTCAAGAAGTTCAAACGCACCGGCGAGCTCATGCCCGAGGTAAAGAGCAGTGCCGCGGCCTCGCCAAACACGCGGCCGGCCGAAAGCACGATGCCGGTCACGATGGCAGGCATGGCCTCGGGGATCAGGATGTGCAGCGTGGCCTCCCAGCGGGTAAGGCCCATGGCCAGGCACGCATCGCGCTGGGCCTGCGGCACGTCCTCGAGCGCCTGCTGGATCACGCGCACCAGGATGGGAATGTTGAACATGGTGAGCGCGACGGCGCCGGAGATGATGGAGTACTTCCAGCCCAGCTGCACCGAGAACACCAGGAAACCGAACATGCCGACAACGATGGAAGGCAGCGAGGACAGCGTCTCGATGGCGGTGGAAGCGATGTCGCGGATGGGACCGTCCGGCGCGTACTCAACCAAAAAGACCGCGCCGCCCAGGCTGATGGGCACCGAGATGATCAGGGTGATCAGCAGCAGATAGAACGAGTCGAACAGCTGGTAGAGTACGCCGCCCTGAGTTCCGTTGGCGCGCGACGGCTGCGTGAGAAAACCCGGCTGGAACAGCGTCGAGATGCCCTCGAACAGGATATAGGCCACCATGGAGACGACGATGAGCATGACGATGGCGATGATTGCCGTCAGCACGCCCGTGGCGATGCGATCCTGCTTTTGGACGCGCCCGAGTCTCGCCTCGTCGATATGGATGCGCGTGCTAGCCACGAGCCTTCGCCCACTTTCGGCCGATAATGTGGATGATCAGGATGAAGATGAGGCTCATACCCATCAGCAGCAGACCGAGCGCCCACAGAACATCGTCCTGGGCCGAACCCTCGGCATAGACCGCCATGGACGTGGTGAGCGTGGTGGTGATGGTCGAGGCCGGCGACAGCAGCGACGTCGGCATGGCCTCAATACCGCCGATGACCATGCGCACGGCGAGCGTCTCGCCAAAGGCGCGCGTCATGCCAAGGATGACCGCAGTCATGAGCGACGGCATGGCGGACTTGAGCACCACGTGCCAGATGGTCTGCCAGCGGGTGTAGCCCAGCGCGAGCGAGCCCTGACGGTAGCCGTCGGGCACGGCGCGCAGGCCATCGACCGAAAGGGTGGTCATCGTCGGCAGGATCATGACAGCCAGCACGATGGCGCCGGGCAGGATGCCCAGACCCGTGCTCACGTGGAAAACGGACTTCATAAGTCCGACGACCACGTGAAAGCCAATCAGTCCAAAGACGACCGAGGGAATGCCGGTCAAAAGCTCAATAAGCGGCTGAAAGACCTTGGAACCAAATTTGGGTTGGATCTCGACCGCAAAGATGGCGGAGCCGATGGCGATGGGCAGCGCGATGAGCGTGGAGAGCACCATGACCGCAAACGAGGTGACGATCAGGGGCAGGGCGCCGGTATAGGGCAGACCGTTTTCGGCTGTATTGGCCAGGTCCCACTTGGTGCCGGTGAAGAACTCGACAACCGAAACGCCATCCTTGAGAAAAGCCGAGAGGCCCTTTTGGGCGACCATGAAGATAAGCGCGGCAACGACAAGCGTCACGAGCGCTACGCACGCGCCCGTGACGCCCAGGCCCACGTTCTCAAGGTCGCGCTTTGGCAGCTGTTTTGCCATTGCAAACCTTTCCGGGGGCGATTACTTATTTAGCAGAGACCTTGCCGCTGGCGTCCTTGACGACCTTCATGGCAGAGACGGGGATAAAGCCCTGCTCCTCGACGAGCTTGCCCTGGACGTCGTCGGAAAGCATGAACTCCAGGAAGGCCGTGGTGGCCTCGTCGGCGTCCTTGGAGCAGTACATGTGCTCGGTAGCCCAGATCTTGAAGGAGTCGTCGGTGACGTTTGCGCTCTTGGGCTCGACGCCCTCGACCTTGATGGCGTTGAACTTGGAGTCATCGAAGTGCGAGAAGTCGAGGTAGGAGATGGCGTTATCGGTGCTGCCCATCTGAGTCTGGACGTCGCCGGACTTGTCGAGCTCGGCGTCGCCCTTAAAGTCGACTGCCTCGTCGCCAAAGACGGCAGCCTCGAAGGTGGCGCGGGTACCGGAACCGGCCTTGCGGTTGAGAACGACGATCTTGGCGTCGTCGCCGCCGACCTCCTTCCAGTTGGTGATCTGGCCGGAGAAGATGCCCTTGAGCTGCTCGAGGGACAGGTCGTCGACCGTCACGTTCTTAGAGACGACGGGACCCATGCCCACGACGGCGACCTCGTGGTCGACGAGGTTCTTGACCTGGTCGACCTCGAGCTTGGTCTCGGCGAAGACGTCGGAGTTACCGATGGTGACGGTGCCGGCGGCAACAGCGGTCAGACCTTTGCCCGAACCGTTGCCCGAGCCGGAGACGGAGACGTCGGGGTTGGCATCCATGAACTTCTCGGCAGCGGCCTCGACGAGAGCCTGGAACGAGGAGGCACCGTCGTAGGTCACCTCGCCGGAGACGGACTCGGCAGCAGCGGCGCTACCCTTGTCGGCGGCGTCGGATGCGCCTGCGCCGCCGCAGCCAACGAGACCGAGACCGACGATGCTGGCAAGACCACCAGCAAGGCCGAGGAACTGACGACGAGAATAAGCCTGATCGAGCATGATCTTCCTTTCGTACATGCGAATCGCGGGCACCCTGCCCGCTTTGCTGTTTGGAAAGATACGACCCCGACCGGGCAGCACCCGCGCCAACTGCGGTTTCTTACGGGCATTTGATAAACCCTTACCGCAAGCGCGGCAGGGCTTTACAAACGAATAACAATCCCGCTGACAAGCATGGCCCGCCTTTTACACCGATAAAAAAAGAAGTTGCGGTGAAATAGTTCCTGTTTGGCTGTTAGGCAGCCGATTCTAGGAACTATTCCACCGCAACTTAGATTGGCAAAACGCCGCAACCTTAAAGCTCGAGCTCGTTGAGCCTTAAGATCGCAACAATATAGATCTTGAGCGCTTGCTTGAGCTGTTCCTCGTTGGCACACTCGTTGGGGCCGTGCATCTGGCCGCCCCACGCGGGCAGCTCAAGGCCGGTCTCCTCGGGGCCAAACGATACGGCGCGGGCAAAGTTGCGCGCGTACGTGCCACCGCCCATGGCGAAGGGCTCGGCATGCTTGCCCGTAAACTCGTTATAGGTATCAATCAGCGCTTTCACGGCCGGATCGTCGGCAGAGACCGAGAACGGCACCTTGGTACGACCCACGAGATACGTCACACCAAAGCGGCCCACGAGCGGCTCGAGCTGCTCGCAGATGGTATCGGCGCTCGTGCTGTCGGGGAAACGCACGTCGATGACCTGCTCAATGTGGCCATCCGCCACGCGGATGACGCCGGGGTTGCAGGTGAGCGGGCCAAACGCCGGGCTCGTCGCGTCGATACCCAGGCCGCGGCCATAGGCGTCCGCATGCACAAAGGCCAGAAACTTGACAAACTCGTGCTCGGCAGGCGTCAGCAGGCGCTCGTCGCGCGCACCAAACGCATCCTCGGCCTCGCGCAGATACGCCACGATGAGGCCGACGGCATTGATTGTTCCCTCGGGCATCGAGGCATGACCGCCAATGCCGTGGGCGAAAATCTGCGCATGCCCGTTGCCGAGCGCCGTGATCTCCAGGCGGTCGGCGTTCTCAACAGGCGCCGGCAGCTCATCGGCGGCAATCGCAAGCTCGCAGATAGACTGCGACGGAATGGCGTTGCTCGCTTCGGCGCCGCTCCAGGACACAATGCGCCCGCCGTCGATCTTGGGACTCACAAACGTCGCCCCAAACTGGCCCTTCTCGGCATTACAAACCGGGAACTCGGCATCGGGCGTAAACAGAAAGTCGGGGTTCGCGTGGTTCTCCAGATAATGGTGAACGTCGGACATGCCCACTTCCTCATCGCATCCCAGCAGCGCGCGGAAGGTATAGCGCGGCACAATGCCGTGTTTGAGCAGATAAGCGCCGGCGTAGAGCGACAACACCGCCGGGCCCTTGTCGTCGATCACGCCACGGCCGAGCAGCCAGCCCTCGCGGCACTCCATCGCAAACGGGTCGGTGTTCCAGCCGGGACCGGCGGGCACCACGTCCACGTGGCAGATGGTCGCGAGCTGCTTGTCGCCGCGGCCAGGGATATCGGCAATGCCCACATAGCCCTCGTCGTCGCTCGTCTGGTAGCCGAGCTTCTGCGCAATGCCGAGCGCGCAATCGAGCGCGTCACGGACTGGGCGGCCAAACGGCGCACCGGGCTCTGCGTCGGCAGCAACGGCTACAGACGGATAACTCACCAGCTGCTCGATATCGGCGACGACATCTTCCCAGACCTCGTCGACATACTCAGCGACGCTCTGCTCCACCTGATTCATGGACGACCTCCTTACCAATGAGGGGCGAGCGTGCCCGCCCCTCACATCACATACTTATATAGCGAAAAGTTTAGCAAGCTCGGCCACCGAGTGCACCACCGCATCGGCACCCGCGGCCTCGTGCTCCCCCAGCGCCGCCGCGCCCGAATAGATGCCGATACACGGCACACCCATCGCGTGCGCGCCCTCCACATCGTTAAAGCGGTCGCCGATCATCACGGCCTCGTCGGCCGTCGCACCGAGCGCCGCCAGCGCATCGCGAACCGAATCTGCCTTGGTCTCGCGCCCCTGCGGCGGATTCATGCCAACCACGGCTTCGAACTGGCAAAGCCCCAGCTCATGCACCATATCGATGCACTTCGCCTCCATGCGCGACGTCGCCACGGCCATACGCTTGCCCTGGGCGGTCAACCCATCCAGCAGCTCGGGAATCCCATCGAACACGGGGTACTCTTCCGGTCCCAGCTCATCAAAAAAGGCACGGTACTCGTCGGCCACCACAAGCGACTCCTCGCGCGAGAAGCCGTAAAAGTCGTGGAAGCTCTTCCACAGGGGCGGCCCGATCATGCGGCGCAGATCACCCATCTGCGCCTCAGAAAACCCGCGCGCAGCAAGCGTCTTGCGCGTCGAGGTCATCACCGCCCGACCCGTATCGGCCACCGTGCCATCGAAATCAAACAGCACGACCGGCCGCTTACATATCTCCAGTGCCTCCATCGGCATCCCTCTTCCCCAGTTGATGATTTCCACACCGACACTTCAAACTGTTGACTATTCAACAATTGAACCTAGCAATGTGGAATGACTCCACTATACTTGTCGCACTTTGCTCTCAGAAGGCGGCGCGCAAACGCCCCAACGAAAGGTGCAATTATGTCTTTTGCCATCATAACCGACTCCACGTCGGACATCTCCCCCGCCCGTGCCCAAGAGCTCGGCATTTACGTGATTCCACTGCATGTGATTATCGAAGGCGAGGACCTGCTCGACCAGGTGCAGATCACCGCCGAAGAGTACGTCGCCCGCATGGCAGGCTCTGAGCAGCTGCCGCACACCTCGCAGCCGAGTGCCGGCGAGTTCAAGGCACTCTTTGACCGCGTGCTCGCCGACGGCCACGACAGCGCCATCTTTATCTCGCTGTGCAGCGAGTGGTCTGCCTGCTACGCCAACGCGTGCCAGGTGGCCGATACCCACGAGCTCGACGTGCGCTGCGTCGATTCGCGCACCGGTTCGGGTGCCGAGGGCCTGCTAGTGGAGTACGCGCTCGCCATGCGCGAGGACGGCCGCAGCCTGGACGAGACCGAGGCTCAGATCCGCGCGACGCTGCCCGACGCCCACCTGCTGCTGATTCCCCGAACGCTCGAGAACCTGGTCAAGAACGGCCGCGCGCCCAAGCTCGCTGGCCAGCTGACGCAGATGCTCAACATTCGCCTGGCCGTTTCGCCGGAGTGGAAATCGGGTGAGATCAAGGCCATCAAAAAGGGCCGCGGTGCCAAGCGCATCGTCGCCAACACCATGGCCGATTGCCTCGCATTTTTGGCAGAACACCCGGGTTCAAGCGTACGCGTGCTCACGACCGGTGCCGCTGAGGAACAAGAGCTCGTCAACCAGGCGCTCGCGGGCCAGGACTACGTAGACGCCGGCACCGGCCCCATCGGCTGCACCATCGCCACCCACGTAGGCGTCGACGCCATCGCTATCAGCTACTGCCCCCGCTACCAGCCAACTCGCTAGGAACGCCCACATCAGTTGCGGTGAAATAGGGACTGTTTTTGGCTTATCAGCCGCAAATCAATCCCCATTCCACCGCAACTTAGAAATCGGCGATCAGCCCAGCGGACCCTGGAACAGCTCCTCATGCGAGCCCATTCTGACCAGCCGGATCACAGGATTAGTCTTATGCGGCAAGTAGAGAACGACCACATCGACCAAGCCATCGGATAGGTGGAAATCGATGTGGCCGTTATAGTTTCCGCCCGGGTTTGAAAGCTCATGGGCGCCATATTCCGCGGGAAGCGAGCCGTGAGCTGCAAGCTCTGCGACTGCCGCCTTAAACTCGGTTTTTAGTTGCGGATGGATGCGCATCGTCCGTTTGTAATCCGCCTTAAACTGAGCCTCGACTTTAATCTCGAACATCGCTAGTCCTCATCGAGGAATGATATGAGCTCATCAGCGTTATTGAATGACGGGCTGTCGTCTGGCAGAATCCCCAACTCATGAGCCTCGGCAATCACCATGGCGCGTCTCGTCGCTTCTTTGGGCACCTCCGCCCTTCCTACGATCTCAAAAGGAATCTTTCGTTGATTTACCAGCTGTCGAACAGCAAGGTTGAGATACGAATTGAGACTCAGGCCAACCGTATCCAAGAACTCAGTCGCCTGTTCCTTGAGCCCTTCTTCGATGCGAACCGTCGTAGGCTTAACCGTTGCAGTAGACATACGCGACCTCCTCGCCCTCGTCTTTTGCATCAGTATACCCAGTATAGATGGCAAACTGACGTTAGATAGTATCAGATTGCCATATATATTCATATCGCGGTGGGCACGATTGCCCTACATCAGCCCGCTCAGGGCAATGTCAACGGCTTCGTTGAGGTCGTCGGTGATGTGCACCAGCTCCGGATCGAGCGGGCTGATCATACCGGTGTCCATCACCGGACCGTTAAGCCAGTCGAATAGGCCCTGCCAGTACTCGGTACCCACCAGCACAAGCGGCATACGCTTGACCTTGTGCGTTTGCACCAGCGTGAGCACCTCGAACATCTCGTCGAGCGTGCCAAAACCACCGGGAAACACGATGGCGCCCGAGCTGTATTTGACAAACATGGTCTTGCGCACAAAGAAGTAACGGAAGTCCATGCCGAGGTTCACATATTTGTTGAGCCCGTGCTCGTGCGGCAATTCAATGCCCAAGCCAACTGACTTGCCGTTGACACTCGCCGCTCCTCTGTTGGCCGCTTCCATGATGCCGGGGCCGCCACCGGTGATGACCGCCACGCCGCGCTGGGCGATTTTGCGGCCGACCGTGCGCGCCGCCTTGTAGAGCGGATCGGTCTTGGGCGTGCGGGCACTGCCGAAGATGGTCACCGCGGGCCCGAGCTCGGCAAGCGCGCCAAAGCCATCGACAAACTCTGCCTGAATGCGCAGCACGCGCCAGGGGTCGGCATGCAGCCAGTCGGTCGACTCCTCGGGCGCCAGCAGGTTGGCGTAGGTGTTGTCCTTAGGAATCATGGGGCCGCGCATGACCACAGGACCGCGGCGGTACGTCTCGTCGTAGGCAGGCTCGCCCTCGACATTCTCGTTCTTAATCATGGGTACTCCTATCGAGAAAAAGAAAAACGGGCGGGGTCGACGCCATGCGCCAAACACCCGCCCGAACATCAACTATTCGGTATGGTACCCACGATGCATCAAGTGCTTGCAAGCTATCGGTCAGCGGTTGCGCAGACAGTGCAGGCGAACGTGACGACCGGCCGGCGCTCGCCCCTTGCCGTTGCCCGCGCTCTGCAAGCGCCCACGCAGCTCTTAGTAATCCACCGCCGCAGGGCTGTTCATCCAGTCGCTCACGAACGCACCGTAGCGGCCCTCAATAATGGCCTGGCGGGCACGCTGCATAAGGTTGAGCAGGTAGTAGATATTGTGCATCGACAGCAGAATACCGCCGAGCATCTCCTTCTGCGTGACCATGTGGCGGATGAGCGCGCGGCTGTAGCCGCCCGTGCACACCGGGCAGGTGCAGGAGGTGTCGATGGGGCCGTCGTCGTGCGCAAAGCGCGCGTTGCGGAAGTTAAGGCGACCCTCACTGGAGAACGCCGTACCCATGCGGCCGGTGCGCGTCGGCAGCACGCAGTCGAACATGTCGATGCCCACGCCAACGCCGCGCACGAGCGTGGTAGGATTGCCGACGCCCATGAGGTAGCGCGGCTTGTGCTTAGGCATGTACTCGGAAACCAGCGGCGCCAGCGTCTCGAACATGGTCTCGTGGTCCTCGCCCACCGAGTAGCCGCCGATGCCATAGCCGGGGAAGTCGCCGCACTCCTCCAGGTGGCGCAGCGAGCGCAGGCGCAGGTCCAGATGCATGCCACCCTGGACGATGCCAAAGAGCGCCTGGTCATCACGGGTGTGAGCCTTGTAGCAGCGCTCGGCCCACATGCTCGACAGCTCCACGGCGCGCTCAACGTAGGCGCGCGTGGCGGGATAGCCCGGGCACTGGTCGAGCTGCATGCAGATGTCGGAGCCGAGCTTCATGGCGATTTCCATGTTGTCCTCGGGCGTCCAGAACACGTGGCGGCCGTCGTAATCGTTGACGATAAAGCGCACGCCCTCGTCGGTGAGCTTGACGGCGTCGTTGTGGCTAAACACCTGGAAACCGCCCGAATCGGTGAGGATGGGGCCGTGCCAGTTCATAAACTTGTGCAGTCCGCCCAGCTCAGCGATGGTGTCCTCGCCGGGACGCATGGACAGGTGGTAGGTGTTGGCGAGCACAATCTGCGCACCGAGCTGCTTGACGGTCTCGGTAGGTATACCCTTGACGTTTGCCTTGGTGCCCACGGGCATAAAGATCGGCGTCTCGATGTCGCCGTGCGGGGTGTGCAGTACGCCGGCACGCGCGTGCGTCGTCGGGTCCTCGGCGATCAGGTCGAATTTAAAAAGGTTCTGGTCCATAAACTGGAACTCCTTGGTTGCGGTTCATACGCAAACCATTATACGGGCAACCCGCAAGAAGCACCGACTCGACAGAAACTGGCGCAAAGGGGTCATAGTCATTGGGGACGTTCTTAAATGACTAGTCGTCGGGGACAGTCTTCAGCGCCATCTTGCAAAGGAGTGTCCCAATCTGCCGGCACTCAGGGACTGTCCCCAAGTGCCGGCAAGAGTGTCCCTTTCGACTAGTCATTTAAGAACGTCCCCAACGACTACATCAACAAAGGCAACGCCGATGTTATGGCACCGACAGCGAAAACCCGCCAGAGCGAGCAAGGTTTCTTCAAGCAAAATGGCGCCGCAGGTTGAACATAAGTCAGCGAGCGGGCCGCATTTGAGACAAGGTGACGTGAAACGAAAGGGCGCTGACCTTCTGGTCGCGCCCTTGAAGTTGAACGTCAGATTGTCCAAATGCGGCCCGCGCAGCGTCGGCCCGTTACGGCGTTTGGTAAAACGCCGTAACCCCTAAGGCCGCTGGCCCATGCCACCCTCGAGGGTGACGGTCTCGCCGTTCATATACTTAAAATCGGGGCCGCAAAGCTGAACGACCACGCGGCCGATCTCCTTCTCGACATCGCCGTAATGGCCCGCCGGTGGCATGTGGACGTTGGCCTTAAACGCCTCGGGATAGGCATCCTGGAAGTTCTCGAGCGCAGCAGTCCAGGCAAGCGGGCACACAATGTTGACGTTGATACCGTCCTTGCCCCACTCGTTGGCGGCAACGCGGGTCAAGCCGCGGATGCCTTCCTTGGCGGCGGCGTAGCTGCACTGGCCGTAGTTGCCAAACAGGCCGGCGCCCGAGGCAAAGTTGACCACGGAACCCTTGGTCTCCTTCAGGTGCGGATAGGCCTTCTGCATGTACAGGTAGGTGGCATACAGGCCAGAGTAAATGGCCAGGTTAAACTGGTCCATAGTGTGGTCGGCGATGGTCACACCCGAGGCGCTGGCCTGAGCGTTGTTGACGACGGCGTCGATGCGACCGAACTCCTCAATCGCCCTGTCGATAACGTTCTGCACGACGGCCTCGTTGTCCTGACCAGCCGAGACATCGGCCTGAACAGGCAGAACCTTGACGCCGTACTCGGCCTCAAGAGACTCCTTGGCAGCCTCGAGCTTGGCGACGTTGCGACCGGTGATAACGAGATTCGCGCCCTCCTTGGCAAAAGCGATATCGATGCCGTAGCCGATGGAGCCAGCAGAGCCGTCCTTAAGCGTGGCCTTGCCGCCGCCGGTGACGATCACGGTCTTACCAGTGAAAAGTCCCATACGAAGTCCTTTCAAATCACGACGGGCGCACCCGCCGACTGCGCGTATCCAAATGAACGCGCCAAAAGCTGACATGCAACTTTAGCGGGTTCAAGTGAATAGAAAAGGCTTCGGTAGGCGAACGGCGCAACGTCTTTCGGCGAAGGGATTGTCAAGTACAAACTGGATAAAGTGGCCGAGTTTTTGCTATCGACGCGAGCCATCGAACACGTTTTGAAACTTTGCTGCGGCGCGCGGGATGTCGGCGCGAGACTTTATCATAGGGTGACAAACAACGATGAGGAGCACATGCCTATGACAGACGAGCTGGACCCCCAGACTCAACAGCATATTGATGATTCCGCAGACACCATTGACGACTGCGATACTTCTACCAGCAGCGATGGCGGCATTGATGCTGCTGTCGAGGAGGCTCCTGCCGCCGCAAACGAGGCCGCAGACGCAAATGTCGCCGCAGAGCAAGACAAAGAAGAGCAGCTAGAGCAGCCGAACCCGAACGATACTGAGCCCAAGGCCGAGAACGCTCCGCAAGCAGCGGGCCCCATCGAGGTGTCTTCGGAAGAAGAGCTCGACGCCGTTATGGACTCTATGATGGATGCCGTCAAAGCGATGAAGGACGCCGTCGCCGATGCCGATGTCGACGCCGAGGAAGAGGAAGCCGCCGAGGCCGCCTCGACGTTTGTGCCCGGCGAGACCCCGGTTGCCGACCAGGGCAGCACCATGCCCTCGTTCCTGCAACTCGAGCACCCCACGATCGGCGCCGACGCGGTCGATCCGCACGCAGCGGGCTTTTCCGTGATTGAAGGCGGCACCGGCAATATCGCCGCGCCGCAGACTGCCGATACGAATGCCGCCGAGGCCGTACACCCGACCACCTCGCACGCCCCCGCCACGAGCCGCGACCTGGGGAGCGCCGTCTCAAATACCGCTAACGCCGTGGGCACTTTTATCGCCCAGGGCGCGTCGGCCATGCGCGAGATGAACGCCGCCAAGAAGGCACTCGCCGATGCCCGCGCCCATTTAGCCGAGCTTGAGCAGCGCATCGCCGACCAGGCAGAGGAGCTCGAGACGCGCCAGGACATCGCAGGCCGCTACGATCAGATCATCGCCGATCAACGCCAGGCGATTGCCGCGGCACAAAAGACCGCTGCGGCAGCTGAAAGTAACCGTGATGCCCATGCCGCCAAAGCGACGGAGCTCAAGGGTCAGCTCGAGCAAATGAAGGCAGAGGACGATGCGACCGAGCTCCGCCTGAAGGCTGCACTCGACGCCGTGGAAGCCCGCGAGGCGAGCTCGCGCGAGACCGGCAACCGCCTCGTTCGTCGCCTTGAGGATTCCAAGCGTATCCGCGACAAAGTGAAGGCTGAGCGCGATGCCGGTGTCGCCACCGCACGACAAACTGCCGATGCTACGCGCGCACAGCTCGAGACCTTGCGTCGCGAGTATGCCGAGCTGCAGCGCAACCCTTCGGCAAATCCCGCCAATTACACCGTACGCACCAACGAGTTGTCTATGCAAATCTCCGACGCTGCCGACGCCCTCCGCAAGGCCGAGGAAGATATTCCGCGCGTGACTGCCGATCTTGAGCATTCACTTGCCGCCGCCGAGCAGGCCGTCGAGCAGGCACAGGCCCCCATCGCCGACGCTAAACGCGCGCACCAGGCCGTAACGGCTGAGGCAGATGCCGCGCGCGACGAGCTGCAGTCCGCAAAAACTACCGCCGCGACGCGCCAGCGCGAGCTGCGCGAAAAGATCGCCACGCAGGACAAGGCACGCCGCGAGCAAGAGCAGGCCATCGCAAACGCCCGGGCAGATGCCGCGCATGCGCAGTCGATTATCGAGCAGGCGACCGAGGTGCACGACCATCCCGAGATCACCGAATCGCTCGCCGGGTCCTTGGCGCGCGACAAGGCCGAGCATACCGAGACCGAGCGCGAAGTTGCCCAACTCGAGGCCGCCGAAGACGACGTTCGCAAGCGAACCCGCGACTCACGCGTCAAATTCACCGGAGCCATCGCCTGCATCATCGCAGCAATCCTGGTGATCATCCTGATCTGGCTGTTCGCGAGCAAGTAAACCCGCTGCCAAAAACGCTCAACGCAGTTGCGGTGAGATAGTTCCTGTTGAGCCCTCAAAAAGGCCAATTCAAGAACTATCTCACCGCAACTTTTTGATTGGTGCAAGGTAGTCATTGGGGACGTTCTTAAACGACTAGTCATTCAAGAACGTCCCCAATGACTACAGCAACAACCACGGCAACGCCGATGTTTTGGCACGGACAGCGAAAACGCCCCTAAGCGAGCAAGGTGACGTGAAAGAGGAGGGCATTGACCTTCTGGTCATGCCCGACGATTGAACGTCAGATTGCCGCTTAGGGGCGTTTGCAGCGTCGGCCGGTTACGGCGTTTGGAAAACGCCGTAACCTACTGAATGAGCATGGCATCACCAAAGCTGAAGAAGCGGTAGCGCTCCTCGATGGCGGCGGCGTAGGCATCCATGATCTGGTCGCGGGAGGCAAGCGCGCTTACGAGCATCATGAGCGTGGAGCGCGGCACGTGGAAGTTCGTGATCAGCGCGTCGACCACGTGATAGGTCGAGCCAGGCATGAGGTAGAGCTGCGTCGTCGCGTTCTCGCGCACCACGATGTCACCGCGGCCGAGCGTGTCGGCGCCGTCCTCACGGCCCTCAAAATAGCGCGCCGTCACAGCCGGATCGGACACCGGCGCGTCCGCGTCAAACGCGCTCTCGAGCGAGCGCACCGCCGTGGTACCGACGGCGATCACGTGATGCCCCTCGGCCTTAGCCTTATGCACGGCGTCGACCACCTCCTGCGATACGTGGTAGCGCTCGGTGTGCATGACGTGCTGCGTAGGGTCGTCCTCCTCCACCAGACGGAAGGTATCGATACCGACCTCGAGCTCGACAGCGGCAAACTTCGCGCCCTTGGCCTCGATAGCCGCCATGAGCTCGGGCGTGAAGTGCAGGCCCGCCGTGGGAGCAGCGGCCGAATGCTCCTCCTTCATGGCGTAGACGGTCTGGTACTTCTCGGGATCGCCTTCGTAATCGGTAATGTAGGGCGGCAGCGGCACGTGACCGGCGGCGTGGATGGCCTCGTCGAGCGTGCGCGGCTCGCCGGCAGCATTGCAACCGGCCGGCTCAAAGCGCACCAGACGGCCGCCACGGCTATCGGTGACAAAGTCGATGACCTCGGCCGTCAGCACCACGGGCGCGCCCTCGGGCGCATGGGCGCCACCGGCGCGATACTCAATCTGAGCACCGGGCTTCAGACGCTTGCCCGGCTTGACCAGACACTCCCAAACGTGACCCAGCGGGTCAACATCCTCGCGGCGCTTGAGCAGCAGCGTCTCGACCACGCCACCCGAGCCGGCTTTGCGACCGATCAGGCGGGCCGGCATCACGCGCGTCTTGTTGATGACGAGCACATCGCCCGGCTCGATATAGTCGATGATGTCACGGAAGATGCGGTGCTCGACGGTACCGCCGTGCTCCAGCGGCGTTCCCGCCTGGGAGCCCTTGCGATCCACCACCAGCAGGCGGCAGGAGTCGCGCGGCTCGGCAGGAGCCTGGGCGATCAGTTCCTCAGGAAGGTTGTAGTCAAAATCATCGGTACGCATAGACACGTCGGATACTCCTTATATAGCTAAAGTCCGCTCTACATCCTAGCAGGCTGACGTCCCAAATGAACTACTTTTTGGCGGCTTTGCGCTCGTCGCGGATACGGGCGCGGTCCATGGCCGCCTCGACAGCCGAGAAGCGGCAACCACAGTAGTTCTGCCGATACATGCCAAGCTCGCGCGAACGGCGTGTCGCCTCGGGGTAATACGGGCGAAAATCGCGAATCACCGGAGTGAGCCCACGGGCGGCAGCCAAACGCTCCAACACATCATTGCAGGTGTCGAACAGCTGATACGGCGAGACGGCGAGCGTCGTGCCCACATATTCAAACCCGCGCTCCTGGGCCACGCGGCACGCCTCGGCCAAGCGCAGGGCATAGCACGCGCGACAGCGGCGGGGTCGATCGGCGCCCAACGGGGCCACACCGGCCTCCCAGCGCTCGCGGTCCTCGCCTGCTTCAATGAGCTCGATGTCGCCATCAGCACACCACCGGCGCAGCTCGTCCAAGCGGCGCTGCCATTCATCGCGCGGCTGAATATTGGGGTTGGTCCAGCAAATCGTGGGCTCAAACCCCTCCTCGCGCAGCAGGCGGACCGGCTCCAGCGAGCACGGCGCACAGCAAGCGTGCAGTAGCAACGGCTTCATCAACATCTCCTCCCCCACAATAAGTAGTCTTTTTGGGACGGGGCTATTTTGACTACTTTTGACGTAAAGCAGTCAAAAATACCCATCTCCAAAAAGTAGTCAAAATAGCCCCGTCCCAAAAAGACTACTGACCAAAAAAGCGAACGCCAAAGGACGTGTCCTCGCAGGCGACAATGCGGCGGTCGCGCAGGATGGTCCACACGTAATACCAATCGCCCACACAGCCCGACAAGTGCAGACCAGCCGCCAAGTAGCACAGCAGCGGATAGCCCGAAAACGCAAAGCCCAAGGCAAACGCCGCCGTCACAACAACCGTCGGCGCTAGGCAAATCGCCACGTACCGCCGGCGCGAATACACCACGCCCTCGGCGCAGGCGTAAATCATGCAGGTTTCGAGATTTGCCCCAAAGGTCACCTGCGCGCCCGCAGGCGCCAGCAGCTTAAAGAACACGCCGTGCACCAGCTCGTGCACGGCAAATGACGCCGCCGAAACCGCAGCCAAGCCGACAATCCAGCCCAAGACCGCCGTCCAGCCACCCGCGTCAGCCGCATCCAGGTCCGCGGGCCCACCCAGCAGCATAAACACCGGCACCAGGCACACGGCAAATGCGCCAAGCACGACCATCCCCCACACAAAGCAGGCGTGCAGAAAATCATCGTCTTCAAACGCATGTATGTTGGAAATCTCATTCATAGCATCTTAGGATAGCGCCCCTGCCACGCACCCGCCCGCATGTGCGATAATGTCGAACGATATGCACGAATTGACCACCGCGCCGCCGAGTCCCACGCCCGGTTGCGCTCTTACCATATGCGAAGGAGTCCCATGGCATCCAAATACTCCATGAACGACCGTCCCAGCTGGCCTCGCCGCGCCATCGTTACCGCCGGCGAGCCCTACGGCAACAAGGGCCTTCACTTTGGCCACGTTGGCGGCGTCTTTGTCCCGGCCGACTTCTTCGCCCGCTTCCTGCGCGACCGCCTGGGCCGCGAGAACGTCATCTTCACCTCGGGCACCGACTGCTACGGCTCGCCCATCATGGAGAGCTACCGCAAGCTCAAAGAAAACGAGGGCTACGACAAGTCCATTAGCGAGTACGTCGAGTCCAATCACTCCCGCCAGGCCGCGACCCTCAATAACTACAACATCAGCTGCGATATCTACGGCGGCTCGGGCCTTGAGCCGGCGGCCCAGATTCACAACGAGGTTACCGCCGAGATTATCGAGCGCCTGCACGAGCAGGGCACCATCTCCAAACGCTCCACGCTGCAGTTCTACGACGCCAAGGCCGGCACGTTCCTCAACGGCCGCCAGGTGATCGGCCGCTGCCCCATCCAGGGCTGCAAGTCCGAGAAGGCCTATGCCGACGAGTGCGACCTGGGTCACCAGTTTGAGCCCGAGGAGCTCATCGCGCCCAAGAGCCAGCTCACCGGCGAGGTGCCCGAGCTGCGCCCGGTCGACAACCTCTACTTCGACCTGCCGGCCTACCTCGACTTTATGAAGACCTATACCGCCAAGCTCGCCAAGAACCCGCAGGTTCGCTCCGTGGTCTCCAAGACCATGGAGGAGTGGCTGCTGCCGGCTCAGCTCTACATCCAGAACAAGTTCCGCGAGGCCTTCGACGCCGTCGAGGACCAGCTGCCCGAGCACACCGTGCTGGAGCCCGAGGCAAACAAGAGCAGCTTTACCGTCACCTTCCCCAGCTGGAAGGAGCGCGACGACGCCCATGCGGTGCTCGCCAACGGCGGCGTGCGCTTCCGCAGCGGCAAGGCGCTCGTGCCTTTCCGCATCACCGGCAACATCGACTGGGGCGTTCCGGTGCCCCAGGTCGACGGCGTTTCCGACGTCACCTGCTGGTGCTGGCCCGAGAGCCTGTGGGCGCCCATCAGCTATACGCGTACCGTGCTCGCGCGCGATGCCAAGGCCGCCGGCGTGACCGAGGGCGTCGCCGCCCAGGATGCCGCCCTCATGGGCGAGCCCGCTGCCGACTCCACACAGGTGCCCGCGCCCACCTACCAGCACAGCTCGCTCGACTGGCGCGACTGGTGGTGCTCGGACGACGCACAGATCTACCAGTTTATCGGTCAGGACAACATCTACTTCTACTGCATCGCGCAGACCGCCATGTGGGAGGCCCTGGGCTGGGACCTCACGCAGAGCACCGTCAGCGCCTGCTACCACCTGCTCTACATGGGCAAAAAGGCCAGCTCGTCCTCGCAGACGCCTCCCCCGCCGGCAGACGACCTACTCAACCACTACACCTGCGAGCAGATGCGCGCGCACTGGCTGTCGCTCGGCCTGTCCGAGAAGCCGGTGAGCTTTAGTCCCAAGGCATACGACACGCGCGTAACCGGCAAGGACAAGGACGGCAACGAGGTGCGCGCCTGCGACGACAAGCGCGTCATCGACCCCGCCCTTAAGGAGAGCGCGCTGCTGACCGGCGTGTTCAACCGTCTGGCCCGCAGCTGCTTCTACGGCGTCGCCGTCAAGGAGGGCGACGAGAGTCCCTATCGCAACGGTTGCATTCCCGCCGGCGCCGCTTCTGGCACCGTGATCGAAGCCGCCCAGCAGGCAGCCCTCGCCTTTGAACAGGCCATGTACAAGTTCGAGACGCACCGCGCGCTTGCCGTGTGCGACGACTACCTACGCGCCGCCAACAAGCGCTGGAGCGACGCCTCCAAGGCCGCCAACAAGCTCGAGGGTAATGAGGCAAACGCCGCGATGGCGCAGGCCCTCGTCGACGCCTTTAGCGAGCTGCGCGTGGCGACCGTGCTCATGCATGGCATCGTCCCGGCCGGCTGCGAGCTCATCTGCGAGTACTTCGACGTCGACCCGGTCGCCTTCTTTAGCTGGGATAACATCTTTGCCTCCACGGATGAGTTTGTGGAGAGCCTGGGCGAGAAGCCCGGCGAGCACCGCGTGAAGCCGCTGCCCCCGCGCTTCGACTTCTTTAGCAAGCACGAGAGCCAGTACTAAAGCACGCCAGCAGCGGCGTGCCCGGAAAGTAGTCAATTTGGAACGGGAAGGAAAGACGGATGTCCAAGCCGCGTCGTCGTAAGCAGAAAAAGCAGGTCAAGGCCGAGCTCAAGCTCAGGCAGTTTGCCGCTACCGAGCTTTCCGACCAGCTTGCCGCCCTTCCCTGCGCCGCCGACCTGCCGCGCTTTATGGTCGACACGGTCGCCGGCGCCTATGCACCCGCCGATGCCGAGCTCATGATCGAAGGCTTTGGTGCCGCGGCCACACGCCCGGTCACGCTGCGCGCCAACACGCTCAAGGCGACCGCCGAGGACATCGCCGCCGCGCTCGACGCAGCCGGCATCGCCCACAACCCCGTCGCCTGGTACCCGGACGCTTTCATCCTGCCCGAGGCTCAAGTATCCGATCTGTGGGATCTCGATATCTACCGCGACGGCAAAATCTATCTGCAGAGCCTGTCGTCCATGATGCCGCCGTTGGTCCTGGGCGCCCAGGCAGGCGAGGACATCCTGGACATGTGCGCGGCCCCCGGTGGCAAGACGACGCAGGTCGCCGCCCTCACCCAGGGCCAGGCACACCTCACGGCCTGCGAGATGAGCATTCCCCGCGCCGAGAAGCTCGAAGCCAACCTCCACCGCCAAGGCGCAAAAAATGTGCCCGTCATGCGCATCGACGCACGCGAGCTCGACGAGTTCTTCCGCTTTGACCGCATCCTGCTCGACGCTCCCTGCACCGGCACGGGCACCGTCATCAGCGGCAACGAGAAGAGTCTGCGCGGCCTCACCGAGCAGTTGCTCGGCAAGTGCGCCCGCTCGCAGCGAGCACTTCTGGACCGCGCCATGGGAGCCCTCAAACCGGGCGGCACGCTCGTCTATTCGACTTGTTCGATCTTGCCGCAGGAAAACGAGGACGCCCTGCAAGAGGCCCTCGACAAGCACATGGACTGCGAGCTTATCCCCCTCGATGGCACGCCGAGCGAAAGTGAAACGCGCCGCGCCCAGGAAGCTGGCGAAGAGCCACGCGTCGAGAGCAACGCCCTCACCGAGGCCATCGCCGCCGGCCACGTCTCATCCGTCGCCAACGGTATGCCCGGCACGCTGACCATTCCGCCCAGCCGCGACTTTGAGGGCTTCTACATCGCCCTGATCCGAAAACGCAACTAGCGCGCGGATTCAAAACTCAACAAGTTATTTCTGTGCGCGTTTGCCCTGCTGGTCGCGATGCTGTTTAAGCATCGCGCGCTCCCTGCGCTCGGCCCTTTTGCCCTTAATGGCCGTGACCACCAAGTAGATGACCGCGGCGGCAACGATTGCGCCCACACACAGGCCAATCGAGCCCAACATTGCCGAAAATTCCATACCGCGTCACCTCTCTTTTAAACGGGACTTTCAAGATAGCACCTCGATCCCCGCCACCACAGCTCCTTCACGTTCGCCTGCCCTTCGGTCTAACGGATGGCGCGGCGGGGAAAAATCAACTCGTCAAACGATTTAGCATTCGCAATTCCGGCTGCATCGTGCCGGCCGTCGTCACACAGAATCGAGTCTCCATGGACACCCTCAACGACCTAAACGAGCGCGTCGACGCCTTTGTCGGCACCAGTTCCTTCGACGCGCCTGCCGCGACTAACGACCAGGCTCCCATCGATGTACCCGCCGAGGTTCACGAGGACATCGTCGCCTCGGTCGATTTCTCCGAGGTCGAGCTCGCAGACGAGTTCACCGAGCCCCAAGTAGCCGTCACGCCCAACGGTCTACTCCCTATGGAGCCCCTGCCCATCGACGGGCGCCTGCGCAAGGCGGCCCTTCGCATGCCCGACGAGATCGAGGAGGCCAGCGGCTTTACGCTCTTCGGCCGCCGCATCAAGTCGCTCATCTACACCACCGATGTCGCGGTTATCCGCAACTCCAACGCCGATGCCGTCTTTGCCGTTTACCCCTTCACGCCACAGCCTGCCATTACGCAGGCACTGTTGACCGTCGCCGAGTGCCCGGTCTTTGTAGGCGTGGGCGGCGGAACTACGACCGGTAAGCGCTCCGTGCAGATGGCAGCCGTCTCCGAGATGCAGGGCGCGGCGGGCTGCGTGGTCAACTCCCCCGCTACTGCCGAGATGGTCGAGCACATCACCAACATCGCCGACATCCCCGTCATCGCCACGGTCGTTCGCTGCGACGACGATGCCCACGCCAAGGTGCGCGCTGGAGCCAAGATTCTCAACATCGCCGCCGGCAAGAACACGCCCCAGGTCCTACGCGAGCTGCGCGAGCACTATCCCAACCTGCCGCTCATCGCGCCGGGCGGCAAGACGCCCGAGAGCATCCGTGAAACCATCGCCGCCGGCGCCAACGCCATCATCTGGACGCCGCCTTCGGCCCAGCAGCTACAGACCGACATGATGCAGCGTTATCGCAAGATGAAGGAAGACGCCACACCTGTCATCTCGCGCGACGATGTGCCCATTATCGACCAGGTCGCCGCCGCCGAAGTCAGCCAGGTCGAGAACATGAATCCCGACGTGCCGATTCCCGACGAAGTCATCGAGCGCGTCGCTTCGATCCACGAGCGCGTCGAGGAGCATCGCGCCAATCGCGGCCTCAAGCCGTCACTGCACGGCTTTTTCTCCCGCGGAAAGAAACGCTAACAAAACATCTTGGCCCGCCCCACAAACGTGAGACGGGCCGTTTTCGTTTGAGCAATCATGCAGCAACGTGATGGGGCAAATTAATCCACGCGCTTGTCGCCCATAAAGAAGAGCGCCACCGTACCAGGTCCGGTGTGCGAACCAATCAGAGTACCGATGTCATTGATCTCAATCTTACCTTTAAGCTGCGGAACCTGTTCCTCAATCAGCGCCGCAACTGCCTCGGCATCCTCGCGGCACGCCGACTGCGACATGATGCACTTACCCGAATAATCCGGACCATCCTGCACGTGTGCCACCATGGTCTTAGCCATCTCGGAAATCGCTCGCTTCTTGGTGCGAATCTTCTCACGCGGTGCCAGCTTACCGTCGCAATCGACCGTCATAAGCGGGCAAATCTTGAGCGCCGTGCCGATGATCGCGCTCGCGGCCGAAATGCGACCGCCGCGCAGGTAGCTCGACAGATCGGTCGAGAAGAACCAGTGGTGCAGGTTGAGTTTATGCTCCTCAATCCAAGCGGCCGTCTCGTCGAGTGAAGCCCCGCTATCGCGCACGTCGGCGGCATATTCCAGCAACAGACCAAAGCCCGAAGACGCCCCCAGCGAATCGATGACGCGCACCTTGCCGCCCTGGGGATAGCGATCCGCGAGCATCTGCGCCGCGACGCAGGCCGATCCATACGTGCCCGAAATACCCGACGACAACGTCAGGTGCAGCACGTCTTTACCCTCGGCAACAAACGGCTCCCAAAACTCCTCGTACTCGCCCACGCTCACCTGAGACGTCTTGGGCATGGCGCCCGCGGCAATCTGGGCAAAAAACTCGTCCGGCGTAATCGACTGATACAGATCGTCCGTATAGACAACATCGTCGATCTCGTAATGAAAATACGCGACGGGAATATTGCGCGATTCAAAGAACTCACGGGTTCGGTCGGCGGCGGATTCACAGGTCAGGACAAAATCACTCATATGAGGCTCCTTACTCATTGCTGCGCAAATTATCGCACAGTGAGCCTACATGCGGTACATATGTCCACTATTTACCAAATCGAACCAAATATAGTGAACATCTTTACCACCATCGTCTCCACCGGCCCCACGCATAAATATCTGAGAAAACACCCTCTGTCGTCTCCACCCAACCGACACATCAACCTCAACTAAATCGATTTACCAAACCGTTCAGCCGACAATTCAGCCGCCGGTGCAAAATCGAAACAAAGCCGGCGCATACTGGTAAACGCTTGACGCTGTTTATCAGTTTTACCAGCCCCATCGGAAGGTGTTTCATGGTCGCATTCGATCGCAACCCGCAAGACTTCAAGTATCTGCGCCTGCTGTCGAGACAGTTCCCCACCGAACAATCCGCATTTACCGAAATTATCAACCTCTCGGCCATCCTCAACCTACCCAAGGGCACCGAGCATTTTATGAGCGACGTGCATGGCGAGTACGAAGCCTTTATGCACATCCTCAACAACTGCTCGGGCGTCGTGCGCGAGCATGTCGACGAAATTTTTGGCGACACGCTCTCCTTTGACGAAAAGGGCGAGCTGTGCACGCTCATCTACTACCCGCGCGAGAAGATCGACCTGGTCCGTAGCCAGCGCGAGGACTCGCCAACCTGGTACAAGACGATGCTTGACCAGCTCATCATGGTCGCACGCTCGCTTTCGAGCCGCTACACGCGCTCCAAGGTGCGTAAGGCCATCCCGCGCGACTACGCCTACATCATCGACGAGTTGTTGCACACGCACCCGGACGAGAACAACTATCGCGTGCGCTATCACGAGCGCATCGTGGAGTCCATCCTGGAGACCGCCAGCGCCGACGACTTTATCGAGTCGCTCGCCTCGCTCATCAAGCGCCTGGCCGTCGATCACCTGCACCTGGTGGGCGACATCTTCGACCGCGGCGGCGGCGCGGCCAAGATTATGGACCGTCTGCTCACCTACCATTCGCTCGACATCCAGTGGGGCAACCACGACCTGCTGTGGATGGGCGCTGCGGCCGGTGAGCCCGCCTGCATCGCCACGGTGTTGCGCAACAACCTACGCTACGACAACTACGAGATCCTGGAGAACGACTACGGCATCTCGCTGCGTGAGCTTGTCGCCTTTGCCGATGCCACCTACACCGCCGGTGAGTCCATCACCCCGCTGATCAAGGCCATCAACGTGCTGCTCTTTAAGCTCGAGGGCCAGATTATCCAGCGCCACCCCGAGTTCGATATGACCGACCGCCTGTTACTCGACAAGATCGACCACGACACCGGCACGGTCACGCTCGCCGACGGCAGCGTGTGGCCGCTCACGACCAACGACTTCCCCACCGTCGACCCGGCGGACCCCTACACGCTCACGTCTCAGGAGCAGCACATCATCGACAAGCTCGTGTCCGAGTTTGTCACCGCCGATCACCTGCATCGCCATATCGATTTCCTCTACACCCACGGCTCGATGTACAAGGTCGCCAACGGCAACCTGCTCTTCCATGGCTGCGTGCCGCTCAACGAAGACGGCACCTTTAGCAGCATGAACTGCCTGGGCACCTGGCACGCCGGCCGCGATTATCTCGATTTTTGCGACCACATCGCCCGCCGCGCCTGGCGCGTGGGCGACCGCGACGCTCTCGACTGGATGTGGTACCTGTGGATTGGCTTTAACTCACCCGCCAGCGGACGCCTGGTGCGTACCTTTGAGCGCGCCTATATCGCCGATAAGAGCACCTGGGTCGAGCCGATGGACCCGTACTTTACGCTTACCAAGTCGCCCTCGGTCTGCGATGACATCATGCGCGAGTTTGGCGTCGCGCCCATGGCATGTTCACCGACCGGTCACATCATCAACGGCCACACGCCCGTTAAAACCACCAAGGGCGAGCAGCCCATCCGCGCCGAGGGCAAGCTGCTGGTCATCGATGGCGGCTTCTGCCGCGCTTACCATCCCAAGACGGGCATCGCCGGCTATACGCTCATCTCGAGCTCGCGCGGCTGCCGCCTCAAGTCGCACCGGGCCTTTACGACGGTTGCCGAGGCACTCACACGCAACGTGGACATCGAAAGCGAGACCAACCGTTTTGACCAAGCAGACCGTCGCCGCATGGTGAGCGACACCGATACTGGCGCCAAGATTCGCAGCCAGATCCAGGACCTGCGCCAGCTGCTCGATGCATATAGAAACGGTGCTATCGAGGAGCGCGCCTAGCACCACCCGCGGGGATTGGCTAAACTTGCTAAGTTTGTCATCCCCGCGGCGCTTCGGCGCCAGCTTAAGGCAGGTACCATGCAAAAGCTCCTTGCGCAGATTATGAAATTTGGCGTCGTCGGTGTCATTGCCACGGTTATCGACTTTGGCATTATGAATCTGCTCCACTACGGTCTGGGCCTCAACATCCTAATCGCCAACACCAGCGGCTTTATCATCTCGCTCATCTTTAACTACCTCGCAAGCATGAAATACGTGTTTGCGCACAAGGAAGGCATGAGCCGCCGCCGCGAGTTCATCATCTTTGTCGTGCTGTCCGTGATCGGTTTGGTGCTCAACGACGGCATCGTGCTGGCGCTCAACGCCGGCCTGGGACTCGAGGCCAATATCGCCAAGATCTGTGCCACCGCGCTTGTCATGGTCTACAACTTTGTGACCCGAAAGATCTTCCTGGAGGGCGACGAGACAAAATAGCTCGAAACCCCTGCAGCATTACGGCGCCCACGGACGACGCGCACTCAGCGCAGTATCGTCCGTGGGTGTCGCTCGTTTACGGGCAAATTTTCAACGTTTGCGGATTAGCTCTTGAAAATTTGGCGAGTTCATATAGTTATTGGCAAAGACCTTACGTTTCCCTTGTAAAAGCTCTAAAGTATCCTCTGCTCGATTCATCAACGCATTGGATGTGATTACGTGCGCAAGGCGCTGGCACAACCTCATACCAAGCAGTTCCTCAAGTTTGCTGTCGTGGGTCTTATCTCCTTTGGCATCGACTGGGGCATGCTCATTGCGCTCGTCGAGCTGTTCCACCTCGACTTTTTGATGAGCACCACGGTTTCGTTTATCACGTCCGTCGTGGTCAACTACTGGCTCAGCATGAAGTACGTGTTCGACCACCGCGAAGGCATGAGCCGCAAGCGTGAGTTCACGATCTTCACCATCCTGTCGGTGATCGGCCTGGGCCTCAACGACCTGTATATGTTTGTGGGCGTCACGTTTTTGAGCATCGGCTACCAAGCCATGAAGGCCATCGCCACGTTCCTCGTCACCTGGTACAACTACTTCAGCCGCCGCTTCTTCCTCGAGGGCGCACGGTCATAGTCGATTCACTATTTGCTTGAATGTATAACCGGTTGGAATTCCCATTCCAACCGGTTTTTTGTTTGCCGAGAGACCCGGCGACCCAGTCCCATTCGCACGAAAAACGGGCGGCCCGGATGTTTGTCCGAACCGCCCGTCTGGCGCGCTATGTCGAGGCCTCTAGCCCGTTACGTAATACCAAACGACGTTGTCGCCATTGGAGAGAACGTAGTTACTGCAGGCCGTCATGGGCGTTGTGCCGTTGACGGAGTACATCCAGCCGCTCGTGCCGCCGTACTGTTTCTCGGCCAAACCACCAATCGCAGAAACATACGTGCCGTACGATGAGCCGTGTGCGTTGACAGAAAGGCCCAGCGCGCACAGGGCATCGTAAACGGTGGCGCCTTCGTTAAAGGTAAAGGTGCCGCCAGAGGACACGGGATTGCCCACAGCGCTCGATGTGACCGAAACCGTCACCGTAACGTAGTTGGACTCCTGTGAGCCGCTTTGGCTGCCCGAGGAGGCGTTTCCACCATTAGAGGATGAGGCTCCATCAGACGACTGGCCACCGCCCGAAGAAGCACCGCCAGACGCATTGGAAGTATCACCGGCTCCCGTATTTTGGGCAGCGGATTTATCGCCAGACTTCTTGCCGCCCCGGTCCTCGGACTTCTTGCTATCCGAGTTTTTGTCCGATTCCTTGTTTGAAGACTCGGAATCGTCCTTGGCGTCGTTCGAACCCTTGGGCTCGTCTTTTGCATCATTCGAAGATTTGGAATCCTTGGAACTGGCCTCGCCCGAAGTCGTAGTCGAGCCAAACCCCTTGGTGTCCTTGGCGACGACGCTCTCCCCCGTCACGGTCTGAACGATCCAGTCGATGGACCAGGCGCCGCTCTCGGAAGGATGGACGAAGCCCAGCGAGACGACGATCAGAATGGTGCACGCGGCAGCAAGAACGCCAAGGAGCGCCTTGCGACGAGAGGCGGACGCCGCCGAAGCGGCGCCCTGTTGCTTTGCATCGTCGAACTGAATGAACGAGGAATCTGGTTGCTTGGGGTCAGCGTCCTTGGATTTATTGGACACAGCCCTCACCTACCGACGTTTGGTGAACACGAACACGCCGACGATGGCGAGACCGATGACGCCGGCGGCAACGCCAACAATGGCGAGCGGGTTGGTGCCAGTCTCCTGCTCGGAAGCACTAGAGGACTTCTTAGCAGTGGTCGTGGAAGCAGCACCCGTATCGGACTTGGAATCGGACTTCTTGTCGGACTTCTTGTCGGACTTGCTGTCCTTCTTGTCAGACTTCTTGTCAGACTTCTTCTCGTCCTTCTTATCGGACTTATCGGAGTCCTTCTTGTCGGACTTGTTGTCCTTGGTCTCGGTCTTGGTCGACACCGTCGTCTTGGTCGTCGGCTTATGACCCGGGGCGACAGCGCCGCCCTTCGAGCCGGAGCCGGAACCCGTGCCAGTGCCAGCGCCAGTGCCGGAACCAGTACCGGTACCAGAACCGCCGCCGCCATTCGAACCAGCGCCGCCATTACCGCCAGGGTTAACGGCATTCTTGGTCCACTTGGCATACAGCGTCAGATCGGCCGTCACCGGCGTGCTAAAGTCATACGCCTGCGTGCAAGCCTCATCGGTATACCAACCGCCGAAAGTGTAGCCATCGCGCGTCGGATCGGCCGGCTTGACCAGCTTGCCATCGGCCGTAGCAACAAACTTAGTGTCGCAAGCAGACCCGCCGTTGGAGTTAAAGGCAACCGTCCAAGACTCGACAGCTCCAAGTTTAAACAGCGTGCCCGAATCATTAATGTAGTAGAGATTGCCAGAAGCATCGGCAATGACCGGAGAGTCACAGTACTGGTAATGGCCAGCCGCATCATAAATCTGCGTCGCCTCTGCATCGCCGAGCGTATAGCGATACACGCCACCACCAGCAGAGTAGTTGACGTAATCCTTGCTATCCGCGTTGTTAACGGTGAAGTACACATAGGTCTTGCCGCCCTGAACACTCACCAGCGGAGTAGCAGCAATACCGTTGAGGCCAGCCGGCAGCGCCTTGCCGTCGGCAGCAGCGACCATCGTGGTCTTACCCGTCTTCAGGTTATAGAGAACCAGAGCAGAGCCAGTAGCCGTCTGTCCGCCGACAATCAGATTGTCACCAGACACCGCAGGGGCGCTCAGATTATTCGTAAGGCCCAGATCAACCGTCTTCTGTTCACTCAGCACGCCCTTCGCCGAAAGCGAAATCACATGGAGCTTTCCGTCGTGCGTCATCTGATAGAAGGTCGAGCCATTGGACGGATCGGCGACGCAGTCAGCGTTCGCAAGGGCGCCGAGCTTCATGGTCGAAACGACATCACCCGTTGCCTTATCAATGCACTTAAGCGTACCTGCGCTCGTAGGAACGATGGCATACTTATCCGTCAAAGCCGCACCAGTCCAGTAATAGCCCTCGGCAGGGTCGATGTTCTGCCAAGAAACTTCGCCCGTGGCAATCTTAATGCGCGCAAAGGAGCCGCTGCCGTAGGTCGCATTGTAATTCTCGTCATACGAAATATCGACCGAGCCTACATAGACGTACTCGCCGTCCGAAACGACGGTGCAGGAGCTCTGCGTCAAGTCCGTCAAACCAGGCGTCAGCCACTTGCAGATCAGCTTGTCTGCAGTAATCGCCTGGACCGCACCGCCGTTGAGCGGAACGATGATAAGGCCATTGGTATAGATCGGACGAGAGGTATAGCTCACCTTGGAGGCAAGCGGCGCAGAGGCAACCTTTTTGCCCGTGGACGAATCGATCTTAATGAGCTCGTTCTCGGTCGCGATGTACACAAAGCCGTTAGCAATGACAGGCTCGCTGCAGTTGGCATACTGCTGACCAGACTCGGCCTTCCAATCGAAGGCCCACTTAAGACCGGCGGCCTGCGCAGGCGTCTTGGCATCCGTTACGGTCGAACCGTTGCCACTGTTGCCGTAGCCGGCCCACTCGGCATCCCAATCAGGAGTCGTCGCACCCGGGTCCACGACAATCTTGTCGGGATCGGGCATGGCCGAATCGTCGGTGGTATAGGCAAGTGTGACCTTATCGCCGCTCTTGAGCGTAATCTGATTAGCGCAGAGTAAGGAGGGCTCTCCATTGATATACAGGTGCCAATATTTGTTGGTCGCACCATCATAGCCGTACGTCTCGTCTTCGAATGGCGAGTTGATGGAATTGAGGAACCAGTACTCACCACTCTGGGAGCCGTTGTACGTAACGCCCTTGGCCTTCAGAACCGTCTCAATAAGGTTCTGGGCAGTAGAGCCTTCGGGCAGAGAAACGTTGCTTGCCGAGCCCCAGCGAGCATTGTTGCCGTTGACATCGGGACCGATAACATCGACAGACCCAAGAACCTGGCCAGGAAGGGCATCGGCGTCAGCACCATACATAAAGGTGACGGCATCGCCCTCATGGAGCTCGTAGGCACCGGCGCCAACGTCGGCGAACTTGCCATTTACGTAGAAGCGCCAATAGCTATTGGTCGCAGCATCCCAGCCATAGGACTTACCATCGAACGGCGAATAAATGCCGTTGAGGAACCAGCCCCAAGACGATTCGCTAGCATCGAGCTTAAGGCCGGTCTGCTCAAGGAGATCCTTGGCAGTGGAGCCTGCCTTGAGACTCGTCTGGCCCGTCGAAGCCCAAACCTGCTGCTTGCCGTCCTTGTCCTTACCGAGAACCTGAACAGAAGCATGGACAGAATCGGAGGGCAGCTGGTCACCCCAGCCACCGTAGAACCACGTAACGGTATCGCCGGCATGGATGGTGACATTGTCCGCCGTATAGTCACTCGACTTGCCGTTGATGAACAGCTGCCAATAGGTCGAATAATCTTGGGGCGTACCCAGCTCAACACCGTTGTACTTAAGGCTCAGAATGAAGGAGCCCGCAGCAACGGCGTCAATGTCGTTCGCCTCGAGTGCGACCTTCGTAAGATCAAGCGCGCTCGAGCCGGACGTCACCACATACTGCGCGTTATCGACCCAAGCCTGAGTCTTGCCCTGGGCATCGCGACCAATGACGGTCACATTTGCGGCAACCTGGTCCTTAACGACAGGGGACGCGCTACCAGCCGTATAGGCAAACTCAACCTTCTGCCCCTGGGTGAGCTTAACGCTGCTCGCGCCAACCGAGGAAGACGCACCGTCGACGAACAGCTGCCAGAAGGCATAAGTCGTCGGATCGAAGGCAAGCGTACGGCCATCGCTCGGGGATGTGATGCTTTTGAGGTAGAAACCGTATGCCGTGTTCGGATCGTAGTCTGCCTTGAAGCCCGTCTTCTGCTGCAGCTTAACGAAGGCATCCGCAGCCGTCGCGCCCTCGTCGAGCTTGAGCTGCGTGGGTGCCACCCAGGTCTGAGCCTTGCCGTCGGCATCGGTGCCGATAATCGAGAACGAGACCTCGACTTGCTTCTTGGCGACATCGCCGGTTTCTGTCGGGTTCTCCGTCTGGACGGCAGTCGCGGCGGCAGATCCTGCTTGGCCAGCGGATGTCGTCGAAGACTGCTCGCTCGTAGCAGGGCTCTCCCCCGTCGCCGAGCCTTCGTCGCCAGTTGCTGCCTCTGTTGTGGCGGCACTAGCTGCAGGCGCGCCCTCGGAATCCGAGACCTCGGTGCCGCTCTGCTCGGCGGTACCGCCCGCAAGCGCTGCGTCCTCGCCCGGCGTCGCAGCCTGAGCCACAGCCTCGGCAATGCCCTCGGCGCCCTCGGCCCACAGTTGAGCCGGCGTGGTGCCAAAGGCCATCGCGAAGGCCAGGAATGCCACCAGGCCGCGCTTGGCTACACCGCGTGCAATCGCGCCACGACGATGCAACGAGGCGCGCTCACGCTCGTCCTCAAACATATCCATTTGTCCCCCATTGTCTGTACTTGGAGCGTTGCCTTGAGGCTGCCCCACGTCATCGCGCATGTTGCGCTCGAGTTCCCCCATCGGGGTCCCCTTCCCTCCAGAGCCCTATGCACACCGGCGGCATACGCCGCGGCAACGTGCAAGATGGGAGGCGATCCGACTTAACCTTAACGGCTCGGGCACGTCGTCCGATCTGCGACGCGAGCATCCCGAGCCAAGAGGAATTACGGTTACTGGTACAGCCGGGGACTTGCACCCCGATTCTCCCAAACGCGCAGGAAAACCGCGCATTCGTGCGTCTCCACACCACCATCTAGGCCATCGATTAATACCGTCAATATGCTATCACGCAAAAGGGCCTCGCACGCAGGCGAAGCCCAAGGTAAAAGCTATTGTTTGCGATAGGAAAATGCGGTGACGGTCGCAGACTCTAGTGCTTGCCGCCGTGGCTGTTGAGCCAGATATTGCGGCCCAGCATAAGTGCCAGCACCAGCGCGCTCACGTAGCCCATAAAGCCAATGACCGGGATACCAAACACAACCGGCTCGATGCGCGCGTAGTACACCACCGACGAACCGATAAACAGACCGGCGATAACGATAGCCATCGACATGCGGTCGATAATCCCACCCAGCTGTCGCAGCGCCTTATCGCTGCTCATGATCTGCGTGTTCACCTTAAGCTGGCCGCGTGTGAGCATACGCGAAGCCAGGCCCAGATACTCAGCCGCCTCGAGTGAGCCCTTCGCCGCGCGATAACTGCTCGCCGCAAAGTCGCGACTCATATCGCGCACGCGCGCATAGGTGCTCTTCTCGTTTTTGATGTGTGCCTGAATGATCTGGATCATGTTGACGTCGGGCATGTACTCGGTCAGCAGGCCCTCGAGCGTCACCATGCCGCGGGCGAACATCGTCACCACGCTCGGCAGCTCAACGTCATTTTTGCGCGCGAGGTTTAACAGCGAGGTCAAAAACTCGCCGATATCTAGGTCCTTAAGGTCAAGGCCCGCAAAGTCAGCCACGATAAAGTCCAAATCGGACAAAAACGCTGAATGATCGAGCTCGGCCGAGTCGCCACGCGTCACGGCGAAGCGCATGAGCGAATCCTTGAGCTTGGGCACGTCGCCCTCGGCCACGGCGAAAATCATGTCCTTGACGATACCGCGGTCGTGGCTCGACATGCGTCCGACCATACCCAAGTCGATAAAGTAAACGATGCCGTCCTTGAGGATGATGTTTCCCGCATGCGGGTCGGCATGGAAAAAGCCGTCGTCGAGCACCTGCGTCGAGTAGTCCTCGACAATCGCGGCACCGATCTTTTCCAAGTCATAGCCCTCGGCCACCAAGCGTTCGGGATCGGCGATCGAAATGCCGTCGACGTAGTCCATAACCACCACGTGCTCGGTGCACAGGTCCAGATAGGATTTAGGGCACGTCACGCCATGAACGCTCTTATGGAACTCGTAGAAGTCGTTGAGGTTTTTGGCCTCGGCCAAAAAGTTGGTCTCCTCGCGAAACGAGGTCCACAGCTCCTCGACCACGCCGTGCAGGTCAACGAATTGATCGGTGTTGACGAACTTGGAAACGATACGCACCACCGAGCGGATGATATCGATGTCCTGTGCCATAACCTGCTGCGCACCGGGGCGCTGCACCTTGACGGCCACGTCCTCGCCCGTCACCAGACGAGCGCGGTGCACCTGCGCGAGCGATGCGCTACCAAGCGGGTTGGGGTCGATCGCATCGAACATCTCCCCCAGGCGCAGGCCGTATTCTTCTTCCAGACAACTGAGTACGACCTCGTACGGCACAGGCTCCACGTCGGAGCGCAGGCGACGCAGCTCGTCGCAAAACCGCTGCGGCAAAATCTCGGAACGGTTGGCGAGAATCTGCCCCATCTTGACGAACATGGGGCCGAGCTCTTCGAGCAGACGACGCAGGCGCACCGGCGTGAGGTTATCCCATACGCGGTACTTCTTGATCAGGCGAACGATCTGTCCAATGCGCTCACGACGACCTGCCGGCGTGAGCTGGTATTCCTCGTCCGGCGCCATCGCGTCGGGCTCCTCGGGGACCATATCGACAGCACGCGGTTTCTTTCGAGCGCCCGAGACGGCGGCCTCAACCTCATCGACAACCGCCGTCTCGTCACCCAAGGGATCTAGATTGTTGTAATCGGTGGTGGAATCTGCCATCTGCGCTGCTACTCGGCCTCTTCGGTGTCCTCTGCATCGTCGGGCTCAACGGACTCGACGGGCACCGAGGTCACGTTATCCTCGACCGAATCGACGATGTCGCGCACATGGGCCAGGAAGGCCGTGCGCTCGGGGGCGGTCATAACGCGGACGCGAGCCAGGATGAGCTCATCGAGCACGCGCTGAGCCGCGGTCTCGCCCTGCATGCCCAGGCGCTCGGTGAGGTCGGAGATGGTGCCACCGGCCTGCTCGAACATATCGGACACGCTGCGGGCGATATCGGGGGTGCCGGCGTCCTTGCGGACCTGCTCGCCCTTGGTATTGAGGTCGTCGAGGACCTTCTTGCCGCCCTCGACGGCAACGGCGGCGGCGCCGAAGCCCACGTTGATGGCACCGTTAACAAGCTGATCGAATTTCATAACCATGGTTGGCTCCAATCATGAACAACTGCATTGGCCTTCTTGTACCCAAGATTGGGCGAACGACACAAAATCGTTTGTCGCCGGAATAGAAATCGAGCGGGGCAAAGCCTTTGACGGCGTTTGTCCCGCTCGTTCGCTGCAATGCGGCTTTTACCTTACGTTGTCGTTCATCGCGAAGGAGTTCTTCATGGCGCAGCTCGTGGTGTAGAGTACCTTGCCCAACAGAGCATCGGTCTCCACCCGCACGCGCTCGGCAAACTCTTCGTTGGCGCGGGCGAGCTCGGCAGGTACCTCGGCCTCGGGCAGGGCGGCTACGACAGCGTCAACGTCGTGAATCTGCTTATGGCCCATGCCGCCGACCTTCTCCTGATAATCCTCGACTGCGCGACCGCACTCATGGAAGCGAACATCGGCCAAGGCGCCGATCAGGCGATTTGCCCAATAGAAATTCTCGGACGTCACGCGAGCCTGCGTGTCGGCATAGTACTCGGGCATGGTCTCGACATTGGCGTACAGCGGCACGAGCGCGTTAAACGAGTTGGAGCCAAACGCCATCCATTGCACGGCGCGATACGCCGGCTGCGCATAGGGGCGCAGCTGCAGCACGGCGAGCTGGCTGTTGCGGTTGATGCCGATGGGACGATAGGCGCCGCGCGTGGCGGGCGTGCCCTTGCTGCCGTAGCAGTCGTACTCCGTGCCCTGGTAGTGGCTCGAAAGCACGTACTTGATGTCCTCGATGGTCACCTTGCGCTCGGGCACGCGGCTCCAGGGGATGTCATCGCTCTCGGGCGTGTAATCGGCGTCGGGACCGTCCCACACATCGCTGGGGTTGAGGCAGCGCTGCATGTACCAGGCGCGCGGCGTGTTGTAGACGTGGTCGCTGTCGCTGTGCGAGCCAAAGGCCTCGCGCGGGTTGAAGACCGTCGCCGGACCGTCGCCCTCAACGCCCAGCGTCAGGTCCAAATGCCACTCGGCCATCCAGGAGCGCAGGTCGGCGGAGCACATGTGGTCGACCTGAGCGCCCTCGGCGTCGTCCAGATCAAAGCTGTCGATACCCAGCTGGTTGGGCATGGTCACATAGGCGTCGTCGGGCACGCGCTTGGCGATCCAGTGGTGGCCGCCAATGGTCTCGAGCCACCAGATCTCGTCAACGTCACTCAAGGCGATGCCGTTGTTCTCGTAGGTACCGTAGCGCTCGAGCAGGTCGCCCAGAATGCGCACGCCGTCGCGGGCGGACTTGGCGTACGGCAGCACCAGGGTCACCATATCCTCCTCGCCCAGACCGCCGGGCTGCGCCGGCACATAGCCGTCCTCGCCCTCTTTGCCCTTGGCTGGCACGTAGTCCACGAGCGGATCGGCGCCGCGGACGCGTTCGTTGGTGGTGAGCGTCTCGGTTGCGGACATGCCAACATTGACCTCGTTGAAGCCGGCCTCGGCCCAAATGCCATGACCGGGGACAACGTCGGGGACGCTTGTGTAACGCATGGGATTGTCGGGCAGCTCAACGGTCAGGTGGCTCAAAACGCTCGTGTAGACACGCGGCTGCTCGTCGGGGTGCACAACACGCATGCGCTTGGGCTCAAACACCCCGTTGGACGAGTCCTCGTTGCGGGCGACCAGCGTCGACCCGTCATAGCTCGCGTTCTTACCAACCAAAATCGTTGTGCACGGCATGTGCATCCTCCTTGAGCGAAGAAATCAAACGGCAACAGTGTATCGCTTCGGCGCAAAAAGGGCGAAACAGCCGCCCCGGCAACCCCCGTGGTCAAAAAATGCCAAATATGAGTACTGCCACAAATTTAGTGGCAGCAAATTGCACTGTTCCGGGCGCCGGGAATCCTCACCTGTCCAAAAACTGAGTCTAGTAATTCCCCATACGTCCAATAAAATTGGCTCTTTAACGATATTACTTATCGCTAAAGAGCCAAAATGATCTCAAACATATGTGACTAACTTGGCAACAGTACTCATATTTGGCATTTTTTGACCACGGGGTATCTAACCAACCCCCTAAACAGCCTCCAAACGCCTATTTTACCGCGCGCTCAGCCGCCTCGATCACGTGCTTGGCGAGAATTGCTGTCGTCACGGCGCCCACGCCACCCGGCACGGGGGTGATTGCGCCAACAACCGGCTCCGCGGCATCAAAATCGACGTCGCCGACCAGCTTGCCAGCGGCTTCGTCCCAATTAATGCCAACATCGATAATCGCCTGGTCCTCGCGGACCGCATCTGCGCCAATCGTGCGCGCGCGTCCAACGGCGGCAACCACAATGTCGGCAGCACAGCACTCGGCGGCAAGATCGCGCGTATGCGTATGGCACGTCGTCACGGTTGCGTTGCGCGCCGTAAGCATGGCGGCAACGGGGCGGCCAATTACCAGTGAGCGTCCGACCACAGCAACCTTGGCCCCATCCAGCTCAACGCCGTAATGATCCAGCAAAGCAAGCACGGCTTCGGCTGTGCAGGGGGCAAAACCCTCGCCGCGCCCCGAAAGCGTGGTGAGCAGTGAAGCCGGCGTCATGGAGTCAACGTCCTTGGCGGGATCGAGCGCTGCGGCGACGGCGTTCTCGTCAAGGCCGGCGGGCAGCGGGCGGAACATCAGACAGCCATGAACAGCCGAATCGGTATTGATGTCCTCGACGGCCGTCAACAGCTCGTCCTGCGAAACATCGGCAGGAAGCAAAACGCGGCGAGCCTCAATGCCAACCTTCTCGCAGCGCTTGAGGGCACCGCGCTCGTAGGATAGGTCGTCCTCGCGTTCACCCACACGCACGATAGCAAGCGTCGGAACAACACCGCGTTCGCGCAGCGCAGCGCAGCGGGCAGCGAGCTCCTCAGTCAAAGCGCGGGCGACGGGAGCACCCTTCAGTAGCTCAGCCATGGCTATCCCCTCTTTCTTGCAGCGTCGGAGGCGCGGCGCGCCAGCGCATCGGCGCGCGGCAACCATGTGTCGAGCAACTCATCACACGCGGTCTCGAGCTCCTTAGCACGAACGCGATCCTTCATAGACGTGGTGTTCGCAAAGAGCGTCAAGCTCGCGCCCTGCATGGCGGCGCGGCAGAATACGGCGCCGCACGCCACATCGGACAGCAGCTGACGCGAACCCTTGTCGGCCATGTCCTCGAGCAGCGCCAGTGCGCGCCCGCAGGCATCCATAATGCGATACGGCGGCATAGCGGCCACATGCAGCGCATCCTGAATCGCAGCCGGTCGGGCCGGGTCCTCACGCGGAATACCGTACGCAGCGGACACCTGGCCGTACGCACGAACGTCCTCGGCGACCAGACCCACAAGCTCCTGCGCCAACTCGTCTGCCTGGGCAAACGCACGCGTCAGGTCATCCGCACGATCAGCAAGCGCGGGATTGGTCGCACCGTAGCGGGCAACCATTCCGCACAGCGAGGCGCCCAGTGCACCTACAAAGGCGCTCGCGCTACCGCCGCCGGGAACCGGCTCGCGTGCGGCAAGCGCCTCGGCAAACTCTCGACATGTTTTATCCATCATCTCTTGGCTCATACGCACGCACCTTCAAGTCATATACATCGGTCGGGTGGCAACCGCCGACCGACCGCATCAATCACATAATGGTGCTAAGTCTAGCCCATAAGTACATGAGCGTCAGCGCACCTGGCCATCGCGGATTTCTATGACGAACGATAGGCGTCGGCACCGCAAACATGGGACACATGGCCCACCTTTCGAGACTTCCGGACGTCAAAAACTGAGGCATATCTATAAACAAGGAACCTGTTGGGGCAACGCCCACGCACGCGCGCCCCATTAAATCAACGGGCACCTCACCCCGGGGAGGGCCGACAGCACCAGCCCTCCCCTCTTTTGCGCCCGAACATATTGCCACTTAACGGCGCAAATCCGGCCCTCAGAATGGGACACATGGCCCACCCTAGCGAGCCGTCCACGCGTACAGTAAAGACAGGTAATCCATGGGCGGTTACAGATCGAGGAGGACACGACCATGAAAAAGAAGGCCTTTGCGATTCTCACCCTCTGCATCAGTCTCTTTGCCGCAGTTGCCCTGGTGGGCTGCGGTGGCAGCGGCGACGCTACCGGAAGTGGCGGTGGCGGCGGGGCAGAAAAGCCAGCCGTGGATATGAGGACCGACTTCATTTGGTTTAAGGTCGAGGTTCCCGAGGGCGTCGAGATTACCGACGTTGCCGGCGACACCGCCGACAGGGCCCAGTTTAAGTTCACCGAGAGCGAGCACGCCAGTGATCGCTTCATCCCCGTCTTCGACTCTGACAAGAACGCCGACGAGCTGTTCGACTACGAGGCAAAGTGGAATGCCAGCTTTGAGTGGACCGAGAATGACCCCGTCAAGTACAACGGCAAGACCTGGCGCAACGCTTCCTACACACACTCGGGCGGCGTGACGACCGAGTACTTCACCGACGTTGACGGTGGCAGCGTGTATGTGCGCATCGACAACGTCGAGGAGCACAAGGACGCCGTCGAGACCATGATGAAGTCCCTGGAATTTGCCGATGACATCGCCGAGGCCAAGACCGAGGCCATGGACGTCAAGCTCGACGATATCGAGATCAAGCGCTAAGCGACTGGCGAGCGCAACGGAAAACACGGTCGCAGTGCAAACAAGCGACGGTACCCCAGCGCTTCGTACCCAGGGAGGGCCGGTAAACCGACCCTCCCTTTCTTATGCCTGTAGCCGACGAACGCGAGGATGCCGGACGTCGGAACCGCCCCAAATGTGGCAACAGTACGAAAACGACAAACGCCCCAACACGTCCGCCCGCCGATTTATTGTGCCGCGCAGACAATTAAACCAGCATCTTTAAACATCTGAGCAGTATAGTGACCAAAACTATCGCATAACCGCACTCTGCGAATGGAGAAGTTATGACCGAACATCACGCCATCAGCCGCCGAGCATTTACGTTGGGCCTTGGACTCGCGGCGTTGTCGCCACTTGCAAGCCTGCCCGAAACCGCCATGCTGGGCATTAGCCCGCGGGCAGCCTTTGCGGACGGCACGGCCGGGCCAGCAGTCAGCCTCGACAATTTCGTCATTCGCCTTCGCCCCGCGGGCTATTTTCGTACCGCAAGCGTTAACGAAGACGGCAACGTCATCGGCAACGTCTGCCATCTGTTTAATGACGGCACGTCCAGCAAGCTCATCCTTGAGAACGTAACGACCAAGAATGACGATACAAACTGGTATGCTATCCGCACCCTGCTCAATTTCGAAGAGCACAAGAAGACGGGCTACAGCATTTGGTCGGTCGATGGCGACTCGGACAAAGACGGAAAGGTCATCCACGTATGGAGCGGCGAGTATGACAACAAGCCCAGCCGCTCTTTTGCGTTCGAGCGGCAATCAAACGGAACCTATATCATCCGAGACCGCACGGTCGAGAAAGAAACCGAGAAAAAAGACATTAAGTACCTGGCAATAGAATCGAACGGCGAAGACCAGGACAACAATAAGATCTGCCATAAGAGTAAGAGTAAGAGCATTCCGTGGGAGCTCGAACTTATCGGTTACGACATGAAAAAGAACGATGCCACGGTTAGCAGCCTCGACTGGATTACGTACAGCAGCTACGTCGACGGACCATGTTGGATGAAATACGTCGACGACGACAAGTACCTCGACGAACTGAGCATCCCGGGTACGCACGATTCGGGCACCTGCAGCGTGGACAACGACACTGAGCCCCAATCCTCGCAAGTAAAATGCCAGCAGGATTACATTCCCACGCAGTTGCTCGAAGGCATTCGCTATTTTGATATCCGGCTCGGAAAGGGCGACGACCCCGGTATCGACCACGGGGATTACTACCTGCTCAAAAAAGACGCGTACTTTATGCATCTTTCCGATGTCATAGGCTACTTCAAAACGTTTTTGAACGAAAACCCGACAGAAGCGCTCATCATGCTTGTATCACGAGGCAACGACGAGGCTACCGACGAAAGTGTTACGACGGCTTTCGCCAAGGTTTTGGACGACAACCCCAAACTGTTCTATACGTCGAGCCGAATCCCCACGCTACACGAGGTGCGTGGAAAGATCGTTCTGCTGCGTCGATTTAGGCTCGCCGGCAACAGTGTAAGCGGCCACACGTGGGGCCTCGACCTTACCGAATGGGATGACAAGATCAAGGCTCACTCCGACAGCGCCACTATGTGTCTCGTCCAAGACGCGCGGGGCTTTGAAGCCGCGGGGGAAACAGGCGACAAAGAGCCCTATTGCACCAAGGTATACGCCCAGGACAAGTACAAACTCACGGGAACCGACAAGCTCAGCTGGGTCGATAATGCGCTGAAGGAAACGACCGGGCGCACGCGCAACAAGGTGGACGTCGTGGACGATGACGGGGCCAATGTGCCAGTCCAGGAGCGTTGCTGGTCTATCAACTACACCAGCTGCACGGGCTTGTCGCACGGAGGCAATCCTTTTACCTCGGCACGAGTGGTCAACGAGCATCTGTATAAGAGCCCGTACATCAACCCCAGCGACAACAAGGATACGAAGTCAGATTACCTCAAGCACATTGGCATCATCGCATCCGACTTTGTTGATGCGGCGCTGGCCCGGAGCATCTACCAGCGCAATTACGATTACGATGCACAGCACAAGCAGACAGCTTCGTACTACCTCCCGACCCGCATGCGCATGACGTACGGCGACTCGCTGAGCGACGCCTCGCTCCAGGACGGCAAGACCGTTGGCGAGGGTCATTTCCGCCTCGTCGACAGCAGCAACGTACTCAACGTGGCGGCTTCGGGCCATGCGTTTGCCATCGAATATGTGGATGTCGACGCCTTGGGCAACGAGACCGTTACGGAGCTGCGGGGCTCCGTGCCCATCGATATCGATCCACGCGCGCTGACGCCCCATTTTGAGGGACTCGAAGGCCTTAAGGCCGGCGAAGACGTGCGCGCCAAGATTGCGGCATCACTCGAGGGCAAGCTCGAAACCGATGCCTGCACGGCCCAGCTCGAGTTTGTGCACGATGCGGACGGCGCTCCGGGCACGGCAATGGCCGAGGGCGAAACATTTGCCGCAGGAACGTACTGGGTGCGCGTGAACGGTCTCTTGGGCGACGCGGCGCAGAACTACACGCTCGCCAGCGACGGATCCGCAAGCTTTACCGTAGCGGCCTCGGGCAGTGCGGGCGGCACCGGCAACGGTACCGGCGGCGGCAACGGCAACGATGCCGCCACGGACAGCGCCGACAAGAACGGCAAGGGCAACAAGAGCAAGGGCTCGGGCGAGAAGCTCGCCGGCACGGGCGACGGCTCTGGCATCGCCGCCGGGCTCGCCGCTGCCGCCGTGGCGACGACGGTCGCCGGCGCAGCAATGCTTGCCAGTGACCGCGAAAACAACGAAGGCGCTAGCGAATAGGCAAGCCGGTTTTCAGACGCATCGGCTCAATCAGGGGCGCGGAATACCGTTCTGTGCCCCTATTTTTGACATGAAGGGGTAGCGCATAAAGGACGCCTCGCAGGTTGAACGACCAGCCACCGTGCCGCCAGATGCGCGGGCGTAAGTCTGGCCCGAACGCCGACGTCGGCTACATCACCATGTTCAGCGCGTTCACAAATTCCTGGGCCTGGGAGCGGTTGCTCAGGCTAAAGACACAGGCAGTCAACAACCTGTTGCGCAGAAAAACATTGCGGCCCTTGATCCTGTTAACGCCCGTGATGTCCTTAAGGTTGACAATCTCGATATGCTTGCCGCCGAAAGTGCCCTTCTTGAGCACCTCGATGCGGTTGGGGTAAATCCTGACGTCTTTAAACCCGCCCGAACCTTTGTCCTGGAACAGCAAAGTGTTGTTATCCATGCGTGTCACTCCCGCGGGGTTCGCTAAAACTGCCTCTATGGCCACATTTTAGTCACCGCAAGGCTCCCATGCGAAGGTGCCAGACAGCACAGCAATTCGTGTCCGCGCGAGGCTTTAAACTAAATGCGATAAAGATGCATTCCACAAGAGGAAAGTGGGGCGACAGTGATGGGCGAACTGGTAAACCGTGGAGAATCGGTAATCGTGCCAGAAGTTTTTTACAAGCAGGTTTCCTCGATTCTCAACGCCGCTCGCGACAAGGCCTATACCGCCGTTAACTTTGCGATGGTTGAGGCATATTGGGAGATCGGCAAGAGTATTGTTGATGAGCAGGGCGGAGAGGAGCGCGCAGCATATGGAGAGGCATTGATTGCAGGCCTCTCCAGAAGGCTTACCGCGGATTTCGGAAGAGGCTTTGGCATCGCAAACCTTCGCAATATGCGTCAGTTCTTTCTTGCGTTTCCAATTCGCGACGCACTGCGTAGCGAATTGAGCTGGACTCATTACCGCAGGTTGATGCGCATTCCCGACCCTAATGCTCGCGCCTGGTACATGAACGAATGCGCCGATTCTCGTTGGAGCACGCGTCAGCTCGAGCGTCAGATCAACACCATGTTCCGCGAGCGCCTGCTTGCCAGCAAGGACAAGGAGGCCGTCACCCAGGAAATCCAAGAGAGCGCCCCGGCTCGTCGCGCCGAGGATATCATCCGCGATCCATATGTACTGGAGTTTTTAGGTTTCTCGGACGATACTGCGTTTCGCGAGAGCGATCTAGAGCAGGCGCTAATCACACATCTTCAGAAGTTCCTGCTGGAGCTTGGCCGTGGCTTCGCTTTCGAGGCGCGCCAAAAGCGTATCACCTTTGATGGGCGCCATTTCTATATTGACCTTGTTTTTTACAACTATCTGATGCGCTGCTTCGTGCTCATCGACCTTAAGACCGATGACCTTACGCATCAGGACCTGGGCCAGATGCAAATGTATGTGAACTACTACACGCGCGAGCTTATGAACGAAGGCGACAATCCGCCCATAGGCATCGTGCTCTGCGCGGACAAAAGCGATTCGATCGTCGAGTACACGCTGCCCGAAGACAACGACCAAGTGTTTGCCGCCAAATACCTGCCGTATCTTCCAAGCAAGGAAGAGCTGGCGCGCGAGCTGAGTGCCGAGTACCGCGCCATCAATGAAGCGTCTAATGGCGAAGCGCAAGGGTAGCAGCACGTTGCGACCGAAGCCACCGCAGCCGTCGCAGGCGCACTCGCGGTTGCGACGCACGCTACGAAACAATACCGGTCATGGACGCCGGCAACGACATTCTAGCCGTGGCTGGCGAGCGTGACCTGACAGGCAAAGACGCGGCCTTCGTCTGATGTGGGCCCATTGGCTGCCACAGAAAAGGGCCGGTTGCAGCCGGCCCTAGACGATAATACCTGCGTTGCCCGCGCTTCCGAAGTGTGACTAGCTGAAGAGCGGGTTCCGCGGCACAATCTGATTTTACCCAGTGAGGAGGCTCTTTTGCAGCCGCTCCACTGTTTATTTACATCTGGCACCCTCAAACAATCAGACGGCAGCCCGCACTCCTGAGAGCTGCCCCGCACCCCCGGCCATCACCTTACGGCAACAACCGGTGCTACTCCCCTACTTCCCAAATAGCGCACCCAGCAGACCGCGGCGTTTGGGCTTCTCCTCTCGGTAGGAACCCTCGACGGCGGCTGCAACCTGGCGCGGTTGCTCGCCGCCTCCACGGCGCACGATCTGGTACAGGAAGGGCGATTTAACGTATTTGACCTCGACGGGCGTGGCGTGCACGGTGCTCTCGCCGGACAGATGCAGGCTCGGGCTGAGCGACGCCACGATATGCGTTTCGCGCTTGTCGCTAAACACCACCGCGGCCGCGCGGCCCGTCTGGCCGTTTACGGCAATGCGCACCTGCTCGCCATCGCGGCCGTCTGTCGCCGGACGATCGACAAAGTAGACCGGCACCATCACCAGGCCGTCCTTATGTTTGCGGGCCTTGCGCGCCCACATGCGAATGCTCTTTTTATTGAGCCCCAGTACAGCCTCGGCGTCGTTGCCCGCAACGTCGAGCGCCAACTTATCAATGACCACCTGGTCCTTGGTAGACGCACCGACTGAGACAACGCGAAAGTCACCTTCCTGCATGGCGGGATCGAACGGACCGACCTTGGCAAAGTCCCACGGCTCCAAAATGCCCATGAGGCGAACGTCCAGGTAGTTTGCCCTGGGGTATGCCCAGTCGAGCACCTCGTAGTACACCAAGGCCTCCTTGCTCAGGCCCTTGCCCGGGAAGCTCGCCATCATGCGCAAGTCCGCCAGCGCCATGGGGAAATAGAAGAGCATCATGTCGTTTTGGATCGCGTCTTCCACGTCGTGCCCGGCAAAGGCATCCGGATACTGGCGCACCAGCTGCAGCGCGTTGGCACGTGCCTGCTGCGGCGAGATTTCGCAGGGAATACCCTGCTCGGGCACATACTCCGCACCAACGCCCATGGTCAGGCGCTTGCTGAAGGTACCGGGCTTGAGCAGGTCGGCAATGCCGATCTTGTTGCCGCAGGACGGGCACTCAAACACACGCTGCGTTGACTCGCCCTCAAAGGACGCTCCGCAGAAGGGGCAAGGAATGCTCACATGCGTGGCCTCTTGGAACTCCTGCGCCGTGCCGCGATCCTCCCACAGCAGATGTTCCAGGACCGACTGATTGCGCCAGTGCGCATTGAAGAAATACCAGTCCGGGTCCTGCGGGCGCTCGAGTTGCGACACATGCGTGAGTTTGAGCAGTCCATCCACCACCGTCAACGGCGTATGGCGAATACCCAAAGCGCTCTTGGGCTCTCCGGCGTCCGCCTGCCACGGAACCACCGTGCCGCAATAGGCGCACTCAAAGCTGCGCTTAGCCTGGTGCGAGTACATAGGGCCGCCGCAGTTTTGACATTTAATGGCAAACATCTCGTCCATGGAAACGTCCTCCTTTGCACAGGGGCTGTCGACATTAAGTATGTCGAGCAAGCAGGCACATGCCCATACCCATGTGGCCCAAAATGGACCACCCAGGCAGACGAGAAGGCTCGTTCGTTAGCACCGGCAGACTATTGCTGCATTTTCTGAGCATCGGCGCACGACGCCCCCGCGCGAGCTACACTATCCCCTTAAACATGATTGTGAGGACGACCGCTATGCTATTTGTTAATCGGCTGGTACATACACTTGTTCCCGGCAGCGAGGGCGAGCCGGTCGATACATCTTGCCGTACCAACGCGGGCTTTGCCGCAAGCCTCATCTGCATTGGCCTCAACATCACCCTGTGCCTAGCCAAGGGCATCGCGGGTCTGCTCGCCGGCTCGGTCTCGCTTATCGCCGACGCCTTCAACAACCTCTCCGACGCCTCGAGCAACATTGTGAGCCTGCTCGGGTTCCGCCTTGCCAGCCGCCCGGCCGACGAAGGTCACCCCTATGGCCATGGCCGCTACGAGTACCTCGCCGGTTTGTTTGTCGCCGTCCTCGTTTGCGCCGTCGGCATCAACCTGGCGCTCGAGTCCATCGCCAAGATCATCAAGCCCTCCCCCACCGCCTACACGCTGGTCTCCCTAGCCGCCCTCGTCTTGTCCATGCTCGTTAAGCTCTGGATGGCCGCGTTCAACCGCACGCTGGGCGACCGCATCGAGTCGGAGACGCTCATCGCTACGGCGCAGGACTCCAAAAACGACGTCATCACCTCGGGCTCGGTCTTGGTGGCGGCGCTTATTTCGCAGACGACCGGCTTTGATCTCGATGGCTGGGCAGGCCTGGGTGTGGGCGTCTTCATCTGCATCAGCGGTCTGGGCCTGGTGCGCGACGCCATCAGCCCGCTGTTGGGGCAAGCGCCCGACCCCAAGCTCGTCCAGGCAATCCGCGACAAGATCATGTCCTATCCGCAGGTCTTGGGCACACACGACCTCATGGTGCACGACTACGGCCCCGGTCGTCAGTTTGCCAGCGCCCACGTGGAGATGCCCGGCGAGGGCGACGCGTTTGAGCACCACGAGATTCTGGACACCATCGAGCACGACATCAAGCGCCAGATGGGCATTGGTATCACGCTGCACTGCGACCCCATCGCGACAACCGGCGATGACTTGCGCGGCTGGGTCAAGCGCGGCGTCATGCAGATCGATCCCGCGCTCTCCATCCACGATCTGCACGAGCACGACGGGTTCGTTTCGTTTGACCTGGTGCGTCCCGACGGCTTTGACATATCCGACGAGGAGCTGCTGGAGCTCGTCACGCGCATCGTGCACAAGCGCCGACCCGATGCCTCATGCGTCGTTACGTTTGACTCGGGCTTTAGCTCGCCCGACCGTCCGGCCGAGCAGCTGTAGCCCACTTAACAGCTAGTTTCCCTGCGCGCCCGAGATGCCGTTTTGTAGGGCGTTCCAGGCATCCGTCGCCATGTCGCCCAAGTTCTGCGCGGTATCGCCCAGATTTTGTGCCGTATCGCCCAGCTCTTGCGCCTTGTCTCCCAACTCCTGCGCCTTGTTGCTCAAGTCCTCCAGCGTATTGGAGCTCGAGCTGTCGGTACCGCTTTGGCCGTCGGACGAGTTGCCCGAACTGTTCTTGTGCGTGAGTTGAATTTCGAGGTTGCCGTTGTCGTTATAGTAGGCAGAAGTAACGACCCAGTTGGCATCGACGACGGGCGTTGAGCCATCATCAGTCAGGACCACGGCATTCGAAAGATCGGCGCCGCGCGACTTGAGGATCTTCTTGGCGTTGGACCAGTACTGCCCCGGGATATCACTCAGATCGACGGTGCTAGACGAGGCGGACTCGGTTTGCTCGGCAGCGGTATCGGCCGTTGAACTCCCTCGCTTGTTGAGCATGCCCGACACGATGGCAAACACAACCGACAGCGCAAAGAAGATCGCCAGCACGATGAGGATCTTCTTAATCACGCTCGACGAACGCGACGGCGTCTCTTCCTCGTCCTCGCCATATTGCGGAATCGACTTGGGGTACTCGCGATACGGCTCGCGCGACTCGTAGCGAGGCTGCGCCGTGCGAGGCATATACGTCGTCTGCTGAGGCTGCGGAATGGGATTTTGCGGCAGGTCATCATAGGGATTCGGCGTCGAGGCAGCATAAGAATCCTGCGGCGCGTAATCAAACGGATCCGGAGCTGCATTGCCATAGGGGCCTTGCGAAGATGCAGCGTAAGGGTCCTGCGCCGCGTCGCCATAGCCCATAACTCGTGTGGGTTCGGCAGACGTCTGCGTCGCGGCGGGGTCGGTATAACCGGGGTTGGAAACAACGCGAGTCGCATCGGCGCTATCGCCAGCCTGCGCGGAACCGTAGCCGCCCATCACGGTCGTCTTGTCCTGGTCCATGCAACGTTTCCTTTCCGTCGCCTGCAAGCATCAAGTTATCCATGCATTCTACCCGCGCAAAAGCCTATGATGGGCAAAGCCCGCCGGTATCTACAAGACATGCGCGTGCCTAAGGATCAAAAAGCCCCGCCGGGCCTTGTGGGCGCGACGGGGCGGGCTAGCAGCTATGGACAGCAGGCTTAGAACAGGCCGGTGATGTCGCCGTCGTTGTCGACGTCGATGTTTTCGGCCGCGGGCACCTTGGGCAGACCAGGCATGGTCAGAACACTGCCGGTCAGCGCGACCACAAAGTGGGCGCCGGCAGAAACCTTGAGCTCACGCACGGTGATGCGGAAGTTCTCGGGAGCGCCCAGGGCCTTGGCGTTGTCGCTAAAGCTGTACTGCGTCTTGGCGACGCACACCGGCAGGTTGCCAAAGCCGTTCTCGCGCAGCTCGGCGAGCTGGCGCTTGGCGGCCGGCGTAAAGTCAACGCCGTCGGCGCGGTAGACCTTGGTGGCAACGGCCTCGAGGGCATCAGCGACATCAGCGCCGTCCTCATAGGCAAACTTGAGCTCGCTCGGCTGCTCAATCAGACGCATGACCTCATCGGCAAGCTCGAGCGCGCCCTCGCCGCCCTTGGCCCAGACCTCGGAAAGCTTAACGTTGACGCCGAGCTTCTGGCACTCGGACTCGATGAGAGCAAGCTCGGCCTCGGTGTCCGTCGGGAAGCGATTGATGGCGACCACGCAGGGCAGACCATATACGTTCTGGATGTTGTCGACATGACGCAGCAAGTTGGGCATGCCAGCCTTGAGTGCCTCGAGGTTCTCCTCGTTGAGATCGGCCTTGGCGACGCCACCGTTGTACTTAAGCGCACGAGCGGTAGCGACGATCACGACGGCGCTGGGGCGAACGCCCGTCATGCGGCACTTGATATCGAGGAACTTCTCGGCACCCAGGTCGGCGCCAAAGCCGGCCTCGGTAATGGCAACATCGCCAAAGCGCATCGCCATACGCGTGGCCATGATAGAGTTGCAGCCGTGGGCAATGTTGGCGAAGGGACCGCCGTGGACAAACGCGGGCGTGCCCTCGAGCGTTTGCACCAGGTTGGGCTTGAGCGCGTCTTTAAGCAACGCGGCCATGGCACCCTGGGCCTTGAGGTCGCGGGCACGGACGGGCTCGCCGGCATAGCTGTAGCCGACAACGATCTCGCCCAAGCGCTCCTTAAGATCGTTGATGCTCGTGGACAGGCACAGGATTGCCATGACCTCGGAGGCGACGGTGATATCGAAGCCGTCCTCGCGCGGCACGCCCTGGGCCTTACCGCCAATGCCGTCGATGACGTGGCGCAGCTGACGGTCGTTCATATCGACGACGCGCTTCCAAGTGATGCGTTTAACGTCAATACCGAGCTGATTGCCCTGCTGGATGTGGTTATCGAGCATGGCGGCCAGCAGGTTGTTGGCAGCACCGATGGCATGGAAGTCGCCGGTAAAGTGCAGGTTGATGTCCTCCATGGGAATGACCTGGGCCCAACCGCCGCCAGCGGCACCGCCCTTGACGCCAAAGACGGGGCCGAGCGAAGGCTCGCGCAGGGCAACGGCACTCTTGACGCCGCGACGACGCAGGCCGTCGGCCAGACCGATGGTCGTGGTGGTCTTGCCCTCGCCCGCGGGCGTTGGGTTGATAGCGGTCACGAGGACGAGCTTGGCCTGGTGATCAGTCGGCTCGTTGAGCAGTGAATAGTCGACCTTAGCCTTGTCGAAGCCGTACGGAATAAGGTGCTTAACGTCGACGCCGGCGTTCTTGGCCACCTCGGTAATAGGCAGCGGCGTGACAGAACGTGCGATTTCGATGTCAGTAGGCATGGGCGGTCCTTTCGTTACCGAATGAGAAAAAGACCAATTCAGCATAGCACGGGCGCGCAATAGTAAAACGCCCATAACCGATGAACGGCGATATGTTTACCCGATGCCCAGCGATAGTCCAACAGCCCGCCAAAACAAAACGCCCTAAACGGTAGGTTCAATCCCCAGGTGCTCAAAGGTGCGGAGGGTTGCCTGACGGCCCTGCGGCGTACGAATCATCAATCCGCACTGCAGCAAATAGGGCTCATAGACATCCTCGAGCGTGCCCGGGTCCTCGCCCACCGCGCTGGCAAGGGTCGTAAGTCCCACGGCGCGACCGGAGAACGTCTTGGCGAGCGTCTCCAAAATGCGAATATCCATCCAGTCCAGACCGAGCTCGTCGATCTCGAAGAACTCGAGCGCCTGGCGACAGATATCGAGCTCGATGGGGCCGTTGCCGCGCACCTGTGCGTAATCGCGCACGCGCTTGAGCAGACGGTTGGCAAGACGTGGCGTGCCGCGCGAACGCGAGCCGATCTCGAGTGCACTGGGATGGTCGATCGTCACGCCCAGGATAGTCGCCGAGCGCGTCACAATCTGCGCGAGCTCCTCGACCGTGTAGTAATCCAGGCGATATGAAATGCCAAAGCGGTCGCGCAACGGGCCGGTCAACATGCCTGAGCGGGTCGTTGCCGCCACCAGCGTAAACTTGGGGATATCCAGGCGAATCGAGCGCGCCGCCGGACCCTTGCCAATCACGATATCGAGGGCAAAGTCCTCCATCGCGGGGTACAGGACCTCCTCGACCGAACGGTTGAGGCGGTGGATCTCGTCGATAAACAGCACATCGCCCGGCTGCAAGTTAGTAAGGATGGCCGCCAGGTCGCCCGTGCGCGCGATGGCAGGGCCACTCGTGGTCTTGATCTGAGCGCCCAGCTCGTTGGCGATAACGGTGGCCAGCGTGGTCTTGCCCAGGCCCGGAGGACCCGAGAAGATCACGTGGTCGAGCGTCTCGCCACGGCTCTGCGCCGCTTCGATCAACACGCGCAGGCTCTGCTTGATGTGCTCCTGGCCGCAGTAATCGTCCAGGCGCTGAGGGCGCAAAGTGCGGTCGACATCGAGATCCTCGGCCGTCAGCTCCGAGCCCACCATGCGCTCGCCGTGCGCCATGGATGCCGCCGGCGAGTTACCGGGCGTCGCCCACAAGTCCTGAGAGTCATCGGCTTCCCACATCACGCATCCATTCCGAGTCGCTTAAGCGCCGCGCCGAGCAGATCCTCGACACGCATATTCTGCCCATCATACCCGCTCAGGGCAACATCGGTCTCCTGCGGACTAAAGCCCATGGAAAGGAGCGCCGCACGGGCATCATCGATCACCGAGGGAGCGGCAGCGGGCACGGGCATCGCAACCTGTCCGGGAATCACGTCGACCGGCACAAAGCCCTTATCCTTGGCAAAGGTGCTCTTGAGTTCCAGGATCAGGCGCTGAGCTGTCTTTTTGCCCACACCGGGTACCTTGGCCATGCCCTTGTCGTCCTCGGCCATCACCAGCGAATACAGCTGCCCCACGGTATAGGTGGAAAGCACGGCAAGCGCCAGGCGCGGGCCAACGCCCGAAACGGACACGAGCCGGTCGAACATCATGCGCTCATCCTTTGAGGAAAAACCGAAAAGTGTCATGGCGTCCTCGCGCACCTGCATACGCGTGTAGAGGCAGACCTCGCCACCGGGCGTCGGCAACGTGGCCGCAGTGCTGCCCGAGATGCCGAGCTCAAAGCCAACGCCCGACACATCGACGACAGCAGAGCTCATCGTGGCCTCGACAAGCGTTCCGTGGAGCTGGGAAATCATCAGTATCCGGTTCCTCTCTGTTGATAGAACTCGCCACCGGTGAGGGCGCGGGTGCGGCTGAGGTTTACGTGGCAGATGGCGCAGGCCAGGGCATCGGCGGCATGGTCGGGATGCGGGTCGTGATCGAGCTGTGTGAGTGTGCGTACCATGTAGGCGACCTGCCGCTTGTCCGCGGCGCCAGTGCCCACCACAGCCTGTTTGATCTGCATGGGCGTGTACTCGCCAATCTCGAGCGCGCACTCCGAAAGCGCCACAAGCGCAGCACCTCGGGCATGCGCCGTGGGAATGGCCGAACGAACGTTGGCACCAAAGTAGATGCTCTCGACAGCAGCCGTGTCGGGTCGATAACGCTCAACGACATCCTTAAGGTCATGGGCGATATGCGACAGGCGCACCGCGAGCGGACTTCCGGCACTGGTCTCGATGCAGCCATAGGCACGGCAGCGAACCTCGCCACGCCGCTCCTCGATAATCCCCCAACCCGTATGAGCCAAACCGGGGTCAATGCCCAAGATAACCAAGCCGACCTCCCCTCGCCACAAGCACAGCGCAAGGCAAGGCCCCGCGCATCATTCACGAACGTCTGTTCTAGAATAACACAACGCTAGCCCTATAAGTCAGCCGAGATCGAATTATAGGTTGAGTATACGCAAGCGAGCGCCCGCCAGAGCGAGCAAGGTGCCTTGAAAGAGGAGGGCATTGACCTCGCGGTCATGTCCGACGATTGAAAGGCAGATTGCCGCTCTGGCGGGCGCGCAGCGACCTAGTTCTGAGAGAAGAACGGGAATTGTCGGGGATCAACCGGCGGATGCGGCATCGGGCCACCCTGGGGACTACCTTGCGAGCCGCTCTGACCGCCCATCATCTTATCGATGGCGTCCTGAACCTCGCCCTCGAACTTTTTCATTCCCTCGTGCAAACGACGCTGACCGTCCTCGGAGCGCAGCTCCTCCATTTGCTCGGGCGAAATACCCAGCAGCTCGCCCAGCACGCCCATCATCTCGTTTCGCACGCGCTCGCTCGTATCCTCGTCAGCAAAACGGCGCACCTCGGCGCGCGCCAGCGAATCGACCGTCATACGCTCCTTGCCGTTAAGCCCCAGGTCGGACCACGCGAGCATATACGGCCAGGCACGCTCGGCAAACGAACGGGCCGAGACGATCGGCGCCATCGGCAACATGCGGCGGGCAGCCTCACCCTGTCGAACGAGCATCAGCAGCAGCGAGCAAGCCTCAGGCTTGCCAGCGGCCATCGGGATGTCGTCGAAAGATCGATTGCGGTCCACGTGCGCCTCGAGCGCGCCATCGACCTCACCCGGCTCAAGCCCGCCGAGCAGCTGTGCCGCGCGGTCGAGCATATCGACCGGACCGTCGAGCGTCGAGAGCGCTTGCGCCAGCACGCGCTCCATACAATCTTCCACCGCGTTGAGCGTCACGAGCTCTTGGGGCACCACGGCAGACGTGCGGTTGCGCACACGCGCCACAAACTCAAGCGTCGACAGGTACACATCGCCAAAGGGCGCGTAATCGCCCTGGTAGCCGCCGCAAAGCGCCGGCGCCGCCAGCGCGTACTCGGTTTTGGACAGCGGGCTCAGCGCCATCGCACCCAGCTCGAGCGCCGTGTCCTCCAGCATGAGGCCCAACGTGCGCGAGCGCAGACGCTCGGCATCGCCCGCCGACACGTCGCGATCGAGCACACGCGCCGCATCCGGTGCATCGCGCTCGACGGTGCGAATGTGCAGACGCTCGGCGATGGCGCGGACGGCGGCACAGCGGGCAGCCTCGGCCTCTTCCTGCGCCGGCGTAAAGATACGGTTGCGCCCCAGCACCAGGCCAATCACATTGCGCGGGCCCAGAGCGTCGACGGCCAGCGCCGCCAGCAGGGACGACGGCAAGTCACCCTCGAGTGCCACCACAGCACGCGACGCACCGTGGGCTCGGGCGTTGTCGCGCACGGCAAGCACCAGCGCCTGCCACAGCCACTCCTCGGAGCGAAACTGGGGCAGCTCATGGTCCTCCAGGGCATCGAGCATCACGCCGCGTTGAATCTCCTGAACCAGCAGGCTCTCCTCAAAGCACGGCGACTGGGCCACCACGCGCCCGCAATCGTCAAGCACAAACGATCCGCCGGTATACACCGACTCGTCATAGGCACCGACCGGCGCCATGCAGGCAAACCATACGCTACGCTTGGAGGCGATCTTGCGGTAGGCACCGCTGCGAACGGCGGCGACGGCGGCGGTCTCGCGATCGGTCATGTCAAACGCGTTGAACTGGAAATAGGCGATGAGGTCGACGCCGGTCGGCAGCATCTCGAGCTCGCGGTCCAGGTCAAACACCACAGCGATGCGCACGCCGTCCACGTCAAACACCGGAGGCGCCCAACGCGCGTCGTTGCTCTCGCCACGCTGCAAGGCAATACTTGTGCGCGCGGGCACCACGCGACCGTCTTTGAGCATCATATAGTCAAGCAGGGGCTGGCTCTCAAACGAAACCGCAGCGGGCACGATGCAGATCATATCGAGCTCTTGGATGCGCTCGGCAACGCCCGTCAGGCCCGTCAACATATCGTGCTCAAAATCGGCAGCGCCCACCAGGCTGCCCGGCATGGCGCCCATAAAGAGCGGGGCCGGAACGCACAGCACGCGCGCGCCGCGCTCATGGGCCAGGCGAGCCTGGTCCTCGATGCGGCCGCAAATGCCCTCAATGTCACCCAGGCGCATATCGATCTGTGCAAGTGCGAGCTTCATGGCCCAGCCCTTTCCGTCGTAAATCGTCGTTGTCGTAGTAAAAGCGCCGGCCGCATGATGCAGTCGGCGCTCGCATGTGCATATGCTAGCTATGATACCCCGAGCGGGGGCGCGTTCCTAGAACGTCGCGGACCACAGCCCGTGCAGGTTGCAATAGGCATAGACGGTACCGGTCTTGGAGCCGCCGGCAAAAAACGTCGTGGGCTTCATGCCGGGCTCGAGGTAATGGACCTCCAGGCGGCCCTCGGCCTCAAGCGCAATCCACTCGATGTAGTGCTCGGGCAGCATGGGGTGCTCCGTCGAGCCCACGCGTGCGCGGATCACGTGGCCGTCGCGCTCGATCTCGACAACAGGCACGTGCTTCTCGTGCGCCGCGTCCTCGGTGTTTGCGGTCAGCTCCGTGCAGCCGGCAGGAGTCGCAACGTCGTCGCCAAGGGCAGCGATGAGCTTACCGTCGGGGTCCTTAAAGAATTTCGCCATGATGTTCTCCTTTGCTGATGTGCCAATGTTCTTGATGGTTCTTATGCCCAAAGGCAGGCGAACCATCCACGGCGTCGCAAATGAACACATAACGGACCAGGCAAGCGGTCGGGCCAAAATGCGTCGACCGCCCTGCCCGCTCCAGCAGTCCCACCCCGCGCGCGGCTAGCGACCGTCGCCGCCCAGCAGCGCCAGAACATCTTCGCGGGTAAACAGCGCCGACGAGATGCCGTCGCCGCCGAGCACGCTGTTGACCAGGTCGCGTTTGGACTCCTGCATCTGCATAATGCGTTCCTCAATCGTGTCCTTGGCGATGAGCTTGTACACGGTCACGGTGTGTTGCTGGCCAATACGATGCGCGCGGTCGGTCGCCTGATCCTGTGCGGCCACGTTCCACCACGGGTCGTAGTGGATGACCACGTCGGCCGCCGTCAGGTTCAGGCCCACGCCGCCCGCCTTGAGCGAAATCAAAAAGACCGGAACCTCGCCCGCTTGGAACTGCGCGACCATCTTGGCGCGGCTCTCCTTAGACGAAGCGCCCGTGAGCTTAAGGAAGGCGATATCCTCCTTGGCCAGGCGTTTGCCAATGATATCGAGCATGCCCGTAAACTGGCTGAACAGCAAGATGCGATGACCGCCGTCGAGCGCGCCGTGGACGAGCTCCATGCACGTATCGAGCTTGGCGCTTCCCGCCTTGTAGTCCGCATAGTGCAGATGCGGGTCGCAACAGATCTGGCGCAGCTTGGTGAGCTCGGCGAGCACCTTGAGCTTGTCTTTCTTAAACTCGGATGCCTCGCGGTGCTGCACTTGCTGGGCAATGCGGTCTTGGTTGGCCAGGTAGAGCTTGCGCTGTTCGCCGGTGAGCTGCGCCATCACCGTATCCTCGATCTTCTCGGGCAGGTCGGCCACCACGTCTTCCTTAACGCGACGCAGCACAAACGGCGACACGAGCGCCTGTAGACGAGCGGCGCTGTCGCCCTCGGCATGCTCGACGGGACTCTCAAAGCGCTTGGCAAATGAGTCGCGCGTGCCCAGAAGACCCGGCATCAAAAAGTCGAAGATACTCCAAAGCTCGGATAGACGGTTTTCGATGGGCGTGCCCGTCAAGGCAAAGCGCACGCCGGCCGGCAGGCGCTTGGCAGCGCGAGCCACCTGGGTGAGCGGGTTTTTAATGTACTGGGCCTCGTCGAGCACTACGCGGGCAAAGTCCTGCTCGACATATTCGTCGATGTCGCGACGCATGAGGTCATACGACGTCACGACCACGTTGTGCTCGGCGGCACCGGCAATTTGCACGCGACGCTGGGCCTTGGCGTCCACGATGGCGCACACATCAATCGAGGGGGCGAAGCGCTCCAACTCGGCAGCCCAGTTGTACACGAGCGACGCGGGGCATACCACGAGCGTGGGCTTGGTGTCCCCCGCCTCCACGCGCGCCAGAATGTGCGCGATCATCTGCAGCGTTTTGCCCAGACCCATATCATCGGCCAAAATGCCGCCAAGGCCCAGATGCTCGAGCGAGCCGAGCCACTGGTAGCCGTCGACCTGATAGCCGCGCAGTGTGGCCTTGAGCGAGACCGGCACCGTAAAGTCCATCTTGCCGAGCGTATCCAAGCGCTCGACGGTGCGACGGAATGCAGCGTCGCGATCGGCTTCGAGCGCGGGCGTGCACGCAAGCATGTTGTCGACGAACAGGGTACTCGATGCGGGAAGCGACACGCCGTCGAGCAGGTCGACGGCATCGACGCCCAAGTCCTCAGCAAGGCCAAACGCAGCGCGGGCACCTTCATCCAGGCGAACGATGTCGCCCGACGTGAGGCGCGCAAACGTCTGGTGGCGCTTATACGAGTCCAGATAGATGGCAAGGTCGCCCGCCGAAAGCCCGCTCGCACCCAGCTCGACGTCGAGCAAGTTGCTCTTGACGGTGGCGCGCACCGAGAGCTTGGGCGCAGGGCGGACCGAAATCTGGCGCAGGCGGTCGCTGAGCATGACCTCTCCAAGCTCGGACAGGGCAGACAGGCCCTCGGTCAGCAAGTGGAACAGGCTCTCGTCATCGCGCTCCTCAAACGCCAGGCCGCCCTCGCGGAAATCAAAGTACAGGGCAGCCGTGTCCATAACGCGAAACTCCGCCAGCGTATCGCGGGGCGGAACGCCGGGGCGTTGCTCTTCGAAAGGACTGCCCGGAGCACCAAGACTAAAGAGATCTGCCGACCAATCGCCGTAGGCCACCGTAATCTTGCAGGTCACAAGGCCATCGTCGACGCCAATCGCCATGGCAAAACTCGGCTCGGGCGCCACGGCGTCAAGTACGGCGGGAGCGGTCAGGTCGGTGTAGTCGCGCAAGATCGGCAGCGCCATGCGGCAGAACTCGCCCACCTGGTCGGCGGCGATATGGACCGGCATGCGGCAGGGCAACAAGTGCGATAGGAACGGCGCCGCATGCTGGGCAAACGCCGTGTCGGCACGGCGCGCGCGGCGCGTATCGACCAGATAGGCTGCGTCGCCTGCGACAAAGCAGTACGTATCGGCCGGCAGGCGCAAGTCGTAGCTGCCTCCCGCCGCCGGTGCAATCTTGGCGGCAAGGAGCGGCGGGCGCTTAGCCGGGACTTCGCCCTCCACCTGCGGCGACGGCTCGACTGCCACCTCGTAGGCGCGATGCGTCGTCGTTCCCCGCGACCAAGCAGGCTCAAAGGACATGGTCCTGCCGCACAGCAGGTCCAGCACGGACACGATGGAATGCTCGGATACCGGTAACTGACGCTCGGCGACAAAGCCGCTGCGGGCAAAGTCGTACGATGCCGAGCGCGAACTCGTGATGTCGCTCAGATAGGCGACCGTCATTGCGACAAAGTCGAGCAGCTTTGTCGACACGCCATCGAAAGCCTCGGGCACATGGGCAAACGTAAGCTTCTTGCCATAGGAGAACGTACCGCCACGCACATAGGCATCGGCCATGCCGTCGATATCCTTAACCACGTAGGACACCGAACCGCTACGAATGCGAAACTCGAGCGCCCAGTTAAAACGATCGGCAAACAGCGGATTGTAGTACGGCACCAGCGAGGGCTCCAGCACCGCTTTGGGCGCATCGGGGTCAATGGTGCTGGCGAGCTTGCGACGCATGACCGCGAGCTCGTCCATGCGCGCGTCCGAAAGATCGGAAAGCGCCGCCACAAGGCTCGGGCTCGTGGGGACGGGCGCCGGGAAGGGAAAGTTGGGGTTGACCGCAGATGCGGTGGGCGCGGGGCGCGTGGGCTGCTTGGACTGTGCGGGCGGTACTGTAAACGTGCGGACCGGCGTGCGCAAACCCTCGACGGGCTCGGCGCCACTGGCATCCAGATACGCCAGCGCCGTGGCGATGGCGTGCTTGCACATGCCGGAATAGCGGAAGGCGGCGGGGCAATCGCAGTCGTAGTCGATAACCTCGTGCTCGTCCATGTCGAGCGCCACGTGCGTCTTGTACAGGTCGCCGCGCGAGCCGCGCACCGAGCCCTCGATGTTCACGTTTTTGGAGAAGCGCGAGCCGGAGTCCTCAAACGACAGCACGGCACCGTTGAGCATGAGCGAACGCCCCTTCATAAAGGTGCCACTCAACGCCGCCTCTTTGCGAAGCGCCTGCACAAACGTCCCCTGCGCCATCACTTCCTCCAATCTCACCCGGGGTAGCTAATTTGGGACGGGGCTATTTTAGCTACCC
>CATYIV010000009.1 GCA_958407465.1 uncultured Collinsella sp. | reverse complement strand
AATCAAGCCCTGCATCATCTTCTTGTGAGTAGTCCTCCGGCTTTTCATCCATTTGCTCGATATATTGGATGCTTGGAGCGCATATAATCGCACCTGCCGATTCACCAATCATCAGTTTTCCCTTTGCCAATTCTTTTTTCAACAGCTCATCCGTTCCCGTTTTACGGAGCTGGTCTATAAGGAAAAAAGAATTTCCGCCGGTAAAATATATCACATCCGCATCTTCAAAAACAGACTGTATCGTTGAATAAGCCTCCGTTGAAATATCAATTTCAGTTACGATTGCTCCCAACTTTTTGAATAATTTTCGAGCCGAGCCGACATAACCGGTGTAGCCTTCATGCAGCGAAGCTGTTGGAATAAATGCGACTTTCTTATTTTCAATTTCTTCCTTTATCAGACTTCCTACACTTGAAAAGTGCGAACATAAAAACAGTTTCATCAATATTCTCCTTTATATATAAATTCTTATTTGTTGAACTAAGCCGTGTATACCATACGTTCCAATGAAAGAACGCCCTGATATAGCGTAATTTGCTGTTTTCCTGCGTATGTGCGTACACACTCCACAGGAATTCTAAGGGCCCTGCCCCCTTAGCACACGGACTTTGGAACAAAGTCTAGTGCGTTACGCCTTGCCAGAGGTGTACAGGCTCCCGGTACGCACGTACGCAGCAATTGCCATCAATGCGCCATATAAGTGGCGATCAAGTTCGCATAAAGCGCCCTTGGTTCCGCAAAACAAAAGGCAGGATACCATCACCACGATGGTACTCTGCCTTTTGTTCGTTTCTGTTTACCGTTCCGAGTGATCCTTCCGCAGAATTGCCGATAAACAAAAAACGTACCCGGACCCTTTCTCGTATAGAACCTGGTTCGAGTGCGAACTGAATGTTGGAGCAATAAAAAACCACCACAAAGGTGCCTGTCCCCTTTGTGGTGGTTTTGGGCTAGACCTAGAGGGTGTGGCCGTAAGCGTCGGCGGCCTTGATGGCGGCGGCGAATTTTTCGTCCGTGAAGGGCTCGGGGTTTCCCTGCTTCCACTCGTTGGTGGCGTGCGCGTACTCGCACAGGGCCGGGATGTCGGCCACGGAAAGCCCGACCTGCTTCAGCGTCACGGGCAGCCCCATCTGCTTGTTAAAGGCGGCATAGCGCTCAAGGTTCTCGGTGTCGCCCGTGTAGGCGAACAACACGAGCACGCCCAGGCTCACAACCTCGCCGTGCAGGTAGGTGCCCTCACGCGGAATGCTGCAGGTGGCGTTGTAGAACGCGTGCGCCACGCTCGAGTTGTAGTAGTAATCGTTCTGGTTGGTCAGGTTCGAGACATAGCCCGTGTTGACCACGATGTCGAGCGCGATCTGCTTGACGGCCTCGCTCGACAGGTCCTGGCGCACGTCCTCAAGACCCTGGACGCCGTAGGTAAACAGCGGCTCGGAGCAGGTGTGGGCGAGTGCCAGGCCAAGACCGGCGGTGTGCTCCAAATTACCGGCGCTCGTGGCGTACTCGACCTCGGGCTGCTTAGACAGGGCATCGCCCACGCCGGCCCAGAAGTACTCCGCCGGTGCCTCGGCGATGATCTTGGGGTTGATGAAGATGTGCGCCGGTCGGTTGGGGTACGAATAGCCCTCGAGCGAGCCGTCGTCGTTATACACGACGGCAATGGCGGTCGCAGCGGAGCAGTTGGAGCAAATCGTCGGCACCGTAAAGACGATCTTCTTGAGCTCGATGGCTGCGGTCTTCACGGTGTCGAGCGCCTTGCCGCCGCCGCAAGCAATGAGCACGTCGGCTTCCTGGCAGGCGGGGGAGTTTACGACCTTGGCGATATTGGCGCGCGTACTGTTGGTGCCGTAGACGCGCGTCTCCAGAATCTCGACGTCGGTACCCGCTAGCGCAGCTTCGATACCGGGAAGTGCTGCGGCCAGTGCCCGCTTGCCACCGATGATCGCGACCTTGGTCGCTCCGTACTCCGCCAGTGCGGTGGGCAGCTCGTCAAAGCAATCCTCGCCAACGGTGTAGTCGCTCATTCCAATCGTGCGCATAGCAACCTTCTTTCGTTCGATAAAGTGCTTTCAGGTATTTTGCTCCAAGAGAAGGTCCACAGCCGCGAGAAATTTCGAACGTATAAAACCAGTGTTGAGGGTTTTTCGCCGGCGCGGAACGTGCTAGCATACTCCGCATAAGCGTTGATGGGGACGAGTAGTCGGCCGTCCGCATGCTACAGAGAGCGGGGAGCGCTGAGAACCCGTGCATGCGACTGATGAAAATCACCCCGGAGCTGCGGTCCCAACGGACGTGCCGCGCAGGTTCGTCTTAGTAGACATCGCCGAGATGGCCGTCGATACAGGCCAGCCGAGTAACGGATGCGAGCGCGCGAATACGCGGGCGAGGGCATCTAAGCTGGGTGGTTAAGCGAAGAGCTTTTACGGGCAGACTGCCTGTTTTGTGGCGCTTCGTCCCAGCTTGTAGGGACGGGCGCTTTTTTGGTGCCCAGAGGGCGTGCGCGCCCACGACAAGAAAGGGGTACCGTGGCAAACGAGTACAAGCAGACGATGAATCTGCCCAAAACCGGATTTCCCATGCGTGCCGGTCTTTCCAAGTCCGAGCCCAAGCGACTCAAGGACTGGCAGGACAACAAGGTCTACGAGCAAGTTCTAAAGAAGAACGAGGGTCACAAGAAGTTCGTGCTGCACGACGGCCCTCCGTACGCCAATGGCCCGATCCACATCGGCCACGCCATGAACAAGATCTCCAAGGACATGATCAACCGTTACTGGATGATGCAGGGCTATGAGGTTCCCTATGTCCCCGGTTGGGACTGCCACGGTCAGCCGATCGAGCACAAGGTCGAGGAGAAGCTCGGCACCGAGAAGTTCAACCAGACCTCCACGGCTAAGATCCGCGAGCTTTGCAACAAGTTCGCTGTCGAGAACATCGAGCTTCAGAAGGCTGGTTTCCGTCGTCTGGGCGTGCTCGGCGACTGGGACAACCCCTATCTGACGCTCTATCACCAGCATGATGCCGCCGACATCGAGGTCTTCAAGGCCATGTTCGATAAGGGCATGATCTATCGCGGCCACAAGCCGGTTCACTGGTGCAAGCACTGCCACACCGCGCTGGCCGAGGCCGAGATCGAGTACTCCGATGAGACGAGCCCCTCCATCTTCGTGCGCTTTGAGATGACCTCCAAGCCCGCCGGCCTCGAGAACTTCGACGGCCCGGTCGACTTTATCATCTGGACGACTACGCCGTGGACTATCCCCTCCGACCAGGCCGTTTCCCTCAAGCCCGGCGCCGCCTATGTCGCCGTTGAGCACGATGGCCGTGCCGAGGTCATGCTCGAGGACCTGGCTCCCAAGTGCTGCGAGGAGTTTGGCTGGGAGTACACCCCGGTCATGGTCGACGGCGAGCCCTATGTGGTTCCCGCCGAGACGTTCCACCACATCCACTACAAGCAGCCGATCTTTGACGGTGTTGAGGGCGTGGCGCTGCTGGCCGACTACGTCGGTGTCGATGACGGTACCGGTATCGTCCACAACTCGCCCGGCCACGGCGTCGACGACTACTTCGCCTGCCTCAAGGAAGGCATCACCGACATCTGCATGCCGGTCGATGACGACGGCAAGTTCTACACCGGCGAGGAGTTTGGCACCGGTGGCCCCTTCAGCGGTATGGATACCGATGAGGCCAACCCGCATATCATCGAGTTCCTGCGCGAGCGCGGCACCCTGGTTCTCGAGAAGAAGATCACGCACAGCTATCCGCACTGCTGGCGCTGCAAGCACCCGGTGCTCTTCCGTGCCACCGACCAGTGGTTTGTCTCGATGGACAAGACCGGTTTGCGCGAGCAGGCTGGCAAAGAGGTCCGCGAGAACGTCAAGTGGTATCCGGCCCACGCGGCCAACCGCATCGGCGCCATGGTCGAGCAGCGTCCCGACTGGTGCATCAGCCGTCAGCGCAACTGGGGCGTGCCCATCCCCAGCTACACCTGCGCCGACTGCGGCGAGAAGGTCATGAACGACGCCACGCTAGACGCCGTCATCAAGCTCTTCCACGAGAAGGGCTCCGACGCTTGGTTCACCGACGCTCCCGAGAGCTACCTGGGCGAGGCCTGTGTCTGCCCCAAGTGCGGCGGCCATCACCTCAAGGCCGATAAGGACATCCTCGACGTGTGGTGGGATTCCGGCGTCTCCTGGAAGGCCGTCTGCGAGTACCGTCCCGAGCTGGAGTATCCGGCGGATGTGTACCTCGAGGGCTCCGACCAGCACCGCGGTTGGTTCCAGAGCTCGCTGCTCACCTCGGTGGGTGCCAACGGCCACGCTCCGTACAAGGCGGTCGTCTCGCAGGGCTTCACGCTTGACGGCCAGGGCCGTAAGATGTCCAAGTCGCTCGGCAACGTCATCGACCCCAACAAGGTCTGCGACGAGATGGGCGCCGACATCATCCGTCTGTGGGTTGCGTCCGTCGATACCAGCTCCGACGTGTCCATCGACCATGAGATCCTTGCCCGTACGTCCGATGCCTACCGTCGTTTCCGCAACACGCTGCGCTTCCTGCTCTCCGAGCTCGAGGGTCAGTTTGAGCCCGAGACCGACGGCGTCGCCTTTGCCGACCTGCTGCCGCTCGACAAGCTCATGGTTGCCCGTCTGACCCAGGTTCAGGCCGAGGTCGACGATGCCTACGCCAGCTACGAGTTCCCACGCGCCTACCGTGCGCTTTACGACTTCGTGGTTACCGAGCTCTCCAACGTGTACCTCGACGCCCTGAAGGACCGTCTGTACTGCGACAAGCCCGGCTCGCTCGAGCGCCGCAGCGCCCAGACCGTGCTGGCCGAGCTCTTCTCGATGCTCATGCGCGACCTGCAGCCGATCCTGACCTACACGGTCGATGAGGCTATGGGCTATGCGCCCGCCGGCTGCGTCGATCACCAGAAGTACGCCGCGCTGCTCGATTGGTACAAGTCGCCCATCACGGTCGACGAGGCCAATGAGTTCGAGGGCGTGCTCGAGGCTTCGCTCGAGCTCCGTAGCGCTGTGACCAAGGCCCTTGAGGATGCCCGCTCCGCCGGCACCTTCACCAAGAGCCAGCAGGTCCGCGTCAAGGCGGTCGTTCCCGCCGAGATGTATGCGCTGCTGACCGGCGACAAGGCCGTCGACCTGGCCGAGTTCTACATCGTCTCCGATGTTGAGCTGACCCAGGGCGAGGAGCTCTCCGTTGCCATCGAGGCTGCCGAGGGCGAGTGCTGCGACCGTTGCTGGAACTACCGCACCACCGTCGGCGAGTACAACGGCCATGCGCATATTTGCAAGCGCTGCGCCGACGCTTTGTAGGTTACGGCGTTCGTAGAACGCCGTAACCTACCGACGCTGCAAACGCCCCTAAGCGGCAATCTGACGTTCAATCGTCGGTCGCGTACCGAAGTACGCTTCCCTCCTCTTTCACGTCACCTTGCTCGCTTAGGGGCGTTTTCGCTGTTGGCGACGGTAATGCGGCGTTTCTATTGTTTAGTTGTTGGGGACATTCTTAAACGACTAGTCAAACAAGAACGTCCCTAATGACTACCTGTGTCACATTCAAGCGGCATTCTGTTTTTCGGAATGCCGCTTTCGTTTTTAGCTGGTTATTTCGCTAGCGTTGGTGAATATGCTGCGTGTTTGGCGTTTGTCACTATAAGATAGTTACTTGCATTAAACGTAATTCGATGATCTTGAGGGTAGGGGATTGATTTGGGTCGTGCTGGGGATATGACGCCGCCTTTGCGTTGGCGGTTGGGTGTTGCTGGTGGGGTAGCGCTCGTTGTGCTGCTTGTCGACCAGCTGACCAAGCTTGCGGTTCGTGCCGTGGGCGATGCTCTGCATGTGACCGTTATCCCCGGTGTCATCGACTTTATGTTTGTCCGCAATATCGGCGCTGCCTTTAGTATGGGTGAGGGGCATGGCATCGCGTTTGCCGTGCTGGCGTTGGCGGTCATTATCGCTATTGCCGTGTACCTCGTTCGTGCACCCCAGCTCGCCCATCTTGAGGTTGTGGGCATGGCGATGGTTGCGGGCGGTGCTATCGGCAACGCTATCGATCGTTTGGCCTTTGGCTTCGTGACCGATTTTATTGCCACCACCTTCATCGACTTTCCCGTCTTCAATGTGGCCGATATCGGCATTACCTTGGGCGTCGTGCTCGCCCTCTTCGGCTACATGTTCTTGAGTCCTGCGGCCCGTGAGGTCGATGCGACCGCCGAGCTTAACGCCCGTGACGAGGCTCGCGCTAAGCGCAAGGCCCAGCAACGCGGGGAGCGTGCCCGCAAGATTCGCGAAAGGAACGAGCGCTAATGGCCGACATCCATATCCTTGTTGCCGACGATGCCGCTGGTCAGCGTCTTGACGCCTATCTGGGAGCCAATGACGGCTGTCCTACGCGCTCTGCCTGCGCGCATCTGATTGAGGGCGGTGCCGTATGTGTCAATGGTGAGACCTGCCTGTCCAAAAAGTACGCCGTGCGAGCCTGCGACCGTATTTCGGTCGACCTCCCCGAGCCGCACGACCCGACCGACGTGATTCCCGAGGCCATCCCGCTCGACATTCGCTATGAGGACGATTATCTCATTGTGCTCTCCAAGCAGCGCGGCCTGGTGTGCCATCCCGCGCATGGTCATGAGAGCGGTACGCTCGCGAATGCCCTGGTCTATCACTGCGGTATCGACCATCTGGGCACCGTGCAGGGCGAGGACCGCCCCGGTATCGTGCATCGTTTGGATCGCGATACCTCGGGTCTCATGCTTGCGGCAAAGGACGACGACACCCAGCGCGCGCTCCAAAATCTCATCCGCACGCGTACGCTCGATCGTCGTTATATCACGCTCGTTCACGGGCACATCGCCATGGACGAGGGCACCATCAACACCGGCATTGCCCGTTCTACGCGTGACCGTGTCAAGATGGCGGTTTCGGACGATCCTTTCGCACGCCAGGCCATTACGACCTTTAAGGTCCTTGAGCGCTACGATTCCACGCGTTTTGACGACGGCTATACGCTCGTCGAGTGCCACCTGTTTACGGGCCGTACGCATCAGATTCGCGTGCACATGCGCCATATCAACCACGCCTGCGTGGGCGATCCACTCTACGGCAAGTGCGATGCGCGTGCCGATCAGGGCCTGACCAGGCAATTCCTTCATTCCTGGCGCGTCGCATTCGACCATCCCGTGACGGGGGAGCGTATTGAGTGCCGCGATGAGCTGCCGTGGGATCTCGCTGCGGTTCTTGACGACCTGGCCCCGCGTTCGCTCGGCCGCACCGCTGCCGGTGACGACATTGTCCCGCAGCTCGGTCTGCTCGAAGCCTAGCCGGTATTAGGTGGTTTCTTGAACTCGTTAAGCCTGCGGTAAGATATACGATTGTTTACGTAACGCGTTCCTGGGAGCCTGCATGCTCGCCTTTTTACAAACCAACACACCCATTGTGATCTTCAACCAGATTGTCGTCACGCTGCTCACGGTCTGCTTTCTGTACCAGGTGGTCTTCTTTGTCATTGGCGCTCTTCGTGGCGAGGTCGCGCCTCCTAAGGCCAAAAAACTCCATCGCTATGCTTTCTTTATCGCGGCGCATAATGAGGAGGCCGTGATTGCCAACCTCGTTCGCTCCATCAAGGACCAGGATTATCCGTCCGAGCTTATCGAGGTCTTCGTGGTCGCCGATGCCTGCACCGACAACACGGCGCAGCTCGCGCGCGAGGCGGGCGCCATCGTTTATGAGCGCAACGACCTGGCCCGCAAGGGTAAGAGCTGGGTCATGGACTTTGGTTTTGACCGCATCCTTAACGAGTATCCCGACACGTTTGAGGGCTACTTTATTTTCGATGCTGATAACGTCATATCCCGCGATTACGTGTCCAAGATGAACGATGCCTTTGACCAGGGATTCCATGTGGTCACGAGCTATCGCAACTCCAAGAACTTTGGCAGCTCGTGGATCTCGGCAGCTAATGCTACCTGGTATTTGCGCGAGGCGCGCTTTCTCAACAACGCGCGCAATATCTGCAAGACTTCTTGCGCTGTCTCGGGTTCGGGCTACCTCATCTCCGCCAGTGTTATCGAGGGCATGCACGGCTGGCAGTTCCACACGCTGACCGAGGATATTCAGTTCACCACGTTCTGCGCCATTCACGGCATTCGCATTGGCTATGCGCCGGCGGAGTTCTTTGACGAACAGCCCGTGACGTTCAAGGCATCCTGGAAACAGCGCATGCGCTGGACCAAGGGCTTCTACCAGGTCTTTTTTACCTATGGCAAGCATCTTGTCAAATCGACGTTCCGCTACCATCGCTTTGCCGCCTACGACATGTTCATGACGATCGCCCCGGGTATGCTGCTGTCGCTCATCTCGATGCTCGCCAATGCGACGTTCCTGATCGTGGGTGGACTCTCGCACGGCTTTTTGGCTACCGAAGTCGAGATGCAGGCCTGTGCCGCGTCGCTCATTATGACCTTCGCCATGATGTATCTGACTTTCTTTATCCTGGCGCTGCTCACGACTATCTTTGAGTACAAGCACATTCACTGCGCGCAAAAGTGGCGTCTGGTGACTAACCTGTTTACCTTCCCGATCTTTATGTTCAGCTATATCCCCATCACGGTGGCCGCGCTGTTCCTGAAGGTCGACTGGGTCCCGACGCAGCACGCCGTCAGCGTTACCCTTGACGAGGTCATGCAAGGCGCCAAATAACCACCACCAAAACCACCGCAAAGGGGACAGGCACCTTTGTGGTGGTTTTTGCTTTTGAGCAGCTGCTCAAGGAGGTTTTCGATGATCTATATCCCGTTTTGGATTTGCATCTTTGCCGGCGCGTGGATTGATGCCCGTGAGCGGCGGTTTCCCAATGAGCTTGCCGGCGCATGTGCCGTGGCGGCGTTAGCAGGCGTTTGGCTCGACAGGGGCGTTAACACTGCACTTGATCATGCCGGTCTTGCGGTCATCGTCTACCTTGCCCTTGTGCTTACCGAGTCGCTCTGGCGTAGAGTTCGCCACGCTCCTGGCATTGGCATGGGGGACGTCAAGGCACTCTTTGCCCTTTGTACCTTCGATCCCCTGGGCGGCGTTGTCGCATTTGCCGTCGCACTCCTGGCCCTGGCCCTCTCCTGCCTCTTCACAAAATCGCGCTCCCTGCCATTGCTCCCGTTTTTAGTGCCGATTTTTGCCATAATCGAGGTCGTGGGCTGCACTCTGTAACCGATTGCGCATCGTTCTTAAGGAGCATGCCATGGCAACTAATCAAGAAACGGCCGCCATCAAGGCGCGTATGGACCGTATTCCTTCGGCGTTGTCGCCCGAGCTCGTCGAGCGCATTGCCGCCAATCGTGCTTCGGGCACTGTCAATCCGTATCGTTGCAACGACGACCAGGTCATTCGTCGTGTCGATCGCGATGCGGACAAAGGCACGCTTATGCGTCCGGCGTTTATGCGCGATACCGAAAAAATCCTCCATCTACCGGCGTACACCCGTTATGCAGGCAAAACGCAGGTTTTTAGCTTTCGAAGCAACGACGACTTGTCGCGTCGTGGTCTACACGTGCAGCTCGTCTCGCGCATTGCGCGCGATATCGGTCGCGCCCTCGGGCTCAACTGCGATCTGATTGAAGCGATCGGTCTGGGTCACGACTTGGGGCATACGCCTTTCGGCCATGCCGGCGAGCGATTCCTCAACGATATCTATCACGAGCGCACGGGTCGTTATTTTTTCCATAACGTGCAGTCGGTCCGCGTGCTCGATGCGCTGTACGGTCGCAACGTGTCGCTTCAGACGCTCGATGGCGTGCTCTGCCACAACGGCGAGTACGAGCAGCGTGTGTTCGAGCTCTCGGACATGGGTTCCTTTGACCAGTTCGATCGAACCGTCGAGGATTGCATTGCCACAGGCTATAGCGCAATTGAGCACTTGCGTCCCATGACGCTTGAGGGCTGTGTCGTTCGCATCTCGGATATTCTTGCCTATGCGGGGCGTGATCGCCAAGACGCCATTGCGGCGGGCCTGCTGTCACCCGACGCTTTTGACGATGGGCTTGGCGGAGCATACAACAGCTGGATTCTCACGCATGCCTCTATCGATATCGTCGAGCACAGCTATGGCAAGCCGCGCATCGAGATGAGCGAGGACCTGTTCGAGGAAATCCGCCGCGCTAAGCGCGAGAACTACGAGAAGATCTATAGCAAGGGCGGCATCGAGGGCGACTCCGAAACGGAGCTGCGCGAGGCGTTCGAAAAGCTCTATGACCGTTGCCTGCAGGATATAAACGAAGGCGACGAGTCTTCGTATATCTTTAAGCATCACATTTCGCGCATTGAGCGGCAGCTTTCCTACTACAATCGCACCTATGCATGGCAGGATGATAAAGATCAGACCGTAGTGGATTACATTTCGAGCATGACGGACGGCTATTTCTGTGAGCTGACGAGCAAGCTGTTCCCGGGGCTGAAGTTTCCGCATCGTACCTATATTAACGAACGGTAGTTCGTATATTTTCGGTATACTGTTGAGGAACAACGATTTTGATGGATGCACGGGATGGCTATGGACGACCTTTTTTCTGCCTCGACGCGCGAGCGTTCCTTTAAAAATGCGCCGCTTGCGGTGCGCATGCGCCCCAATTCGCTCGACGAGTATGTGGGCCAGCAAAAGGCCGTCGGTAAGGGCTCATGGTTGCGTGCCGCGATCGAGCACGACGTGCTTTCGAGCGTGATTCTGTACGGGCCGGCCGGTACGGGTAAGACGACGCTGGCCCACATTATCGCCAACCATACCAAGAGCGAGTTTGTCGAGGTCAGCGCCGTCACGGGTACCGTGAAGGACCTGCGTCGCGTGATTGATGAGGCCAAGACGCGCCTGAATACGTACGACCGTCGCACCATTCTATTTATCGATGAGATTCATCGCTTCTCTAAGTCGCAGCAGGATGCCCTGCTGCATGCAGTTGAGAACCGTACCGTCATTATGATTGGCGCTACGACAGAGAACCCGTACTTTGAGGTCAACTCGGCACTGTTGTCGCGCGGGCGCGTGGTGGAGCTTGAACATCTGAAGGATGAGGATATCGCCACGCTTATTGAGCGTGCGCTCGAGGCACCACAGGGCTTGAACGGAAAGTTCTCGGCCGATGAGGATACGGTCAAGACCATTTGCACGCTGGCAGCGGGTGACGCTCGCTCGGCGCTCACGACGCTCGAGCTTGCGAGCGAGATTGCCGTCACGCGTCCCGATACCGAGGGAACGCCAGCGCCTGCGGCGGGGGAGCGCTATCCCATCACCGTGGATGACGTGAAGATTGCCAACCCGCGTCGCGGCTTTACGTATGACAAAAACGGCGACATGCACTACGACATCATCAGTGCGTTCATCAAGTCCATGCGCGGTAGTGACCCCGATGCCACGATCTATTGGCTCGCGCGCATGATCGATGCTGGGGAGGATCCTAAGTTTATCGCTCGCCGCATTATGATTCACGCTTCTGAGGATGTTGGCAACGCCGACCCGCAGGCGCTTTTGGTGGCGCATGCCGCGTTTAAGTCTGCCGAGGTCATTGGCTATCCCGAGTGCCGCATTAACCTGGCTCAGGCTGCACTCTATGTGTGCTTGGCGCCAAAATCCAACGCGTGTGAGGCTTCGATCGATGCGGCGCTGGCCGATATCCATTCTAGTGGGCTTCGCGAGGTGCCGAGTTATCTGCGCGATCGCCATCGCCCGGGCAGCGATGAATACGGTGTGTATAAGTATCCACATGATTATCCCGAAGGCTGGGTCGATCAGCGCTATTTGCCCGAGGGACTGGAGCGCGGCGTGTTCTGGCAGCCTGCCGGCCGCGGCTGGGAAGAGTGGCGCGTAGAGCAAAGCGAACGCGACCGCAGCGGGAATGCACCGAGGTAGCTGCTGATAATTTTGTCCCACGTTGCTGCTCTTGGCATGTTCGGTCCCCTTTGGGGTACCATGAAAAGCGTCTGTATTTCGATTCTTCCGGGAGGCTTGTATGAGTCCCATTCAAATCGCCCTGCTGCTGCTCGCCGTTGCCGGCGTGTGGGCCATCGCTGAGCTCGCGCTTACCCTGCGCAAGACCCGCAATGTTGTCGACTCGCTCGATAAGACCGTGAACGACCTCAACAACACCATCGCCGAGGCTCAGCCTGTGGTGGCAAAGCTCGATGGCGCTGTCGATGAGCTTACGCCGGCGCTTGCCCAGATGGAGCCGCTGCTTAAGTCGAGCAAGACGGCAGTTGATGCCCTTACCTCCAATCTCGTAGAGGTCGAAGCCGTGGTTCGCGACATTTCCGAGGTTACGGGCAGCATTGCCGAGGCCAGCAATGCTGTGTCGAGCGTGACCGACTCTGCCGCCGGTGCTGTGCAGAAGCTCTTCAATAAGGTGAAGGCTCCTGCAGACGACGCCGATCGCAAGCTCGCCGCTGCCGCTGCGGAGGCCGAGCAGCCTACCGAGCGCGTCCTAATTGGCGAGGACGAGGCCGCCGCGGGCGACGATGATGGTCAGAAGTCTGTATCCAAGCCGGCTCAGTATTACACCTATACGCCCGCCGAGACCTCTGAGGAGTCCTGCGATGAGTAGCGAAGCAACCTGCCCTATCACGCTGACCGTTGCCGGTGACCCGCGTCTCGCTCGCCTTGTGCGCATGACGGCAGCCAACGTTGGTGCCCTGTGCTCTATGTCTGTCGATCGCATCGAGGACATCCGCATGGCTGCTGAGGAGGCTTTCATCTTTGGTTGCACCGCGGTCGACTGCGATGACATCACCATCAAATTCGATGTCGATGAGACCCACGTTGGCATGACTATTACCTTTGGCGACCAGGCTACGGTCGATGAAGACGACCAGGCTGCGGTGTATGCCGAGCTCATCCTCGCGAGCGTGTGCGACTCCTACGAAAAGACTACGGCGCCCCTGACGCTTTCCCTCGACCTCAAGGCGGATATCTAATATGACCGAACGTTCCCGGAGCGGAAAGACCGCTTGGGACAAGGAGAAAACTCGCGAGCTGTTTCGTCGTTACAAGGAGACCGGTGATCCGGACGCCCGTGAGCAGCTCGTCATGTCCCATATGAACCTGGTAAGGTTTCTTGCCAACAAATTTAAGAATCGCGGCGAGCCGCTCGACGACCTCATGCAGGTCGGCTATCTGGGCTTGCTCAAGGCTATCGACCGTTTTGACCCTGAGCGCGGACTCGAGTTCACGACGTTTGCGACACCCACTATCCTGGGCGAGATCAAACGCCATTTTCGCGACAAGGGCTGGAGTGTGCGCGTACCGCGTCGTCTGCAGGAGCTCTCGGCCAAGGTCAACCAGGCTACTGACAAACTTACCAACGAGCTGCAGCGTTCGCCCAAGGTTGAGGAGATCGCTGAGTATCTAGATGTGACTGTCGATGAGGTCCTCGAGGCCATGGAATCGTCTTCGGCCTATACCTCGGTGCCCATCGAGGCTCCTGGTGCGTCCGATTCGGACGATGCCCCCTCGATTCTCGACCGTTACGCCGATGACGACAACGAGCTCGACTTTACCGATGACCGCCTAGTGATCGAGGAAGCCATCCGTGATTTCTCGCCGCGCGAGCGCGAGGTGATTGAGCTGCGCTTTGTGAAGGGCATGACCCAGATCGAGATCGCCAAGAAGCTGGGTATTTCTCAGGTACAGGTTTCGCGTCTGCTGCGCCGCACGCTTAAGAAGATTCAGGACAAGATCGACCCCGACGGAGTGATGATTCGTTCATGAGTGAGCACCCCCAGCAAACCGATCGCGTGCTGCGCGACACCCGCATTCTGACGCTGCGCATTTGGGCTGTTGTCGGCTGCATTGTTATTGCTGCTGTCATCTTTAACCTTATGGGCATCCTGGCACCGGTTATTGAGTTTCTTGCCGTCGGCTCCATCATTGCTTTTGTGATGTCCCCGATCACCAACTGGCTCGAGCACCATGGCGTGAATCGCGGCATCGGTTCGCTTATCGCGCTTATTGTTGTTGTTGCCGTGCTCGTCGGTGTCGTTTGCATCTTGTCGCCGATTCTCTTTGGTCAGATCATGGAAGTCCTGAGCCGCCTGCCCGAGCAGCTTCGTGTTGCGGGTGGCGATCTCAATGAGATGATCTCGCATGCCAAGACGCTCAACAACACGCCGCTCAAGGAGTATTTGGACGATAATCTTTCGTCCCTGGTTACCGTGGCATCGAAGTATGTGTCTCAGATTGCTGCCGAGCTTGGTCGCGGTGTGTTCCCGCTCATCACCAATACGGCCTCGCAGTTGTTCGTGATCTTCCTTGGTCTGGTGCTTGCCTACTGGATGGCCTGCGACTACCCTCGCATGCATCACGAGATTTGCACCATCATCGGTCAGGAGAAGGAGACCTCGTACCGCTTTATGGTCGCCATCCTTTCTCGCTCTGTCGGCGGCTACATGCGCGGTATGGTCGTGACGTCCATCTGCGGTGGTTTCCTCGCCTTTATCGGTTTTTTGATCATCGGTCATCCGTATGCGGCGCTCATGGCTATCTTTACCGGCATCATGCATTTGGTTCCGGTCGTCGGTCCCTGGGTGAGCGCAGCAATCGCCACGGTACTCGGCTTCATGTTCAGTCCCATGTTGGCGTTATGGACGCTCATCGTGACGATGGTCGCGCAAAACGTCACCGATAACGTGATTTCGCCTAAGGTTATGCAGAGCTCGGTGCAGGTGCATCCCATCATGAGCCTCACGGCGCTCGTTATTGGCTCGGCACTCATGGGCCCCATCGGCATGATTATTGCCATCCCGCTATGTGCGGCCCTCAAGGGTATCTTCGTGTACTACTTCGAGAATGAGACCGGCCGCCAGCTTGTGGCCTATGACGGCGCCGTGTTTAAGGGCACACCGTACCGCGATGCCGATGGCAACCCGGTCGCCGCCTACGACGCGCTCGGCGACGACACCTTCATCTACGAGTCCGAGCTCATCGGCAACGAGACCGCGCCCGAGGCCCAGGCCATGCCCAAACCCGAGCTCGATAATCCCTGGATGAAGCTCTCGGGCCTTCAGCCCGATGCTACGGGCTTTTTCAAGAATCCCTTCGCCAAAGACGACGATTTCAATATGAACGACGAAACCAAAACCGGCATCGACGGCTCCATGGACGATTCGGATTCTAAATAGGTTCTATTAACGTTTCTTGAAGTTGTAAATGACAAGAAACGCGACCAAAGCGATTGATAAGGGGCCGGCTACATAGAAAAAGAGAACGTCAATTGCGCGTAGAGTGTAATAAGCCTTATCGCCGGACATTACTGTATACAATACGTATCCAAATGATGGTTGGTTTGCGTACCAGCATGAGAAGGCTAAGAGCGCTAAAAGTGCTACAACCAGAAGTGCATTCAGGACAAATCGTTTGCTTTTCATCGATCGCTCCTTCCGGGTGAATCTTATATGCAAATATACAGCAGTCCTTTTTCAAAGGATCGCGCAGTACTAAATAACGTGCACTTTCGCTGGAGGGTCGCTGTTTGGCGACCCTCTTTTTTGCACAGGCGCGGTGGGATGGTAATATCGTTACGTTTGAACTGTTTCGATGTGAAACCGAGGAGATTCCCTCTATGAGTGCTGACTACCCGTCAATGACTACGGCCGAGATTCGCTCTAAGTTCCTCAACTTCTTTGAGGAGCGCGGTCTTAAGCTCTATCCTTCTTCGTCCCTCGTCCCCGACGATCCTTCACTGCTGCTTGCCAATGCCGGCATGAACCAGTTTAAGGAGTACTACCAGGGCAAGAAGACCATGAAGGAGATCGGCGCGATCTCCTGCCAGAAGTGCGTCCGCACCAATGACATCGATTGCATCGGCGAGGACGGCCGTCACCTGTCCTTCTTCGAGATGCTCGGCGACTTCTCTTTTGGCGGCGTCTCCAAGGAGCAGGCTTGCGCCTGGGCCTTTGAGCTCATCACCAAGGAGTTCAAGCTGCCGCTCGACCGCCTGTACTTCACCGTCTTTACCGAGGACGACGAGACCCACGACGTGTGGCGTTCTCTGGGCGTTGCCGAGGACCACATCTCCCGCTTGGGCGAGGACGACAACTTCTGGGCCGCTGGCCCCACCGGCCCCTGCGGTCCGTGCTCCGAGATCTACTTTGACATGGGCGAGGAGGTCGGCTGCGGCAGCCCCGACTGCAAGCCTGGCTGCGACTGCGACCGCTTCCTTGAGTTCTGGAACCTCGTGTTTACCCAGTACGACCGTCAGGAGGACGGCTCCATGCCGGAGCTGCCGCACCGCAACCTCGATACGGGCATGGGCCTGGAGCGCATGGCCGCTATCATGCAGCACAAGACTGCTAACTACGACGGCGATCTGATGCAGCACCTCATCAAGCTCGGTGAGGAGATCAGCGGCAAGACCTATGATGCCGACGATTACTCCGGCGCCAGCCGCTCTCTGCGCATCATCGCCGACCACTCCCGTGCTGTCGACTTTATGATCTCGGACGGCATCCTTCCCGGCAACGAGGGTCGCGAGTACGTCCTTCGCCGTCTGCTCCGCCGTGCCGTGTTCCACGGTCGCCTGCTGGGCATCGAGGGCGCCTTCCTGACCAAGTTCATCGACGAGGTCAACGCTCAAATGGGCGAGGCCTATCCCGAGCTGCTCAAGAACGTCGCGCTCGTCAAGGGTATCGTCGCCTCCGAGGAGGAGCGCTTCTCCACGACGCTCGACAATGGCCGTGTCTACCTGGACGAGGCCCTGACAGCGCTTGCCGAGGGCGCTGTGCTTCCGGGCGATGTCGCCTTTAAGCTGCACGACACCTTTGGTTTTCCCATCGATCTGACCGTCGAGATCGCCGGCACCGCTGGCCACGAAGTCGACATGGACGGCTTCACTGCCTGCATGGAGGACCAGAAGGCCCGCGCCCGCGCTAACGCCAAGGGCGACGCCTGGGGTAGCTTCAACGACGTGTGGGTCGAGCTTTCCGACAAGGTCGCAGCGACCGAGTTCGACGGCTATGACAACGACGTCATCGAGGGCGCCAAGGTTGTCGCCATCGTTCGCAACGGCGAGTCCGTCGAGTCCGCTGCCGCCAGCGAGGACGTTGAGGTCGTGCTCGACCGCACCCCGTTCTACGCCGAGATGGGTGGCCAGCAGGGCGACGCCGGTGAGCTATCCGCCGAGGGCGTTGTTCTGACCGTTGCCGACACCAAGAACCACAACGGCCTGTATGCTCACGTCGCTCACGTTGCCGAGGGCACGCTGACCGTCGGTGCTACCGTGACCGCCGCGCTCGACGCCGAGCGCCGTGGTTTCCTGCGCCGCAACCACACCGCCACCCACTTGCTCGACGCTGCGCTTAAGCAGGTCCTGGGCGAGCATGTCTCCCAGGCCGGCTCGCTGGTGACGCCCGAGCACCTGCGCTTTGACTTCACGCACTTCGAGGCCCTGTCCTCCGAGCAGCTCAAGGCTGTCGAGGACCTGGTCAACCAGCAGATTTTCGCTTCCAAGCCGGTCGTGACCCGCGTTATGGGCATCGACGAGGCTAAGGCTGCCGGTGCTGTCGCCCTCTTTGGCGAGAAGTACGGCGACGTCGTCCGCGTCGTCTCCGTAGGCGCCGAGGACCAGCCGTTCTCCCGCGAGCTCTGCGGTGGTACGCATGCCGCCAACACCGCCGAGATCGGTCTGTTCAAGATTATCTCCGAGTCCTCCACGGGCTCGAATGTCCGCCGTATCGAGGCCGTGACCTCCAAGGGCGCTCTCGATTACATGGCCGACCGCCTGGCGCTCGTTGACGCCGCCGCCGCTGCGCTCAAGTGCCGTGTCGACGAGGTTCCCGCCCGCGTGGAGAACCTGCAGGCCGAGCTGCGTGAGACCGCCGGTAAGCTCAAGAAGGCTCTGACCGGTGGCTCCTCCGATGCGATCTCCAGCGCCATCGACGGCGCTGTCGAGCTGAATGGCTACAAGCTCGTTGTCGCTGAGCTTCAGGGTCTCGAGGCCGCAGACCTGCGCAACGTCTGGGACACCGTGCACCAGAAGGTCGCCGGCCCCGTCGCCTGCGTTGTTGCTAGCGTGACCGAGAAGGGCACCCCGGCCCTGCTCGCCGCCGGCTCCGATGACGCCGTGAAGGCCGGTTTCCACGCCGGCAACGTGATCAAGCAGATCGCGGGCCTGGTCGATGGCCGCGGTGGCGGTCGTCCCAACATGGCCCAGGCCGGTGGCAAGAACGCTGCCGGTATCGCCGATGCCCTCGCGGCCGCCAAGACCGCGCTCGGCGCCTAAGAACCTAAGTAGTCGCTTTGGTCGCGCTCGCACTGGACATAGGGGAGACCAGGATTGGCATTGCCGTCTCGAGCCGTGATGGCAAGATGGCGATGCCTGTCAAGGTGCTTCCGGCTGCCGAGGTCACTGGCATGGCAAAGACGTTTCGCTACCTGGTCGAGGACTATGAGCCCGATATCCTGGTAAGCGGACGTCCCTTGACCATGGCCGGTGAGCCCGGCCCCCAGGCCGAGCGCGTCGCCGCCGTGGCCCAAAAGATTGCCGACGAACTCGATCTTCCGCTGGAGTTTGAGGACGAGCGTCTGTCCTCGCAGGAGGCCAAGCGAATCCTGCGAGAGCAGGGGCTCAATGAAAAGCAGATGAGGGGCAAGATTGACATGATCGCCGCCAGCCTGTTCTTGCAGACATGGCTCGATCGTAAAAATGAGGAGGTTCAGCATGCCTAGCGCTTCCGATCCGCGCCAGCAGAATCGTACACGGCAGCCCGTGCCGCGCCCTGCTCAGCCTGGCCAGCGCCCGGCGCAGCCGTCGCATCGTTCGGTTCAACCTACTCAGCGTGCTGCCCAACAGCCCGCCGCTCGTCCCGCGCAGCCCGCTGGCGGCGCTCGTTTTAAGCAGCAGGCTTCCGCCCAGCGCACGCAGGGGCAGGCCCCGCAACCACGCTCCCACGCACATCATGTTCATGGTTCGCACGGCGTTGCTCCGGCCACGCGCTCGAGCTATAACACGCACGCCCGCCGTGGTGTCCAAAAGAAAAGCTCCCCGGTGCCTATGATTATCGGTGGCGTCGTCGCCGTGCTTGCGCTTGTCGCGATCGTTTTCTTTGTCGTGCCAGCCGTCAAGGGCTTCTTTGCCGGTGAGGATGCGAAAGTCGCTGCAGGCCAGCAAGTTACTATCACGATTCCCGATGGTGCTTCGGGCGACACCATCGCTTCGATTCTCTCCGAGAACCATATCGTCGATGATCCTAAGGATTATTACGCGGCGGTCAAAAAGCTCAACGCCGACATGTCGCTTAAGCCTGGCACCTACTCGTTCACCACGCTCATGGACGCGACCAAGGTTGTCCAGCAGCTCATGGAAGGCCCCAATGCGGGCTCCGATGCGCTGACTATCCCTGAGGGTCTGACGGTTGACCAGGTCGCTGACCGCGTGGCCAAGGCATACGACAGCATTTCTAAGGAGGACTTCCTTAACCAGGCTAAGGCGAGCAATTATGTGAATGATTACGCTTTCCTTAAAGACGCCGCGAACGATTCGCTCGAGGGCTTCCTGTTCCCCAAGACCTATTCGCTGGGTAAGGACCCGTCTGCCGATGATGTGATTCGCGCTATGCTTGACCAGTTCAACGCCGAGTATAAGTCACTTGACTTTGCCAGCTGCGAGGCCAAGATCAAGGAGCGCTATGGCGTGGAGATGTCCGATTACGACATCGTTAACCTTGCCTCGATTGTCGAGCGCGAGGGCCTCAACGCCGATCAGCGCGCGCATGTGGCATCGGTTTTCTATAACCGTCTGGCGGGCAAGCTCGATGGCCTGCGCTACCTCAACAGCGACGCGACCATGATGTACGTCACCGGTGGCGAGGTTACCGCCGACGACCTGCAGAGCGATAGCCCGTATAACACCTATAAGCACGAGGGCCTCCCGCCCACGCCCATTTGCTCTCCGTCGCTCGAGGCGCTCAAGGCCACCCTTGAGCCGACCGACTCCGACGACCTCTATTTCTACATTACGCAGGACGAGGAGTATTTCTCGAAGACCTACGAAGAGCATCAACAGTCTTGGAATTGATCATGAGGATTTTTAGCCCCAAACGATATGTTGCCTCGGTCGACCGCATCGACCTCGATACCCTGTGGGCCGATGGCAAGCGCGCCATTCTGCTCGATCGCGACAACACCCTGGTGCCGCGTGATACCGAGCAGGTACCCGCTGCGGTCTCCGCCTGGCTCGAGGCCGCCCATGCTAAGGGCTTTAAGCTGTGCATGGTGTCCAACAACTGGCATCGCGACCAGGTTATGGCGTCGGCGCGCGAGCTGGGGCTTGAGGCCATCAGCCATGCCATGAAGCCGGCGCCCTTTGCCCTCAAAGCGGGCCTTAAGCGTCTGGGCGCCACGGCCGACGAGGCCGTGCTAATCGGCGATCAGCTGTACACGGACGTGTGGAGCGGTAACTTTGCCGGCGTTGACACTATTCTGGTCAAGCCGCAGGCCACTCAGGACCTGTGGTACACGCAGATCTTCCGTATCTTTGAGCGCCGGGCCCTGCGCGACCTTCCCTGCGAGGAATAGGTTTCGCCATGTCTCAGCACATCAAACACGGCTGCGACCATATCTTCTTTATCGGCTTTTTGGGCGCGGGCAAGTCGACGCTTGCGCGCAATGTGGGCACTATGTTCAAGCGTCGATTCATCGATACCGATCGTTTGGTTGTGCGTCGATGCGGTAAGTCGGTGACCGAGATATTTAAGACCGAAGGCGAGGATCGTTTTCGTGAGCTCGAGACCTCGGCACTCCGTTCGCTTCAAAGCGAGCGCAGTCTGCTGGTATCGTGCGGGGGTGGCATCGTCGAGACGCCGGTGAACATTGAACTGATGCACGAGATGGGTACGTGTGTGTACCTCGAAGGCGACTTTGAGGACTCGTTGCGCCAGATTCGCCGCTCCGATACCCGACCTGATTTCCGCTCGCCCGAGCATGCTGCGCGCCTGTTTGAACATCGTCGTCCGTTGTATCGCCAGGCCGCCGATATCACCCTTGATATTCGCAACAAGTCCTTCGAGGACGTTTCCTACCTTTGTGCCGAGATGCTTTTGGAGCGTGGATTGCTATGATTCGCCGTCAACTCATCAATTTCCAAAACCGCAGTGTCGATGTTCGCGTCGGTCTTGGCGCGTTTGAGGAACTGTCGCGCATGTTTGCCTCGGCTGTGGGCAAGCCTAAGCGCGCGATGGTGGTTTGGAGCGACGCCACATCCGAGCGCTTTGGTGAGGTCGTCGAGCATGCGCTGGTCGACGCCGGTTTTGCCGTGTCGCTGCTCGCCCTTGAGGTTTCGCCTGCCGGTGCTACGCTGGCCGATGCCGATACCGTCTTTGGCGCCCTGTCAGCTAACGGTATTACCTGCGACGATCTCGTTGTCGCTGTCGGCGACACGGCGACCTGCTCGGTCGTTTGCTGGTGTGCCAATCAGTGGTGCGGTCGCACCGAGTGCGCCCTGCTACCGACGACGTTCGATGCCATGCTTACGGTCGCGACGACCATGAAGCCGCTCGTCGCCTCGTCGGCGAATGCGCTTCCGGCTATCGCGTTCCGTCCCGAGCCGGGCTTGGTCGTGTGTGACCTCGACCTTGTTCGCGAGACGGACCCCGAGGACCTCAAGCTCGGCTATGCGGTACTTGTTGGCACCATGCTTTCGAGCAGCAAGTCCCGCTGGAATCAGTTTACTGAGACCGTCCCCGAGATTCTCGCGGGCGAGGAGGTCGCGCTCGTCAATGCCGTTCAGTGGTCTCAGACTGCTCGCAAGGACGTACTGATGGCTACGAACCCGAGCGCCCGCCATGCGCTCGATTTTGGTAAGACGGGGGAGTGTACCCTGCGCGCCTGCTTGGGCGATGCCGCTTCGCAGGTCCCTGCCTATCAGCTGTTATCCGAGGGCATGCGCTTTGAGGCGCGCCTAGCACATGATGCCTGTGACTTTGATATCGATTACGTCTTTGAGGTCGATGACTGCCTGGAGGACTTTGGCATCGAGGAACTTGCCTTCGACCTGGAGCCCACCGCGTTTATCGAGGAGTTCCGCAGGCAGCAGTTCGCCCGCTCGAACCGCAGCATGCTGCCGCTGCCCGCAGCGCTCGGCGCCATTCGTCTAACGAGCGTTGAGGACGAGGTTCTTGAGCGCCACGCTCATGCCTACTTGGCTTCTCGCAAAGAACTTCTCTAAGATTTATTGACATCCATCGTCTTTCGTATCATGTTGAGGGGCGGGTTTTCAATCGGTTGCGGATCGCATACGATTCCGTACGTTGATTGAGACCCGTCCCGTCTTTATAGAGACAACAAGAAAGGAATCTGCATGTCTGAGTTTGCTGCCGGTCCTGCCGGTCGTATCGAGCGTGTCCGTGCCCTGATGGTCGAGCGTGGCTACGACGCCATCGTGGTGCGCGACGAGGCCAACCTTCGTTGGCTTACGGGCGTGAAGGGCGTCTTCGACTACACCTTCGAGTTCCCGCACGCTGCGTTTATTACGGCCGACCAGTGCCTGTTCCACACCGACTCGCGCTACCTCAACAGCTTTGAGGAGAACACGCCCGCCGGCAGCCCCTGGGTCTACGACATGGACGAGGGCACCATCCCCGGTTGGGTCGCCGGCAAGATTGCGGCCAACAAGTGCCGCGTCTGCGCTGTCGAGGACGATATGCAGATTAATTTCTACCAGGGCATTCAGCGCGGCCTGGAGGACCGCTCCGTCGCCTGCATGCTGCCGCTGATGCACGACGACATCCGCAAGATGCGCGCCATCAAGGACGCCGAGGAGATCGAGCTCATGCGCCACGCACAGTCGATCACCGACGCCGCCTTCCAGCACATGCTCGGGTTTATTAAGCCCGGTATGACCGAGAAGCAGGTTCGCAACGAGCTCGAGAACTTTATGTTCGCCAACGGCGCCGACAGCCTGGCCTTCGGCTCCATCGTGGCGAGCGGTCCCAACACCGCCAACCCGCATGCCGTGCCGAGCGATCGCGTGATCGAGAAGGGCGATTTCGTCCTCATGGATTACGGCGCGGGCTACTGTGATTACCGCTCCGACATGACGCGCACCGTCGTGATGGGCGAGCCCACGCAGGAGCAGCTCGACCTGTACGCGCTCGTGCGCCGTACGCACGAGGAGTGCGTCGCCGCCATCCATCCGGGCGTCGAGGGCAACGACATTTTCAAGCTTTCCAAGAAGATCATCGGCGATGCCGGCTATGGCGATTACTACAACCATGGTCTGGGCCACGGCGTCGGTATCGACATCCACGAGCTGCCCAACTTCAACCGCAGTAAGAACACCATCGAGATCGGCTCGGTTGTCACCATGGAGCCCGGCGTCTACCTGCCCGGCGTGGGCGGCGTGCGCCTGGAGGACTACGGCGTGGTCACCGAGAACGGCTACGAGCCCTTCACCAAGACCCCGCACGACCTGCACATTATCGACTGCTAGTCTACTTCGGTAGATAGTTTGGGGCGGGGCGTCCGGATCGATTCGGACGCCCCGCGTTCTCTTTTTATGCGCTCGCCGCAGGCGCCGCCTGCAAGTGTATAATTTCTATCGTATGTAATTTGGACGCTTGTGCGTTCTGCCCATAACTAGAAAGGTCGCTATGCCTACCATTTCTACCGCCGACTTCAAGAACGGCCTCGGTCTCCGCATCAAGGACAAGGTCTACACCATCGTCGAGTTCCAGCATGTCAAGCCAGGCAAGGGCGGCGCGTTTGTGCGCTACAAGACCCGCGACATCAAGAGCGGCCGCGTCGTCGAGAACACCTGCAACGCCGGCACCAAGTTCGAGAGCGTCATGCTCACCACCCGTGAGTTCCAGTACCTCTACAACGATGGCGCCGACTACATCTTCATGGACAATGAGACCTATGAGCAGGTTCCCGTTCCCGAGGACATGGTGGGCGAGAACTCCAAGTGGCTGCGCGAGAACGACATCTGCCAGCTGCTCTTCGCCGACGATGAGCTCATGGGCGTGACTCCGCCGATGTTCATCGAGACCACCATCGTCCAGACCGACCCGGGCTTTAAGGGCGACACCGTCCAGGGTTCCACCAAGCCGGCCACGATCGACACCGGCGCTGTCATCCAGGTCCCCATGTACCTCAACGAGGGCGAGGTCATCAAGGTTGACACTCGCGACGGCAAGTTCGTCTCCCGCGTCTAGCAACCAAATCTTCTAGGAGGACTCATGCCCCAGGAAATCAAGATTGACGGCATCGGCATTTCGCCCGATGTTCTGACCGCCATCGTCTCGCGCGCCGTGTCCGATGTCGAGGGCATCGCCTCCGTTGGCGTCAAGGACCTTGCCACCAACCTTGTCTCCATGATGCTCTCGTCCAAGGCCCCGGCTTCCGAGCCGGCGGTCGAGGCCGAGGTCGTCGGCGACAAGCTCGCACTCACCGTGCGTGTCGTTGTGTTCTTTGGCTATCCGTTCAAGAAACTCGCCGAGTCCGTTCGCGCCGCCGTGGTCGCCGCCATCGATGCCCAGGTGGGCGTTGAGGTTGAGCGTGTTGACGTTTGCATCGACGGCCTCGTTTTCCCCAAGGAGTAACCTTTGAGCCTTAAGGTTTATCGCGGGCGTACGCTTGCCCGCAGTCAGGCGCTGCAGCTGCTGTTTCAGGCCGAGGCCACGGACAGCCCGCTCGAGCGCGTCCTCGAGGGTGATTTCCTGATCTCGAAGGGTCCCCTCGACCCCTATGCGCTGGAGCTGTGCCGCGGTGCCTACGAGCATATCGACCGCATCGACTGCGCTCTGCGTTCCGTTGCCAAGAACTGGGATCTTATGCGCATGCCCGGCGCCGACCGCAATCTGCTACGTATCGCCGTTTACGAGATGCGTTTCCTCACCGATGAGGAGGTCTCGGACGCCATCGTGATCAACGAGGCCGTCGAGCTTGCCAAGGCCTATGGCACCGACCAGTCCGCGTCGTTCGTCAACGGCGTGCTGGGCAAGATCGCTCGCAGCGAGGAGCTGCCGGGCGAGGACCTGTACCAGGAGCTGCTGGCCGAAGATCGCGCTCGCGAGGAGGCACAGGCTGCCGCAAAGGTTGCGGTTGCTCAGGCTGAGGCTGGCGTGCTGGCCGAGGATGCGGACGCCGCCGAGGCTGTTGTCGACTCCGTCGAGGAGTAGCCATGCCAGAGGGTTCCGTCCGCAACTTCGACGAGATCTCGGACCGTCTGGACCAGATCATCGCTACCGTTCGCTCCAAGGATACGTCCTTGGAGCGTTCACTCGATCTGTTTGACGAAGCGATTGAGCTTGGCTCCCGCGCGGTCGATATGGTCGACAAGTTTGAGTTGACGCCGCGTGAGGCCGACAAGCTCGAGCAGGAATACGATGAGGATGCGGCAAACGAATCCCAGGATAGCTAGGCCGCATCTCCGGATACGAATGGTTGATGGCATTCATGAAACGCGTGCGTCTTGATGACGAACTGATTTCACAGGGCATCTGCGCCGATCGCGCGGATGCCCTTCGCACTCTTATGGCCGGCTTGGTCTCGAGTGGCGGCGAGCGCTTGACTTCGCCGGGCCTTAAGGTGATCCCGGGGCTGCCACTGCACGTGAAGGGGCGCATTCCCTATGTTGGCCGCGGCGGTCTTAAGCTCGAAGGCGCGCTTGATGCGTTTGGCATCAATCCGACGGGCCTTGCCTGTCTGGATGTGGGCTGCTCTACCGGCGGTTTTACCGATTGCCTGCTCAAGCGCGGAGCTGCGACCGTTGTCTCGGTGGACGTGGGTCGCGCCCAGTTTGATTGGTCGTTGCGTCAGGACGATCGCGTGATGCTGCATGAGCGCACCAACGTGACGCAGCTGCCTGAGCTTGGCTATGCCGGCGCCATCGACCTGGCAGTGTGTGATGTCTCGTTTACCAGCATCGCGAACATTATCGATGCGGTGCTGGCGTGCCTGGCGCCTACGGGTGCATTCTGCACGCTCGTAAAGCCGCAGTTTGAGGCTCCGGCGGCGCTGGTGGGCGAGGGCGGCATTGTGACCGATCCCGCCGTGCGCCGCGATACACTCGTGGCGGCGGTTAAACTCTTTGCTGCCAAGGGCCTGTTCCCGGTCGATGTGTGCGTGTCGCCCATTCATGGTGCCAAGGGCAACGTTGAGTTTTTCCTGTACGGCACGAGATTTGACCCCGGCGATCGCTCGCAAGACGAGCTGCAATCCCAGGTATCGGTTATGAGCGAGAAAGCTGCAACGCTATGAAGGTCTTTCTGGTTCCCAATTACTACAAGCAAGAGGCGGTCGAGAGCGGCCTGATGCTCGAGCTTTGGCTGACGCGCCAGGGCTATGAGGTCGCATGGGCTGCCGACCAGCGATCGAAGATTCAAAGCACGCCTGATATTGACGGCTCCGATCTGGTCATTACGCTCGGCGGCGACGGCACGTTGCTGCGCGCTGCCCGCATCCTCAACCATCGTGAGATTCCTATCCTCGGTCTTTCCTATGGTCACCTGGGTTTTTTAACTGCTGCGAGTCCCGAGGAGCGCGACATTCTGCAGGTCGTGAGCGACGCCCTGTCCGGAGAGCTGCATGTGAGCCGTCGCGCTACCATCGCCGCGGATATCGTGTCCGTGCGCGAAGATGGTACGAAGGATGTTGTGCGCACCTTCGCCCTCAACGACATGGCGCTTACGCGCGGCCCCCTGTCCGATATGGTCGAGTTTGACATCACGGTGTCCGGTCACCATATCGACCGCCTACGCGGTGACGGTGTCGTCGTTTCGACGGCGACTGGTTCTACGGGTTACGCGCTCAGCGCCGGTGGCCCCATCGTGAGCCCTGACTATACGGGCATGGTCTGCGTACCCATTGCGCCGCACACCATTCAAGCTCGCGCTTTCTTGACTTCGCCGAGCGATGTCGTCGAAATCTTTATGTCTGATGACCGTCCGAGCGTTCCGGCGATCGCTATCGATGGACAGTTTATTACCTGCGACGGCACGGTCGAGAGCGTGGCCGTGCGCCGAGGCCCCGGCGATGTGCTGCTGCTCGACTACGGCCCCGAGAGTTTTTACAACTCGGTGAGCCGCGTATTCTACGGAGTCCGCCATGATCGATGAGCTGCAGGTTTCTAACATTGCACTCATTCGCGAGGCGACGCTGGTGCCGAGTGCCGGCCTGACTGTCCTGACCGGCGAGACCGGCGCCGGCAAGACCGCGCTGCTCTCGGCCCTCAAGCTTATTTTGGGTGAGCGCGCGGATTCGTCGACGGTGCGCGAGGGCGAGGCGCTGGCGAGCGTCGAAGCGCGCCTGTTTGACGGCCCGCACGACACGGAAGGCTTCACGGTCCAGCGCAGCCTTTCCGCCGAGGGCCGCAGCCGCGTCAAGATTGACGGCCGCATCGCCAGCGTGCGCGAGCTTTCGGAGCGCGTCGGCGTGATGATGGATCTGTGCGGCCAGCACGAGCACCAGCGCTTACTCGATCCGGCGCATCACGTTGCGATGGTCGATGCGTGGGCGGGACGCTCTGCGCTCGAGGCGCTGGATGCGTACCGCGCCTGCTTTAAGGCTTCGCGGGCTGCCGCTAAGGAGGTTCGACGTGTCGAAGAGGCCTCGCGTGCGCAGGGGAGCCTCGTCGAGGAGGCGCGCTTTGCGCTCGAGCGCATCGGCGAGGTCGACCCCAAGCCGGGCGAGTATGAGGAACTCGAGGAACTGCTGCCGCGCTCCGAACATGCCGAGGTACTGGTTGCCACGGCTAACGATGCCCATGCATCGCTTGCCTCTGAAGGGGGAGCGCTCGATGCCGTGAACAGCGCCGTGGCAGAGCTTTCCCGAATGGCTACCGTCGATCGCAAACTGGGCGACATTGCCGATGCACTTTCGGATGCCTGCATCTCTCTTGAGGATTGCGCGAACGAGCTTCGTTCCTATCGCGATGGGGTTGCCTTCGATCCTCGCGAGCTCGCTCGCATGCGCGAGCGGTATTCCGACCTCAAGGGCCTGCTGCGTCAGTGGGGTCCGACCATGGACGATGTCTTTGCCATGCGCGACCGCTCACAAGAGCTGCTGTCGCTGGTCGATGATGGCGATGAACAGATCAAAAAGGCGCGTGAGGCACTCGGGAGCGCCGAGCGCGAGCTGTTCGCTGCTGCCAGGGCACTTAAGCGCGCTCGCAATACGGCGGCCCCGCGCTTCTGCCACGAGGTCGGCCGCCAGATGGCTCGCTTGGAGATGGGTGGCGCCGAGCTCGTCTGGGAGTCGCGCGATCTTCCCCGTGCTGAGTGGACGCCCGTTGGTCCTTCGAGCTACGAGCTGCTATACCGCAGCGGTGCCGGCTTGACGCCACGTCCCCTGCGCCGCATTGCGTCGGGCGGCGAGCTCAGCCGCGTCATGCTGGCAAGCAAGGTCGTCCTCGGTAACGCGGACGGTGTTGATACGCTGGTGTTTGACGAGGTCGATGCCGGTGTCGGTGGCTCCACGGCGCGTGCGCTCGCGGGCGTGCTGGCAGATCTCGCCGCTACTCATCAGGTGATTGTCGTAACCCACTTGGCGCAGGTCGCCGTCATGGCTGACAAGCATTATGTCGTCAGCAAGGAACCGGGCGATGTTCCCCAGACGCATTTGGACGAGGTAACCGGCGAAGCGCGTACTGCCGAGATCGCCCGCATGTTGAGCGGCGATCAGTCCGAGGCAAGCTTGGCCCACGCGAAGCAGATGCTCGAAGAAGCTCGAGGTTAGGTCGTATCAGCGGTGTTGGTGGGACAAAATAGACTGAAATTTTTGTCCCACTACGCGTTTTACTCAACGACTTTATCCGGCTGGATGAGCTCCTCGTAGTAGCTGATATGTTCGCGAGCGTCTTCAATCTCGGGCAGCAGGAAGTTGTAGATGACTTCGATGATCATCGTGGCACTGATCTTGGAGAACGCAAAGTCGCCCGTCGTCAGCAGCGCTTCGTGGTTGACGGTATTAAAAGTGTAGTCTGCCAGGCGCGCGAGCGGGGATTTGCTGTCGCTGCTGATGACGACTACGGTTGCGCCGCAGTCGCGAGCCGCTTTTGCCATGCGATTCAGTCGGCGCGATTTGCCAGAGTTTGAGATTAGCACGATAACGTCACCCGGGCGCAACGTGAGCGCAAAGCCGATTGATGTCTCGCTAATGGTGCTCGCCATGCAGCGCAGGCCCAGCTGCGAAAACTTAAACGTCGCATCGAGCGCGACCGCGTTCGTATTGCCCACAGCCGCAAACTCAATAACCCCTGCATGCTTAAGGGCATGCACAACAGCCGCCAGCGTATCGTGGTCGATTCCGTCGATGGTCGCATTAAGCTCGCTCACCTTGGCAGCCAGGATGTTCTTGAGGCTCTGCTCCATATTGTCGAGCGAGACCTCGTCGGTCAGGCCCTCGTTGCGCTGGCTTTCCAAATCCCTCGCCAACGAAAACTGAAAGCTGCGGAAGCTGCCAAACCCAAGCTTGCGGCAGAAGCGCGAAACGGTCGCCTCGGACGTGGCAGCGGCGCGTGAGAGCTGAGCCGCCGTGAGGCGTGGAGCCTCGGACTGGTGCTCCAATATATAGTCGACAATGCGCTGCTCGGATTCGCTGTATCCCTGATGGGTGCTAATGAGGGAAAGTGCGCTCTTGCTACTATCGGTCATGGATGGCTCCTGGTTGGCATGAAAATCTAATTTGATTCGCAATGCCATAGTATACGGGCATTTTCAATTACAAGATACACCTTGCCGTTTCAAGTGTTGATGGTAAACTTTCACTTACCGTTTACGGTTATGAAAGAACCTTTCACCGGAGATTTGCACCTTAGCTCTTCTCACGCGGACGGTAGGTTGGTATCTTTCAGTTGTGGAAAAACGCGCATCGAAGCGCGTGTAGGGGAGCGCCCGCGGGCGCTGTACTCAAGAAGGAGGGACACATGGCTAAGTTTGACATCATCGCCGCAACCGGTTGCCCGACTGGCATTGCGCACACCTTCATGGCGAAGGAGGCGCTGGAGAAGGCAGCTGCCGAGCGCGGTCTGACCATTAAGGTCGAGACTCATGGCCAGGTCGGTGTCGAGAACGGGCTCACCAAGAGTGAGATCGCTGGTGCCAAGGCCGTCGTCGTCGCAGCCGACAAGGATGTCCAGGCTGAGCGTTTCGCCGGCAAGCCCATGGTTTCCGTTGGTGTTTCCAAGGCCCTGTCCGTTGAGGCCGCCGGTAAGCTGATTGACCGCGCGCTCGCCGCCAAGGGCGACGACACGGTTGCGGCTGCTGCCGATGTCGAGGACGAGGTCGAGGAGAAGGAGTCCATCGGCCACATCATCTACAAGCACCTCATGAACGGCGTCAGCCACATGCTGGTCTTCGTCGTTGCTGGTGGTGTCCTGACCGCCGTTTCGTTCCTGTGGGGCATTACGTCCTTCGATTCGACGGCGTCTGACTACAACAGCTTTGCTGCGATGCTCAAGATCATCGGCGGCATCGCCATGAACCTTATGGTCCCGGTGCTTTCCGCCTACATCGCCGAATCCATCGGCAAGCGCCCGGCGCTCGTCCCCGGCTTTGTTGCCGGTATGATCGCCATCCAGGGCCTGCCTGTTAACGCCGAGACCGGCATGATCGACGCCGGTGGCGCCGGCGTGGGCTTCGGCTTCCTGGGCGGCATCGTCGGCGGCTTCCTCGCCGGCTATGTCATCCTGCTACTCGAGAAGGTCTTTGCCGGCCTGCCCAAGAACCTGGACGGCCTCAAGGCTATCTTCCTGTACCCGCTGTTCTCGACGGCTATTGTCGGCCTGGTCATGCTTGGCATTTCCGGCCCCATGGCTGCCATCAACACCGCCATGATGGACTTCCTCAAGGGCCTGTCCGCCTCTGGCGCCGTTGTCCTGGGTCTTGCTATCGGCTGCATGTGCGCCTTTGACATGGGCGGCCCGGTCAACAAGGCTGCTTATGTCACCGGTACTGCTATGCTCACCGAGGCTCTGGCCGCCGGTGTTGGCACCGATACCTACAACTTCGGCACCAACTTCATGGCTGCCGTCTCCGCCGCCTGCATCGTTCCGCCGCTGATCACCACCTTTGCCGTCGTTGTCGGCAAGAAGTACTTCAGCCAGGAGGATCACGACGCCGGTGTCGTCAACCTCATCCTTGGTTGCACCCACATCACCGAGGGCGCCATTCCGTTCATGACCAAGAACATCTGGCCCGTCATGCCCATCATGATGCTCGGTTCCTCTATCGCTTCGATCCTGACCATTATGTTCAACGTTCACGATCCGGCGCCTCACGGTGGCTTCCTGGTCCTGCCCGTTGTCGAGAACGGTCCGCTTTGGGTCCTCGCGATCCTCATCGGCGCTGTGGTCGGTGGCATCCTGTTCGTGGCCTTCAAGAAGTACGACTTCGAGAAGAATCAGAAGGCCGCTCCTGCAACCAAGCCCGTTGAGGCCCCCAAGGCCGAGGCTGCCGACTTCGTGAAGGTCGAGAATGTCTTTGTTGCCGAGGACTTCGCTTCTCGTGACGAGGCTCTGAGCTTCGTTTCCAACCAGGCCGTCAAGGCCGGTATCGCCAGCGACGCCGACGCCGTGATGAACGCCTTCCTGGCCCGCGAGGCCGAGGGCACCACGGGCATGATGGAGGGCTTCGCCATCCCGCATGCCAAGTCCGACGCCATTACCGAGGCTGCCGTCATCGTCGTCAAGGATGAGTCCGGCGTGACCGGTTGGGACACCATGGACGGCGCTCCCGTCAACGTGGCCATCGCTCTGCTCATCCCCGGTGCCCAGGCTGGCACCACGCACCTCAAGATCCTGTCCAAGGTCGCCGAGGCGCTCATGGACGAGGACTTCCGTGCCACCGTCAAGGGTTCCACCGACGCCGCCGAGATCGCCAAGACGATCAACGCCCGCCTGGTCTAATCCCCCAGCCCGCGAATAACATCGCCCCCTGTATATAAGGCGGAGTCCCTCCCCAGGGCCTCCGCCTTTTTTCTATCCCTCCCATAAGTTGCGGTGAAATAGGGACTGTTTAAACGATTCAACCCCAAATTCAGTCCCTATTTCACCGCAACTTACAAAAGGGCATAGAGGGGGCTACCTATCGAGTCTTTGTCGCGAACAGATCATTAGCCAGAATTCCGTTCGCACGATATTGCTCTGGACCGACCGAGTTTCTGCAGCTTGCTCGCCCACAGGGGGCCGGGCGCGGCCAGTGAGATTTATCGCGAGTTCCGCACGAGCCGAAGAGCACTTAATGTGCTCTTCGTGCGAGCAGGACTGTAGAGCAGGAAATCTCACTGGCCGCGCCCGGCCCCCTGTGGGCGAGCAAGCGGACGACAAACACATCTGTCCAACAATTCGTCCGAAACATAATGAAAAACCGTTTGATGTGAGTTAATATAAACAACGTCGTGAATCTGACTCCTGCCACATACATGACAGGGGTTAAACACAAAAAAGGAGTCAACTATGGTTTCTGAGAAGGCTACCCTCGTTAATCCTCAGGGTCTGCACATGCGTCCGGCTGGTCTGTTCGCCTCCACCATGGGCAAGTACGCCTGTGACGTGACGGTCGTCACCCCCGAGAAGGAGGTCAACGGCAAGTCCCCGATGGCCCTCATGGCTGCTGGTATCCCCTGCGGCACTGAGGTCGAGGTCAAGTGCGACGGCGCTGACGAGGCCGAGGCTCTGGCTGCTGCCATCGAGCTCATCAAGAGCGGTCTTGGCGAGTAGAACTCAAACGGGTCGCATGTTGAACAACTAAGTTCATATTTGGGGGCGCAGTGACCTGTTGTAAGGTAGCTGCGCTCTTTTGTCATGGATATGGCAAAACGCTTTATCACATGACACGGAGAGAGGAATGGGAATGTATCAGGGAGTCAACGCTTCCGAGGGCATCGGTATCGGCACCGTCATGGTCGCCGTCGATCCCGACTTGACGTTTGAGCCGCACGAGGTTGCTGATTCGGCAGCAGAGAAGGAGCGCTATCAGTCCGCTCTTTCGGTCTTCTGCGAGAAGACCCAGGCTCAGGCCGACCACATGAAGGAGACGGTGGGCGAGGCCGAGGCCGAGATCATGAGCGGACACATTGTCCTGGCTCAGGATCCGGGCATGACCGACGCCATCAACGCCGCCATTGATGGCGGCACCTGCGCCGAGCAGGCGCTCATGGACACCTCGACCATGTTCGAGAACATGTTCCTGTCCATGGACGACGAGATGTTCCGTCTGCGCGCGGCCGACATCGCCGACATCCGCACCGGTATTCTGGCCGAGCTGCTGGGCAAGGAGGTCGTCGACCTCTCCGTCCTGCCCGAGAACACCGTCGTTGTCGTGCATGACCTCACGCCGTCCATGACCGCCACGATCGATAAGGCTCACGTTGCCGGTATCGTCACCGAGACCGGTGGCCGCACGTCGCACTCCGCGATCATCGCGCGTGCCCTCGAGATCCCGGCTGTCCTTTCGGTTTCCAACAGCTGCACCGCGCTGCGCAACGGTATGACCGTTGTCGTCGACGGCGGCAAGGGTATCGTCGAGGCCGATCCCGACGAGGAGACGCTTGCTGCCTACACCGCCAAGGCCGAGGCCTTCGCTGCCGAGAAGGCAGCCCTCGAGGCCTTCCGTGGCAAGCCGTCCGTGACTGCCGATGGCATCAAGAAGATCATCGCCTGCAACATCGGTAACCCCGATGACGTGCCCAACGCGCTCGATCACGACGCCGAGGCTATCGGCCTGTTCCGCTCCGAGTTCCTGTTCATGGACTCTGCTGAGCTTCCTTCCGAGGAGGAGCAGTTCAACGCCTACCGTAAGGTCGCCAGCGCGCTCAAGGGTGCTCCGGTCATCATCCGCACGCTCGATGTGGGTGGCGACAAGGAGATTCCGTATCTGCATATGGTCAAGGAAGACAACCCCTTCATGGGCTTCCGCGCCGTGCGTTACTGCCTTGCCAATCCCGACCAGTACAAGGTCCAGCTCCGCGCTCTGCTGCGCGCTAGCGCCTTCGGTGACGTCAAGATCATGATCCCGCTCGTCACCTGCGTCGAGGAGGTCTTGGCTGTCAAGGAGCTCGTCGAGCAGTGCAAGGCCGAGCTGACCGAAGAGGGTCGCAAGTTCAACGAGAACATCGAGGTCGGCATCATGGTCGAGACACCCGCCGCTTCGCTGCTCGCAGACCGTCTTGCCGAGGTTGCCGACTTCTTCTCCATCGGCACCAACGACCTCATCGGCTACACCATGTGCGCCGACCGTGGTAACGACACCATCTCCAACCTGTACCAGGTTTACTATCCCGCCGTGCTCCGCTCGCTCAAGAACATCATCGAGAGCGGCGTGAAGGCCGGCATCATGGTCGGTATGTGCGGCGAGGCCGCTGCCGATCCGCTGCTCGAGCCGCTGCTGATCAGCTGGGGCCTGGAGGAGTTCTCGATGAGCGCTCCGTCGATCCTGCGCGCCCGCAAGACCATCAGCCAGTGGACCAAGGCCGAGTGCGACGAGCTCGCCGAGAAGGCACTCGCCTGCAACACCGCCGCCGAGGTCAAGGCACTGCTCGAGTCCGCAGCTCGCTAATTTGGTATCAGAGGTAACCGCGTGGTTGGAATGGGCCGGCCACGCGGCCCTCACATATACAGGGGGTACTGTAAATGTTCTACACGCTAACCGCTAACCCGGCTGTCGACATGACGGTTTCGAGCTCTCCGCTCGAGCCCGACGAGAACGTCCGCACCGGCTCGGCCAGCTACACGGCTAACGGCAAGGGCCTCGACGTGTCCTTCGCCTTTAAGAAGATGGGCGTCGACACCGTCGCGCTCGGCTTCTTCGCCGGCTTCACGGGCAAGTTCATCGTCGAGGAGGTCATGAACCTGGGTTGCCTCTGCCGCCCGGTCTGGACCGACGGTATCACGCGCATTAACACCTATGTCAACGATGGCCAGCACGAGTACGGCATCCTGAACCCGGGTGCTCCGATCACGCCGCAGCACCAGGAGGAGCTCTACAACATCCTGGACACCGCGGGCGATCTCGAGTGCCTGATCGTTTCCGGCTCCGTGCCTCCCAAAGCTACGCCTGACTTCCTGGCTCAGGTCATGGAGCACGCTCAGGCTCGTGGCGCCGATGTCGTCTTGGACCTGTCCTCCGACAAGCTCAAGGAGCTCGCTCACAAGAAGCCGCTGCTCATCAAGCCGAACCATCACGAGATGAAGGCCATCTTCGGCGTGCCGGTCGACACCGACGACGAGGTCCGCGTTGCCATGAAGATGGCTCACGACGCCGGCGTTCAGAACGTGCTGCTCACCCGTGGTAGCCGCGGCGACGCTTACTTCTCCAACGGCGAGGACATCTGGTACGCCAAGCGTGAGTTCAACATTAAGCTGGTCTCTTCCGTCTGTGCCGGCGACTGCACCCTCGCTGCGTTCCTGCACAAGTGGTACAGGGATCGCGACAACGTCGAGGAGGCCATGAAGCTCGCTATGGCCACCGGCGCCAACGTTGCCGAGTCCGTCGGCATTGGCGACTTTGGTCACGTCGATGAGTACAGCAAGCGCGTTGCCGTCCGCAAGCTCGATCGTCAGTAATCGAATCGCGACATATTCGTGCGCATGCGGCGCCCCGGTTTCGGTCGGGGCGCCTTTTTTGTTCCGCCATGGGGGAGAGGTGTCCTGCCGTACTTCATCGCTTCCACACCGTTCACCGAGTTGTCCTAGCCTTTTACCGATGCGTGGAATATACTTTCATTAACACGTTATTTCGTGAAAGGAACATCCATGATTTACACGCTCACTGCAAATCCCGCCATTGACTACAACATCGCCTGCGACGGCCTTACTGCCAATACCGTCACGCGTACCCGCAATGCCGTCTACACGCCCAACGGCAAGGGCCTCAACGTCTCGTTTACGCTTGACCACTATGGTGTCGACACCACGATCCTGGGTTTCTTCGCCGGCTTCTCGGGTGAGTTCATCGTCAAGGGCGCCGAGGCCCTGGGCGTGCCCGTCAAGCCCGTGTGGACCGACGGTATTACGCGCGTCAATGTGTTCCTCAACGCCGGTCCCGACACCGAGTACAACATGGTCAATGCCGGTGCCGCCATCAATGAGGCCAACGAGCAGGAGATGTTTGAACTTATCGATTCGCTCGATGACATGACCTGCCTGGTCATCAGCGGCTCGCTGCCTCCCAACACTTCCGAGGGCTTCTTGGCCGAGGTCCTGCGCCGTGTCAAGGCCAAGGGGGCCGAGTTCGTCCTCGACATCTCGAGCCATCAGCTGGCAGACCTCATTGCTCTGGAGCCACTGCTGATCAAGCCCAATGACGACGAGCTGCTTGACATCTTTGGCATCAAGGTGAGCGGTGGCGACGACGAGTCCGTCAAGGGCGCTATGGCCGAGCTGCACGCCAAGGGCGCCAAGAACGTGCTGCTGACCCTTGGTGGCGCCGGTGCGTACTTCTCCAACGGCGAGCATATCTGGTTTGCCAACCGCACCTTCGACGTCAAGCTGCTGTCGACGGTGTGCGCCGGCGATTCCTCGCTCGCTGCCTTCCTGTCCGTGTGGCACGACGCCCCCGAGCGCGTCGGGGACGCCCTGCGCCTTTCGATGGCCACTGGCGCCAACGTGGTCGAGTGCCCCGGTCTGGGTGATTTTGCCAAGGTGGACGAATATAAGAAGCACATCGAGGTTCGCCAGGTCTGCTAGTTCCGGCACCTTGTCTGAATAGTTTGATTATTTCGCATCCGTCTTAGACTAGGACGGATGCGTTTTTGTTTATCGGACTTGCGTGTGCAGTGGAGGCTGTTTCTTGCTAGACTTCTTGCAGACGCAATCGATAGCCAATTTGATAGTCGCAGGAGGCCATAGGCATGTGCAATGTTTCGCTCAACGGTACTCAACCGTCCGATGCGTCCCTGTGCGTCCTGCGCGCACTTGAGGCGGCTGGTCTTGAGGCTTGGTACGTGGGCGGTTGGGTGCGCGACGCCCTGATGGGGTACCCCAGCCACGATGTTGATATGTGCTGTAGCGGCCTGTGGCAGGAGTCCAAAGCGGCGCTCGAGGCCGCCGGCATCGCGGTTGTGGAGTCGGGCATTAAATTTGGCGGAATCACGGCTATTTCCGATGGCGAGCGTATCGAGGTCACCACGTACCGTCTGGATGGCTTTTACACCGATGGTCGCCATCCCCAGAGTGTGGAGCGTGCCGCCTCGCTCGAGGACGATCTGGCGCGCCGCGACTTTACCGTCAATGCCATGGCCTGGCATCCCGAGCGCGGGCTTGTCGACCGCTACGACGGCCAGGGTGACTTGGAGCGCAAGCTGATTCGCGCTGTCGGCGATCCCAAGCGTCGCTTTAACGAGGACGCCCTGCGCATGCTGCGTGCGGTGCGCTTTGCCTGCCGTCTGGACTTTATGATTGAGCCCGAGACCAAGCGTGCGCTTGCCGAGTGCGCGCCGCTGCTCGATGCCGTGGCGCGTGAGCGTGTGGGTATTGAGCTCGAGGGCATTCTTTCGACCGGTCACGGGGGAGACGCCATGTTGCGCTACCCTGAGCTCATCTGCGCCGCTGTGCCCGAGTTGGCAGCGGGTCGCGGGTTTGATCAGCGAAGTGTCTATCATGCGTTTAACGTCTACGAGCATATCGCCCGTGTGCTGACGGTGGCAGGGGAGCTGGCGCTGTGCGACGGCGTCGCGCCATCGTCGAGCCTTATGTGGGCGGCGTTTTTGCACGATGTCTCCAAGCCCGAGTGCTTTACGGTCGATCACGCCGGCAGCGGACACTTCTACGGTCATCCCGAGCTCGGCGCCAAGAAAGCGCGCGTCATTATGGATCGCCTGGCACTCTCGCACGACCTGGTGCGCGACGTTTGCCTGCTCATCAAATATCACGATAAGCCGCTGCGCCCCGAGCGCTCCTGCCTGCTCAATATGATGCGCGCGCTTTCGGGTGAGGGCGTCGACACGGCCCGCCTGATTGACGAGCTCATGGACCTCAAGCGTGCTGACACGCTTGGCAAGGCCCCATCGTGCTTCTATTACGTTGAGACGATTGAGGAGATGCGCGCGATGGCGCACGAGCTGCTGAGGGCGGGGGAGCCCTATACGCTCAAGATGCTCGCCATCAACGGCGGCGACCTGATCCGTGCTGGAGTCAAGCCCGGGCCGGAACTGGGGCAGCTTCTCAACTCCGCCCTCGACGCCGTGATCGAAGACAACATTCCCAACGATCGCGAAGCTCTTTTGGTCCATCTCAACTTGAATTAGCTACCTAGTTTACCTGCGTGTTCCATAACCTGCCGACAATTTTTCGGCAATTTGGAATTTCTTCTTGCGCTGACGTTTTTTGTCCCGTAATATATTACCCTGCAGCACGGCAGTGCAGATGTCATGTGGCCCGTTCGTCTAGCGGTTTAGGACGTCGCCCTCTCAAGGCGGAGATCACCAGTTCGAATCTGGTACGGGCTACCACTTCTTTTCTGCTGAGGCTTATGGCCCGTTCGTCTAGCGGTTTAGGACGCCGCCCTCTCAAGGCGGAGATCACCAGTTCGAATCTGGTACGGGCTACCACGCATCTGATACCCGGACTTCCTATGGAAGGCCGGGTTTTTTATTTTTAAACAACCGTCTGCAATTCCCGTTTGAACCAGAGCTTTGCGTTCTGCCTATGGCCCTTACGGGTACAATATCCAAGATATTTTGACTGTTAGAAGGAGTCTCATGACGGAGTCCTCTCAGCATACGTCTAAGCCCCAGGTCGAGGTTGAGGCCTCGGGCGGAGATGACAATAAGAGCGCACGCCGCGGCGCCATCTTTATCGGCGTCGTGCTGGTAGGTTATATCGTCTATCTGGTGGTAACCGGGCAGATGGGGCAGTTCTGGGCCGCTATGTCGAGCGTCCAGGCGTCATGGCTCGTTGTCGCGTGTCTTTGCATGTTCATGTACCTGTTCTTTGGCATTGTGGCCTATGCGATCGCCGTCTGGCTCGATCCCAATTCGCCCGTCGGCATCCGCGACCTGATCTCGGTCGAGGCGAGTGGCATCTTCTTTGGCAACCTGACGCCCATGATGATGGGCTCCACCCCGGCTCAGATCTATCGCCTGACCAAGGCCGGCCAAAACGTGGGCGAGGCCGGCGCCACGCAGTTCACGCGCTTTATCGTGTATCAGTTTGGCCTCGTTGCCTGGGGCGCTATCCTACTGCTTGCTCGCATGCCTTTTTTTGCCGAGCGCTATGGCGACATGACGCTGCTGTGTGTCTTTAGCTTTGGTGGGCACTGCTGCATCTTGCTTGGCATCTTCGCCGTCGCGCTCATGCCTAAGACCGTCACGCGCGTCGCCCATTGCATCATCAATTGGCTCGAGCGCATTGGTGTCTCGGCCACTAAGATCGAGGGTTGGCGCACGTTTGTCGATGGCGAGATCTACTCGTTCTCTGAGAAGTTCAAGCTTTCGGCTGGCCACTTTTCGTCCATGCTGCTCACGGTGGTCATCACCATGCTGCAGCTCGCGTTTTTCTACCTCGTGCCGTATTTCCTGATGCTTGCCTTTGGCCACCATGAGGTCGACTTTTTCTCGGTCATGGCCGCGAGCGCCTTTGTCCAGCTGTTGAGCTCTGCGGTCCCCCTGCCCGGTGGAACTGGTGGCGCTGAGGGCGGCTTTGCATTGTTCTTGGGTCATTTCTTTGGGTCGGCTTCGACCGCCGGCTATCTGCTGTGGCGTCTCATTACGTTTATTGCGCCGACCATTTTGGCTGCGCCCCTGTTGGGACTTAAGAGCGCCCACAACGAGAGCATCCATGCGCGCTGGGATCGCGTGATGCGCAAGCTCGGCCGCACGCCTCAGACGCCCTCTGCGCCCACTAAGCCGCACCCCACTAATGCTGTTACCGTTGATCCCAAGAAGCACGCTCAGAAGGCTTCTGGGACCGCTAAGCCGGCTCATAAGGCCTATGTGCGCCAGACAGGCGATGGTATTCGCGTATCTCCGTCGGCACTCAATAAGAAGAAGCACCCTAAGTCGCAGTAGGGCAGTCGTGCGTTCTTCATGATGCGGGGCATATTTGTACTGTATGGGGGATAATCCTCTTACGTAGATTATCTCTCATCTGTTGATGAATGCTCGCATATCGAAGGGACATGCCCATGGCAACCAGCAAACCGCGTCTTGACCGCCGCATCGTTCGCAGCCGCAATGCCATCCTTTCCGCTTTCGAGCGCCTGCTCATGGAAAAGCCGCTGGCAGACATTACGGTGAGTGCCATCGCGCGCGAGGCCAATGTCGACCGCAAGACCTTTTACGTTCACTTTGGCACGGTTGACGGCCTGCTCGATGCCATTGCCGTCGATGTGGTGGAGATGATTGTCGACTCGGTCGAGAAAACGCTTGCTTCCATGGACGGCGACACCAACGAGCGCGCCCTGGGCGCGGCGGCGACCTTCTTTAAAACCGTTAACGAGGCACTGTGCAACAACTTGGTGCTCAATCGTCAGCTGATCGAGAACATTCCGCTCGATGATTTTATGGCTCGTCTTCGTGCGCCGCTCGAGCACGAGATTGCCGAGCGCGATCTTCTGCCTCAAGGTCTCAAGGACGAAATGTTCGACTACTATCTGGCGTTTTTGCTGTCGGGTATTATCGGTATCTATCGCACGTGGGCGCTGTCTGACGGTTCGGTTCCTATCGAGCGCGTCTCTGGGGTCGCCAACGATCTGACTCTCAACGGTCTGTCGAGTCTGGAATCTCGCTTCGAATAGCATCGATAATTCAACAACTTATAGAAGTTGCGGTGGAATAGGGATTGTTTTGGTTATTGGAAGGCCGTTCTGGTCCCTATTTCACCGCAACTTAGTAAAACTGTTTTGATGGTAAGGCGGAGCAGCCTCGAAGATGAGCCTCGAGACTGCTCCGCTTCATTTCTGAGCGTTTGTCGTGTAGGGCAGCATTAATCGCCGTTTTTGAGTGTGCGGCCCTGTTTTTCGAACTTGTGCATGTCGCTATCGGCCATGCCTTGTGACTTATCCTCGTGACGCTTGGCGTATAGCGGATCGTCGGAGTCGTTCCAGATGCGGTCGGCGACAGGTGACCATGCCTCGGCGGTAGCCTGGGTCTTTTCGCGCAGCTGCTCGGGTGACTCCTTCTCGATTAGGTCGGTGCTCATTGCGCCACTCTCGGCAACCATTTTGGGCAGCACGTCGGGATTCTCGAGCATGGGGCATGGTTTGAGGTAGTTGTCGTTGAACGGCATGTTTTCGTAGTACTTCATAAAGAGGGGAGAGCGCAGCGCGTCGAGTAAGCTCACATCGTGGATGTTGGCGTTTGAGTAATGGATGAACACGCACGGCTCCACGTCTCCGGCGGCGTTGATGTGCAGGTAGCGGCGACCTCCGGCGATACACCCGCCTACAAACTCGCCGTCGTTTTGAAAGTCGAGCGTAAACAGCGGCTTCTTCTCGCGCATTTCGCGGATAAAGTGATACATGTGCTCGCGCTGCTCGGGCGTGGGCATGAGCTCGGGGGTTGCATTGCGGCCAACCGGCATAAAGTGGAAGTACCAGCAGAAGAGTGCTCCCTCGCCGATCATCCAGTCCATGTTCTCCTCAGTAGCAACCGTATCGGCATTGGCGCTGGTCCAACAGGTGGAGATACCAAATGGCAAGTCGCGCTCGCGCAGGAGTTTCATTGCATGCTCGATCTTTGCGTAGGTACCTTCGCCGCGACGGTCGTCGGTGGTGTGCTCATTGCCCTCGGCGCTGATGGCGGGGACAAAATTACCTACGCGAATCATGTCGTCGCAGAAGGCCTCGTCGATCAGCGTGGAGTTGGTAAAGCACAGGAATGCGCAGTCCTGGTGCTTCTCGCAAATCCGGATGAGGTCCCGCTTGCGCACCAATGGCTCGCCACCAGTGTAGATGTAGATGTGGGTACCCAGAGCTTTGCCCTGCGTAACGATAGAGTCGATGTCTTCGAACGAGAGATTCTGCTTGTAGCCGTACTCGGCGGCCCAGCAGCCCGTACAATGCAGGTTGCAGGCGCTCGTGGGATCGAGCAGGATGGCCCACGGAACGTTGCACTGGTACTTTTCGCGGTTCTTTTCCTGCTCTGGCCAAGCTAGCAGGTTGGCGTCGACAATGAGGGTCTTAAGCAGTTTGGTTCGCATCTGGGGATTAAGGCTGAACACACGCATGATCAGGTCATACCAATTGCCGCGGCTCTTGATGACATTGGTGAATGCCTCTCGCTGTACAGGAAATACGCGATTGGGGACCAGCTTGTTCACGAGGTCCATGATTTTGTCGATGTTTTCTTGCGGGTTGTCGTCGAGATAATCGATGAGCTTGTTGAGCGCTGCACGCTCTGCTGACTGTGTAAGCGACATGGGTATATCCTTTCACGTTCGCCTTGTGTGTGATAATACCCACTTGTGGATTAAACGAAGTCTAAAGATTTGTAATGTGTCTATTCAACGAATCAATTTGATTTGGGGTGAAGCGTTATACCTTACGCTCTCTAAGTTGCGGTGAAATAGGGTCAGATAGGGGGTGCGGACGATTTCTTGGACCGCGCCTAGGCGTATCCAATTGGGAATCTTCCGATGCGCCTTCGCACGCTCGCACGACCTCGATACCATGCGAGCGTGCGAACTCGACGAGCTCTGCGTTGCGGGCGTTTATGGTGCCGAAGGCGGCGGGGCACACAATAAGGCGCGCACAGTGGACGAGGAGCTCTTTGGCGCGGGCTATGGTTTTATCCCCGATCGGCTCGAAGGCGCGCTCGGCCACGCATTCCGTCGCCAGGTCGCGCGCGAGCTCGCAGTCGATGTCCCCTTCGTGCAGAACGCCCGCGTAGAACGCCTTGCCCTGCCGGATGAGCTGGCGAAACACAGCCGACCCCGTACCTGCGCCGGCGATGATGAACGTGTGCGCATCACCGTGTGGGCGCCCAATTTCCACGCTGCCGAAGCGCTCGTTGAAGGTGCCATGCTGAAGGCCGTAGAGCTCGCCAATTGTCTCGCGCGTGAATATGTCCTCGGGTGCGCCGGCGCGAAAGACCCGGCCGTCCTTCACGCAAATCACCTTGTCGGCGCTTTTCTGCGCGAGCTCGAGTTCGTGGATGGACATGATGACAGCCACATTCCGCGATTTCGCAAGGTGGCGAAGTATTCGCAGCAGGTCGATCTGGTAGCGGATATCGAGATACGACGTGGGCTCGTCGAGCACGAGCACACGCGGATCCTGCGCGATGGCGCGTGCGAGCATGACGCGCTGGCGTTGCCCATCGCTTATCTGCATGAAGTCGCGCTCGGCGAGCTCTTCCACATGTGCGGTTTTCATTGCCTCGTCGACCCGACTATGGTCGTCGGGCGAGAGTGTGCCCATTCGCCCGGTGTAGGGATGTCTTCCCGCCTCTACGATATCGCGGCAGGTGAGGAGCTCGGTCCGGGGGCGATCTGTCAGCATAACGGCAAGGTTCCTTGCGAACTCCGCCGTCTTCCATCGGGAAATCTCCCGTCCGTCGAGCTCTACCGCGCCGGCAAGCGGTGCAAGATGGCGTGTGATGGTTTTCAAGATGGTCGACTTGCCCGAGCCGTTCGGCCCGATGAACGCCACGACGTCGCCCGCGCGAACCTCCAGATTGACACCTTCGACTACGACCTTCTTGTCGTAGCCCGCCGACAGGTCGCTTATGCGGAAAAGCGGCGCTCCGTCAGCCTGCGTTTCGACCGGGGTTTCGAGGTTCGACTCCGCTCGGAGCGTTTTGGGCCGCGGCATGAATTCCCCCATCTACCTCACCCGCTTCTTCAGCATGAGCGCGATAACCACCGGCGCGCCGAAGATGGCGGTGACGGCGCTGATGGAAAGCTCGACGGGAGAGAACAGCGTGCGCGCGATCAAATCGCAGCCCGCGCAGAAGATGGCGCCTCCCAAGAAGCACGCAGGAATCACGCTGATGGGCTTCGACGACTTCAGCGCCGACTTCACGAGATGTGGAACCGCGATGCCTACGAACGACACCGGACCAGCGAACGCGGTCACGCAGGCGGAGAGCATGCTCGCTAGAAGGACGAGCACCACGCGGAAGCGTGCGACGTTCACGCCGACGCTTTTCGCGTAGGCTTCTCCTAGCTGGAAGGCGGAAAGGGGCTTCGATATCGCGAATACGCATGCGCTCATGGCGATCACCACGACCGTGATGACCGCGACGTCGTCCCAGCCCGAACCCGAGAAGCTACCCAAAGACCAGTTGTGCAGGTTCACGATGGACTGGTCGTCGGCGAAGGCGATGAGGAAGTTCGTCGCCGCCGAGCAGATGTATCCCACCATGACGCCCGCCACGATAAGCATGGCCATGGAACTTATGCGCCGTGCGATGAGGAGCACGAAGCCGATGGTGATAAGCGATCCCAGAAACGCTGCGGCCACCATGGCCGGCGAGGACATGGCCTGGTTCGCGCCCAGAAGCACGATCATCGTAAGCGCGACGACGAACTTTGCGCCCGAGGAGACGCCCAAGATGAACGGGTCGGCGATGGGGTTGTTGAAAAACGTCTGCAGCAGGAACCCGGAGAGCGAAAGTGCCCCGCCGAGAAGCACGGCTGAAAGCACGCGCGGCAGGCGAATCTCCCAGATGACTTGGCTTTCCATGGAATTGGCCGCGCCGCCCGAAAGGATGCCGGGGATGTGGTCTGCGGGCACGAGCACGCTCCCGATGCACAGGTTGGCCCCGACGAGCACGATGATGACAACAGCGAGCAGCGCCGTCACGACTCGACACCGCGCGGCGCGCCCCGATTCGTCGTATGTCATGGAAAGCCGGCTTCTCATGACGCTAGCCAAGCTTCCTCAGATAATGGAAGTCGCTCGCGTCATCGCCGGTGAACGCCCCGTGCAGCTCGTCGATAATGTCGGCGGTAGAAGTCATCTGCTGGTACATGTCGGCGCTTGTGACCCAGACGTTGCCGTTCTTTACGGCTTTGAACTGCGACAATAGCGCGTTTTTGCCTACGAAGTCTTTCAAGGTGGCAACCGATTCGTCGATGGTGCCGTTGTAGACGATGATGTCGGCATCCTTCGCCGTCGCGTAGAAGCGCTCCATTTCGAGCGTTACTGACGAACCTGACGTCGACGCCGTCTGCGCGTCATCGAGCGCGTAGCTGCCGCCTGCAAGCTCGATCATCTGCGCCACGTAGTCGCCCGCCCGCCGCGTGACGGCGGCCCCGTTCGAGTTAATGTAGAAATACGCCACGGTTTTACCTGACGACGCGAGCCCCGACGTTTGCTCGACGCGAGCCTTCTGCTCGTTGAACAGGTGCGCGGCCTCGTCTTCCTTGTCGAATAGGACGCCGAAAAGCTTAATCCACTCGACGCGCCCGAGTGCTTCGGGCTCGCTCGACGACTGTTCGGTGAGCACGACGAGCCCGAGCTTCTGCAGCTTTTTCTTCACATCGGGCGTGTGGTTGATCATGGTGTTCTCGATGGCGAGCGTGCAGCCCGAGGCCGATATTTGCTCGTAATCGGGCGCGCTGTACTTGCCGCCGTAGGCGATCGCCCCACTTTCGAGCGCGCTTTTGAAGCCCGCGACCGAGCAATCGTCGGCCTTCGTGCCCGACATGAGGATATTGTCGTTCGCATCGAGCGCGTCGACCAGGCACATCGTCGCCGACGACACGAGGTACACCTTGTCGGCGGGGCGCCTTATGACCGCGATGTCGGAGCTCAACCCATCAGGTACCTTCGCATCTTGCGGCACCACGAGGAAGCGCTCCCCGTTCGAAATGCAGATAAGCCGCAGGCCGCCTTCGAACTCGTCGACAGTGAAGTGCTCGGCGTATTCAAGCTGAAGCGTCCCCGTCGGCTTCCAGCCGCAGCCCAAATCGGCGTTGTGGAAGTCGGCCGCGGCGCTTGAAGCCGTTCCCGCAGGGGAGCCGCCGCTTGCTTCGTCGCCCGATTTCTCCTTCATGGTGGATGAGTCGAAGTAGAGCGTGTAGTCGATGGTGTGCGGCGTCGACATGGCGACGGTCTCGGCCGACACGGCGATGTCCTCGTCGAGCGTGACGGGTATCTCGAACGTGGAGTTGCCGCCGTCGTTTACGGGCGCGTAGTCCACGCCGTCGACGGTCATCTTGTCGTAGTTCGAACTCGACCAGGTGATGGTCGCGGTGTAGGTGTCGCCATCCTTCACAATTGTGGTGGGTGAGGCGATGCTTGCGCGCCCTGACCCGCCGGAGAGCGAGACGCTCACAGTGTATTCCTGAGAGCCTGCCGTGCCACCGGTCGCGTTCGGGCTCGCACTGCACCCCGCGAAGGGAAGCGCGAGCAGGGCGACGAGAACGCAGGCGATCGCGCGCACCGCGATGCTGCGACGCTTCCTGCTTTCCCCCTTGGGAAGAATCGACCGCATGGCGTTACTTCAGTGCGTCGGCGCGCAGATCGACGCCGGCGGATTCGAACACGAGCGTGCGGTCGTACCACTGCTCTTTTCTAATACTCCACGCGGCGCAGGCGGTGTCCTCGTCGAGCGCTTCAACGGGCACGTCGTAGGTGTACTTGCCTTCCGCGTTTTCCACATAGGGGATGAAGTCGGCCTCGCTCGCGGCGGCAGCCTCGTCGCCCGTGCCCATGAAGAGCTTGCCGTAGCCCGTGCCGGAAAGCGTCATCACGCAGTGCATGGAGCCGTTTTCCACGATGAGCTGGGCGTCCACAATCCTGAACATGTTCGAGCTGGAATCTACGGTGATCGGATAGGTGCCGTCGGCCACCTTGTCGGCGGTGATGGGGGCAGCGCTTGCGCCCTCGGGCGCATCGGCCGCCTGTTCGGTCTTTTCCTGGGAATCGGCATCGCTTGCCTTTGCGCTGTCGATTGAATTTCCGCCGCAGCCGGCGAGCGAGAACGCGAAAAGCGCCGCTGACAGGGCGAAGGCGAGGGTTTTCTTCAACATGGAGGGGGTTCCTTTCAATCGCTTCGACCGCCCGCGCCGTGCGGTGGGCGGGCGGGATGCGAATGCAACGGGCATGCGCCGTCAGTCGGGGAAGGCGCATGCCCGTTGCACGGGGACGCGACCGGCGCCCCCGTGCGCGGCGAGTTTACAGCTTGGCGATGGCGTCGTCCACGTGCGAGACGTAGATTTCGTCGACCGCGACGTTCTGTCCCAGACCCTGGAGCAGGCACGTCACTTCGAAGCCGGCGGCCACGAACTTCGCAGCCCAGCTGTCGGGGTCGGTCTCGTCTGCCATGTCGTTGTTCGCGTGGTCGCCCGCGACCACCATGAACGGCGCGAGCACGGCCTTCTTGTAGCCTGCGGCGCTCGCGGCGGCGATAACATCCTCGCAGGTCGGTTCAGCCTCGACGGTGCCGACGAAGAACTGCGTCAAGCCCTCGTTCTTAAACACTTCCTGCATCTTGGCATAGTCGGCGTTGGAATCGGCTTCGGTGCCGTGACCCATGAGGCACAGCGCCGTCTTGCCGTCGTCGAAGGACGCCATGTTCTCCTTAATGGCTGCGGCCACCTTCTTGTAGTCGTCGTCGGAGGTGAGCAGCGGGTCGCCGAGCGAGATTTTGTCGAACTTGTCGGCGTACTTGTCGAGCTCGTCTTTCACGTCGGTGTATTCCAGGCCACCCATGAGATGCGTCGGCTGCACGACGATTTCCTTCACGCCGTCTTCCACGCAGCGGTCGAGCGCCTCGGTCATGTTGTCGATCGTGATGCCGTCGCGCTTCTTCAGCTTGTCGATGATGATCTGCGCGGTGAAGGCGCGGCGGATGTCGTAGTCCTGCCAGTACTTCTCGCGGATAGCGTCTTCGATGGCGCCGATGGTGATGTGGCGCGAGTCGTTGTAGCTCGTGCCGAAGCTCGTGACGAGGATGACCGGCTTCACGGCCTTCTCCTTTTCACTCGATTTCTCGGAACTCGCGGAGGTGTTGGAGCAGCCCGCGAGCGCGACTCCGGCGAGCGCGACGGCTCCGGTTGCTGCGGCGCCCATGAAGCCGCGGCGTGACATCTGGTCGGACATGGTTTTTCCTTTCCTCGGTTTGCCGGTCCCCCGGCGACAGTTGCTTGTCGGCACAAGCGAAAGAAAAGCGCACCCCTCGGGGTTCACAAGGAGCTAACGCCACGGCGATGCCGTGAGGAAAAGGCGAAGCAGTCTGGCTTGGGGCGCGAGGCGGTTCGCCCGCGCGTCCTATACAGTAATGTCCCTTGCCCAGGATTCCCACCTGGTTCCCTCCGCAAGCCAGCGCGGGCTGTGCGGGCGCCGCGCCGGTCATTTCCTTTTATCCGATTGTCATATGCTCGTTGCCGAAACTTTTACTATGATAGTGGGCACTTGTGAACGTGTCAAAGCCATGGCGGGCGGCATTGCGCCTCCTGCCTGCGTATTTGCGCTGATTGCCGCCGCAGGCGCCGTGTTTTGCCCGCTGTGCGAAGGGCGGCGTAAACGGTTGCGATGAGAAACGGGAAGGGAAGGCTCGGATGATTCATATCGTTGGCGCAGGCTCGGGCGCCGCCGACCTTATCACGCTGCGCGGGGCGCGCCTTCTGCGCGCGGCCGACGTGGTCGTTTGGGCGGGGAGCCTTGTGAACCCCGAGCTGCTCGCCGATTGCAAGGAATCCTGCGTCGTCTACGACAGCGCGCACATGACCTTGGAGGAAGTGCTCGACGTGATGTGTGCGGCGGATGCGCGGGGCGAGGAAGTGGTGCGCCTGCACACGGGTGACCCGTGCCTATACGGCGCCATCCAGGAGCAGATGGACGCACTCGACGCGCGCGGCGTGGACTACGAGGTGGTGCCCGGCGTGTCGAGCTTTTGCGGTGCCGCGGCGGCGCTTCGCCAGGAATACACGCTGCCGGGAATCAGCCAGTCGGTCGTGATCACGCGGCTTTCCGGGCGCACCCCCATGCCCGCGGGCGAGGGCATGCGCACCATGGCGGAAAGCGGCTCGACTATGGTCATCTTCCTGAGCTCGGGTATGCTCGCCGAGCTTTCCGCCGAGCTTTTGGCCGCGGGCCGCAGCTCCGACGAGCCGGCGGCGCTCGTGTACAAGGCGACCTGGCCTGAGGAGCGCGTGGTGCGATGCACAGTGGGCACGCTCGCCGACGCGGGCGCGCGAGAGGGCATCGACCGCACGGCGCTCGTGGTGGTGGGCCGCGTGCTCGGAGCTCGCGGCGGGCTTGCGCACGACGGCGCGCAAGCGGAGTCGTACGAGCGCAGCAAGCTTTACGACCCTTCGTTTGCCACGGGGTATCGGAAGGCGAGCAGCTAGCGTGGCCTTCGAGCACTACATATATACCGGGACGACCCGCCTGCGCTGCGGCTATACCACGGGGAGCTGCGCCGCGCTCGCGGCGAAGGCGGCCTGCGAGATGCTCTTGTCACGAAAGCCCGTCGGCCGCGTGTCGATCGTCACCCCCGGCGGGCTGCCCGTCGAGACGGACGTGGTCGATGCATACATCGGCGAGGGGTGCGCCCAGTGCGCCGTGCGAAAGGATGCAGGCGACGACGCCGATGTGACCGACGGCGTGCTCGTGTACGCGCGCGTGGAACATGCGGGGTCGGGCACGGGTACTGCGGGCAGCAAGGACGTGCCCGCGCACGAATCGGAAGTTTCCGTCGATGGCGGCGTGGGCGTGGGGCGCGTGACGTTGCCCGGGCTCGAGCAGCCGGTGGGGGCGGCCGCCATCAACGCGACGCCGCGCGCGATGATTACTTCGGCGGTGCGTGAGGTGTGCGCCGCGCACGGCTTTTCTGGAAACATTGCTGTGACGATTTCGGTACCCGAGGGTGTTGCCCTTGCCGAAAAGACCTTCAACCCGCACCTGGGGATAAAGGACGGCATCTCCATCCTGGGCACGACGGGCATCGTCGAGCCGCGCAGCCTCGCCGCCTTGCGCGACAGCATCGAGCTCGAGATCCGGCAGCATGCGGCTATGGGGCGGCGCGGAGTCGTGCTCACGCCCGGCAACTACGGCGGGCAGTTCATCTCGGGGCATTTCCACCTAAACGGTGCGCCGGTGGTCTTCATCTCCAACTTTGTGGGCGATGCGATTGATTGCTGCGTTCGCGAGGGATTCACCTATGTCCTTCTTGTGGGACACATCGGCAAGCTGGTGAAGGTCGCTGGCGGCATCATGGACACCCATTCACGTACCGCCGACTGCCGCGCGGAGATTCTGGCCGCCCACGCGGCCTTGGCCGGCGCGGGTGCGAAGACCGTGCGCGAGATCATGTCGTCGGTCACGACCACGGCGGCGCTCGAGGTAATCGAGGCCGCCGGCGTGGGGGACGCTGCGCGCGCCTCGCTCGCTGCGGCAATCGAGGACAGGTTGCGCCGCCGCGCGGCGGGCGCATGCGACATCGCCGCGGTCGTGTTCGACGCCGAGCGCCGCGAGCTTTTCCGCACGTCGGGTGCCGATGCAGTTATCGGGGAATTGGGGGCGACGTATGAGTAAAGGCGTGCTGTATGGGGTGGGCCGCGCAATCGGCTGGCCGGGGACGAAGGTGGTCATGAAGGCGCGCCGCTCGTTTGCGGACACGAAGCGCATCCTTCGCGAGGAGGGCGCCTTCGACGGTGCCGAGCTCGTAGAGGACTGTGGGCTTCCGGGCGAGCGCGTGTACTGCTCGCTCGACGATGTGCCCGATCGGGGCAGCTACTTCTCGACGATGGTGGTGCGCTAGATGAGGGTTTCCTGCATAGCGTTCACTGAGAGGGGGTATGCGTTGGCGGAGCGCACCGCACGCGCGCTTTCCGATTGCGCGCAGACAGGTGAAGATGACCCTGGCTGGAACGTTTCCGTTTCGCGCGGGTTCGGCGAGGGGAAGGCCGACCTGCGCGCATGGACGGCGCTCGCGTGGGAAGCGTCGGACGCGCTTCTGTTCGTGGGCGCGGCGGGCATCGCCGTGCGGGCGATCGCGCCGCATGTCGCCTCGAAGGCAAACGATCCCGCGGTTGTGGTGATCGACGAGGGTGGGCGCTTTGCCGTCCCGCTTTTGTCGGGGCATTTGGGCGGTGCGAACGAGCTTGCGCAAACTGTGGCACGCGCGGCAGGGGCCATCCCCGTCATCACCACGGCGACCGACGTCCGCGGCGTGTGGGCGGTGGATACGTGGGCGCGCTGTGCGGGGCTCGCCGTTTCGAATCCCGAGGCCATCAAGCGAGTGTCGGCGCGGCTGCTTTCGGGCGGGCGCGTGGCGCTCTATTCCGACATGCCGATTTCGGGACAGCCGCCTGAGGGGGTTGACATTGCGTCCGACCGCGCTCGGGCCGATATCGTCGTGTCGCCGTTCGCTGACGCGAATGCAGGTGCGTCCGTTCGCGCGGCGGAGACAACGGGCGAGGTCGTGCCCGCCGGTGAGACGGGGAAGCCGGCGGGCGTGCGGGCGCAGGCGCCTGCGCCCGAGCCGCTTCGCCTTGTCGTGCCCTGCATCGTTGCGGGCATAGGGTGCCGTCGCGGTGCGTGCGCCGAAGCGATCGAGGAGGCGTTTCTTCTCGCGTGCGGGCAGGCGGGTATCTCGCCTTCGGCCGTGCGCAAGGCGGCAACGATCGACGTGAAGGCGCACGAGGAGGGTCTGCTCGCCTTCTGCCGCGCGCGGAATATCCCGCTTGCGACGTATTCCGCAGAGGAGTTGTCGCAGGTCGAAGGCAGCGTTTCGCCATCTGATTTCGTGCGCGCGACGGTGGGGGTCGACAACGTGTGCGAGCGCGCGGCACTCGCGGACGGGGGCAAGCTTATCTTCTCGAAGCTCGCTCACGGCGGCGTGACCGTCGCGTTTTCCAAGGTAACTATCGAACTTTCGTTTAAGGAGCGGTGATGGGAAAGCTCTTCGTGGTGGGGATCGGCCCGGGCGGCCCCGACGGCATGACGATTGCGGCCCGGCGCGCGCTCGAGGCGGCCGACATCGTTGTGGGGTACACGAAATACGTGGAGCTCGCGCTCGCCGCCGTGCCCGACGCGGCGCATCTCGCGACGCCGATGATGCACGAGGTCGAACGGTGCCGCCTGGCGCTTTCGCGCGCGCAGAGCGGAGAAGCCGTGGCGCTCGTGTGCAGCGGTGACGCGGGCGTGTACGGCATGGCGAGCCCCGTGCTGGAGCTTGCGGAGGACTACCCCGATGTAGACGTGGAAGTTATCGCCGGGGCCACCGCGGCTCAGAGCGGGTCTGCGGTGCTCGGCGCCCCGCTTGCCCACGACTTCGCGGTCGTGTCGCTCTCCGACCTGCTCACGCCATGGGAGGTTATCGAGCGCAGGCTCGCCGCCGTGGCGAGCGCCGACTTCTGCATCTGTTTGTACAACCCGCGCAGCAGAAAGCGCGCCGACAGGCTCTCGCGCGCGGCGAAGATTATGCTCGAATGGAAGGACCCCGACACGCTCTGCGGTTGGGTACGCAACATCGGGCGCGAGGGGCAGCAGTCGGGCATGTGCAGGCTCTCCGAGCTGGGGGAGCTCGATGCCGACATGTTCACCACCGTGTTCGTCGGCAACGCGGGCACGAAGCGCGTAGGCGGCCGTATGGTCACGCCGCGCGGGTATCGGGAGATTCCATGCGAAAGGTAACGATCATCGGGGCGGGGCCCGGAAACCCCGACTTGCTCTCGCGCGCGGCGCTCGACGCGATCGACATCGCCGACGTGGTCATCGGCGCTCATCGCGCGCTTGTCGGCATCGACGTGCTGCCCGACGTGGTGAGATGCGAGCTCGTGAAGACGGCGGACATCGTCGCTGCGCTCACCGATGCGGCGTCGTGGCAGCGCGCCGTGGTCGTGATGACGGGCGATGTGGGGCTGTTCAGCGGCGCGCGCCGCCTGGTGGAGGCGCTCTCCGGCGACGCGCGGGTGGACGTGCGCATCATTCCCGGCATAAGCTCAGCGTCGTATCTCGCCGCGCGCCTCGCGCGTCCATGGCAGGATTGGCGCTTCGCGAGTGCTCACGGCGTGGCATGCGACATCGTGGCCGAGGCCGAGCGCGCAGGTGAGCTCTTCCTCGTCACGTCGGGCGGGGAAGACCCCTCGCGGCTTTCGGGCGAGCTTGTGCAGGCGGGCTTCGGGGACGCGCGCGTGACGGTGGCCGAGCGCCTGTCGTACCCCGACGAGCGCATCACCTGTGCGACCGCAAGTGAAATCGCAGGTCAGACGTTCGACGACTTGAACGTGATGCTTATAGAGTTCGCAGGCGGCGCCGGGTCGCCTGCGGGCTATAGCGCAGCCTCCGAGGCGCCGGCCGGCGCGTCTGCGCTCTCGGCGGCTTCTTCCGTGGCGGACTCTGCGGGCGCATCCCGCGCCGCGAGCTCCCGCTGGCCGTACGCTTCCTCGGGCATTCCCGACGAGCTCTTCATCCGCGGCGACGTTCCCATGACCAAGCAGGAGGTGCGCGCCGTCGCGCTCGCGAAGCTGTGCCTTACTGCGACCGACACCGTGTGGGACGTCGGCGCCGGCACGGGGAGCGTGTCGATCGAGGCGGCACTCGTCGCGCGAGCGGGGTCGGTATGGGCGGTCGAGCGCAACGCGGCCGGCGTGCGGCTCATCCGAGAGAACGCGGATGCATTCGGGTGCGGCAACGTGCATGCGGTCTCCGGTGTCGCCCCCGAATCGCTCGCGAAACTGCCCGTCCCCGACGCCGTGTTCGTCGGCGGGAGCGCGGGCGAGCTTCCCTCCATCGTGGGGGCGGCGCTCGAGAAGAACTCGCAGGTTCGCCTGTGCGTGCCATGCGTCACCGTTGAGACGCTCACCGAGGCGTGCGCGCTCCTCTCGGGTTCGCGCTTTAAGGGGTTCGAGGCGTGCCAGGTGTCGGCCGCCCGCGCCGAGGCTGTAGGCTCGCACCATCTTATGAAGGCGCAAAACCCCGTGTTCCTCGTCAGCGCGCGTGGTGCAGGTGGGGAAGGCGGCGCCCGGTGAGCACGACCATCCCGCGCTTCATGGTCGCTGCGCCCTCGAGCGGGAGCGGCAAGACGGTCGTTACGTGCGCGCTCCTGCGCGCGCTCGCACGCCGCGGCCTTGCATGCGCGGCCTTCAAATGCGGCCCCGACTACATTGACCCGCTCTTTCATCGCCGCGTTGTGGGCGCGCGCTCGGGCAACTTAGACGGCTTCTTCACCGACGCCCCGACGCTGCGCGCCCTGCTCGCACGCGGCGCCGCGGGCGCGGATATCGCGGTGCTCGAGGGGGTCATGGGCTTCTACGACGGCATGGCGCCCGGCGTGGCCGACGCGAGCAGCTACCAGGTTGCGCGCGACACGGAAACGCCGGTCGTTTTAGTGGTGAACGGGCGCGGGGCGTCTTTATCGCTCGCCGCCGTAATCCGCGGCATCGCTGAGTTCCTGCCTTGTGCGAACGTGCGCGGCGTCGTGCTGAACAAGGCGAGCGCCGCTGCCTGCGCCTACGCGGCGCCTGCGATCGAGAAGCACACGGGCGTCACGGTTTTGGGTAATATCCCCGCCGACGAGGCGTTCTCGCTCGAAAGCCGGCATCTGGGGCTTGTGACCGCCGACGAAGTCAAGCAGCTCTCCGCGCGAATCGACAAGATGGCCGAGCTGGTGGAAAAGAGCGTCGACGTCGACCGCTTGCTCGAAATAGCGGCGACGGCACCCGATATCCGCGAGGAACCATACCGGTTGGAGCCGATCGCGGGAGCGCGCCCCATCGTCGCCGTCGCGCGTGACGAGGCGTTCTCGTTCTACTACGAGGAGAACCTGCGCGCGCTCGAGGACCTGGGTTGCGAGTTGGCCTTTTTCAGCCCCCTGTGTGATAGCGAGTTGCCCCGGGGGACAAGCGCCCTCTATCTGGGAGGCGGCTACCCGGAGCTCCATGTGCGGCAGCTCTCCGAGAACGCGCCGATGCGCGAGGCGGTGCGGCGCGCGGTGGAATCCGGCATGCCGGCGGTCGCCGAATGCGGTGGGTTTCTGTACCTGCAGCGCGAAATCGCCGATAGCAACGGGCGGCGCTGGCCTGTTGCGGGCGCCCTTGAGGGCGCAAGCGAGAACGGTGGAAGGCTGTCCCATTTCGGGTACGTGGAGCTCACTTCTCAACGCGACGGGCTCTACGGGCCGCGCGGCACACGCATCCGCGCGCACGAGTTCCACTACTGGCAGTCCACCTGCCCGGGCGGCGACTTCTGGGCGCAGAAGCCCCGGCGCGACAAGGGCTGGCCGTGCATGACGACCACCCCGTCCCTGGTTGCGGGCTTCCCGCATGTGTACTATCCTGCGAACCCCGACGTTGCGCGCGCGTTCGCGTCTGCCGCAGCGTCGTTCGCAGAGAGGAGACGGCATGGCTGAAGCAACCGAAACCGCGCTTGTCTGCATCCGCGAGGAAGTCGAGCGCGCGTTCTCGTCGGCGCCGGGCGCCGTGCTCGAAGCCGCGCTCTCCCGGATCGCGCCCGCAGACGAGTGCGCCCGCGCCGCCGCGTACGCCGCGTGGGACTCCATCGCGCACCCCTTGGGGGGAATGGGCGACTTTGAAGACGCCGTCGCGCGTATCGCCGCAGCTCAGGGGAGCGCCGAGGTGGCCGAGTTTCCCCGTGCGCTCGCGGTATTCTTCTCCGACAACGGGGTCGTTGCCGAAGGCGTGTCGCAAAGCGGGCAAGACGTGACGCGAGCCGTCGCGCGCAACATGTGCGAGGGGGCTACGAGCGCCTGCCGCATGGCGGCGTTCGCGGGTGCCGAGGTCGTGCCCGTCGACGTGGGTATGGCCCGGGGCATAGAAGACGCGCGCATGGTGCGCGCGAACGTGCGGCGGGGGAGCGGCAACATCGCGCACGGCTCCGCTATGTCTCGCGATGGGGCCGTGCGCGCGATCGAGGTCGGAATCGCCGTCGCGTGCGGGCTTGCCCGCGCCGGCGTGCGCCTTCTCGCCGCGGGCGAGATGGGCATCGGTAACACGACCACCTCGGCGGCGGTGGCCGCAGTGCTCATCCGGGCGGACGCGCGGAGCCTCGTCGGGCGCGGCGCGGGGCTCTCGGACGCCTCGCTCGCGCGCAAGCGCGACGTGGTCGAGCGCGCTATCGATGCGAACTCGCCCGATCCCGCCGACCCGATCGACGTGCTCTCGAAGGTGGGCGGCTTCGACATCTCGGCGATGTGCGGCTTCTACCTGGGGGCCGCGGCCTCGAAGGCGCCGGCGCTCCTCGACGGGGTCATATCCTGCACGGCGGCCCTGTGCGCGGCGCGCCTGTGCCCCAACGCCTTGGGCTACCTCGTGGGCACCCACGCATCAAGCGAACCCGCAAGCCGGGAGCTCCTTCGCGAGCTCGGCATAAAGGCACCCCTCGACGCAGGCATGCACTTGGGCGAGGGCGCGGGCGCCATGGCGTATCTGCCCCTTCTGGATTCGGCGCTGCGCGTGTACCGGGATGGGAAGACGTTTACGGCGACTGGCATGGCTGCTTACGAGCATTTCGAGGCCGGGAAATGACGGTGACGTTCGTTATCGGCGCCGCCGCGAGCGGCAAGAGCGCCTATGCCGAGTCCCTGTGCCTTGGGCACGACGGCCCCCGCGTGTACCTGGCAACGATGGAGCCCTTCGGGGAAGAGGGCGCCCGCCGCATCGCGCGCCATCGGGCGCTGCGCGAGGGCAAGGGGTTTTCCACTCTCGAGCGCACGCGTGACGTGGGCGCCGCAGTGTCCGGGCTTCCGCGCGGCTGCACGCTTCTTTTGGAGGACGTGGGCAACCTGGTTGCGAACGAGCTTTTCGCGGAAGGCGGCTTGTCCCCACGTGACCCCGACGCTGCGGCGCGCGAGGTGCTCGGAGGCATCGAACGGCTCGCTCAGGCCGCTGCGTATACGGTGGTGGTCACCGTCGACGTGTTCGCCGATGGGATGCGTTACGATGAGGGGACCGAGGCATGGAGGCGCGCGCTCGCGCGCGTGAACGCGGGCGTGGCGGCGCTGGCCGACCGCGCAGTCGAAGTGGTATGCGGGATTCCCGTGTGGATGAAAGGCGAAGGACCTACAAGGTGAAGATAGCAGAGGCAATCGGCGCGGCGTTCGGAATGTTCTCGCGCATCCCCGTCCCGAAATCGGCCTGGACCGATTTTGGATCAACCCATGCGCTTGCCGCGTTTCCCCTGGTGGGCGTTGCGGAAGGCTTCCTCATGACGGCGTGGGGGCACGTGGCGAACCTGCTCGGCGTGCCCGCGACCATCGTCGCGGCCGTACTCGTGGCGTTGCCTGTGGCGGTGACGGGAGGCATCCACCTAGACGGGCTCTGCGACACCTCCGATGCGCTTGCAAGTTGGGCCCCGCGCGAGCAAAAGCTCGAGATCATGCACGACCCGCGGGCGGGCGCCTTCGGGGTCATTGGTGTTGTCGTGTACCTTATTCTGCAGTTTTCCCTGTTCACCGCGCTGCCGCTTACGGCGGGGGCGTTCCTCGCGCTTCTGTGCTCGCTCGTGTTCTCCCGCGCGCTTTCGGGGCTCGCCGTAGAATGCTGGCCTGCCGCGCGGGCGGACGGCATGGCCGTGGGGCTCTCGCCTGCGAAGAAGCGCGCGGCGATCGTCGTGCCGCTTTGCGCTTTCGCTGCGGCTTCGGCTGCAGGGATGGTCGCGTGCGCTCGGGCCGTCGGCGCCCTTATGGCGGTGGCGGGGCTTTTGGCGCTCGCGTGGTACCGCCATGTTGCCCTGTCCTGCTTCGGCGGGGTGACGGGAGATTTGGCCGGATGGTTTCTGCAATGGGCCGAGCTCGCGATGCTTGCCATGCTGGTGGCGGGGGGCATGCTCCTATGATTCTCGTGGTAGGTGGCGCGCATTCGGGGAAGAGGACCTTCGTGCGCGAAAAGCTCGGGTTCGCGGAGGACGATTTCGTCGACGCGGCGCAGCTTGCGGAGGGCGGCGTGCCCGCGGCTTTTGCCGGCCGCGTCGCGTACCGTGCTGAGGAACTCGTACGCGCGCTCGACGCTGACCGTGCGCTCGAGAGGCTGATCGGCTTCGACGCAGTGATTCTGCCCCTAGTCGGCTCGGGGATCGTCCCCATGCGTGCGGAAGACGCCCAATGGCGCGAGCGCGCGGGGCGCCTGGGATGCGCGCTCGCTGCGCGCGCCGACGTCTTCGTGCGCATGACGTGCGGGATTCCCCAGGTCATCAAAGGAAACCTTGACGATGCGCCCCGAGGGACGCAGGGCGCGGGCGCACCTTTGGAAGTCGTCATCGTGCGCCATGGTGCCACGGCGGGCACGGAAGACCATCGCTACAGCGGGGCGGGCACCGACGAGCCCCTGTCGAGCGCGGGCGAGCGCGCTTTGCGCGACCTCGCGTGCGATCGTGACGTGTTCCGTGTCATCACGAGCGGCATGGTTCGCACCGACCAGACGGCGCGCATCCTCTTCCCGAACGCGGAGCTTATGGCGTGCCACGGTCTGCGCGAGATGGATTTCGGCGACTTCGAGGGGCGAAGCGCCGCCGAGCTTAAAGAGGATGCGCGCTACCGCGCCTGGGTAGACTCCTGGTGCGAGACGCGCTGCCCGCATGGCGAGGGCAAGAGCGATTTCACCCGCCGCGTCATCGCGGCGTTTCGGGAGGCGTGCGAATCGGAGCGCGCCCAGGGGAGTGGGCGCGCCGTCTTCGTCGTTCACGCGGGTACCGTGAAAGCGCTGCTCTCCGAGCTGGCTGTCCCGAAAATGGGATACTTCGACGTGCATACCGAGCCGGGCGGCGCATGGGCCGCCACCTGGGATGGGCGCTGCCTTCGCGACGTTCGCCCCGCTTCGGGGGGCGATGCCCGGTGATGACGATTCTTGCCGTCGCCGCCGGGTTCGCGGCCGACCTTGCCTTCGGCGACCCGCGCTGGCTTCCCCATCCCGTCGTCGCTATGGGGCGCGCGATCACGTGGGCCGAAGGCCGCCTGCGGCGCGCATTCCCGCAAACGTCCGCGGGCACGCGCGCCGCAGGGCTTGTGCTCGCCGTGGCGCTTCCGCTTGCGTGTGGGCTTTTGACCTGGGGAATCCTGCATCTTTGCAGCATGGTTCACCCCGGCTTGCGCTTCGTGGCCGAGGCATGGGCGAGCTATCAGATTCTCGCGGCATGCGAGCTGCGCCGCCAGAGCCTGGCCGTGGCCCGCGCGTTCTCGAAGGGCGGCCTTGTTGCGGCGCGCGAAGCCGTCGGGCTCATCGTGGGGCGCGACACGTCTGTTCTCGACGAGCAGGGCGTCGCGCGCGCCGCCGTGGAAACGGTAGCGGAGAATGCGAGCGACGGCGTCATCGCGCCGCTTTTCTACCTTATGATCGGGGGTGCGCCCTTGGGCATGGCGTACAAGGCGGTGAACACGCTCGACAGCATGGTGGGCTACAAAAACGAGCGCTACATCGACTTCGGCTGCGCCTCGGCGCGCCTCGACGATGCGGTGAACTGGATTCCCTCGCGCTTATCGGCCCTGCTCATGATCGCCGTGTGCCCATTCGTCGGGCTCGACGCGCGCGGGGCGGCGCGCATCTGGCGCCGCGACAGGCGTCGCCATGCGAGCCCGAACGCGGCACAGACCGAGTCAGCGTGCGCGGGCGCGCTCGGGCTGCGCCTGGCAGGACCCGCGGTGTATTTCGGCAAGCTCGTTGAGAAACCGACGATAGGCGACGCGTCCCGCGAAATCGAGTGGGACGACATCGCCCGGGCGACAAGGCTCATGCTCGCCGCGTCCGTATGCGCGCTCGTCGTCTTCGGCGCCGCGCGCGCGGCGGTCGTGCTCGCCGTGGAGGCGATGGCATGAGGGTGGACCACGCCGCGCCCCGGGCTGCCGGGGGAATCCTACGCACCCGTACGCATGGGGGCAGCGCGCAATCGCTTGGCATCGCTTGCGAAGGGGGCGCCTCCGAGCTCATCGACTTCTCGGTGAACGTGAATCCTGCAGGCCCCTCGCCGCGCGCCGTCGCCGCAGCTTGCAAGGCGCTTTCTCGAATCGACGCCTACCCCGATAGGGAAAGCCTCGCCCTCGTTCGCGCCCTAGCGCGCGCCCAGGGCATTCCCGAAGATTCTATCGTCTGCGGCGCGGGCGCGTCCGACATCATCTGGCGGCTCGCCGCGGCGGTGCGCCCGAAACGCATCGTCGTGTGCGCGCCGACGTTCTCTGAATATGCGGAGGCGGCATCGTACTACGGCGCATGCGTGCAGGAGTTCCCGCTCTCCGAAACGGACGACTTCGACGTGCCCGCCTCCTTCGCCAGCGCGATCGAGGGGCCGGGAGACGTGGCGTACCTCTGCAATCCGAACAACCCGACGGGGCGCCTCGTCGACCCCCGCGTGATCGATGCCGCGGCTTGCCGCTGCGAGCAGGTGGGCGCACTGCTCGTCGTGGACGAGTGCTTCCTCGGATTTGCGCCCGACGCCCGCGAAAGGAGCGTGGCCGCACGCGCCGCGTGTTCGCACCATGTGGCCGTGCTCTCCGCGTTCACCAAGCTCTACGGAATGGCAGGGTTGCGGTTGGGGTATCTGATCAGCGGAAACGCCCAACTCATCGAGGGGATTCGCCGGGCGGGGCAGGCGTGGCCCGTCTCCTCGGTCGCCGAGGCCGCGGGCATCGCCGCCCTGGAAGACGTCGAATACGTCTCGCGCACGCGCGATGTATTGGCGAGCGAGCGAGCGTGGCTTTCCCACGAGCTCTCCTCGCTCGGGCTTTCCGTCGTGCCGTCGGATGCGAACTTCCTTTTAGTCCGCACGCCGGCGAAAGACATCCCCGAGCGCCTGTATAAACAGGGGGTTTTGGTCCGCACGTGCGACTCGTTTTCGGTACTGTCCCGTTTCTGGTGCCGCGTCGCGGTGCGCACGCGCAAGGAGAACGCCCAGCTTGCGATGGCGTTCAGCCGCGCGCTTCGGGCGGAAGGCGCATCGGGCGAAGGCGAACCCGACGAACGGGGCGGCGCTTCTTGCAGCGACGCTATGGCGGGCGCGGATGGCCGAGGCTCGGCGAAGGAGGTCGATACCCGTGGGTAGGGCGAAGCCCATCATGATCCAGGGCACCATGTCGAACGCGGGGAAGAGCCTGCTTGCGGCGGGGCTGTGCCGCGTGCTTTCGCAGGACGGCCTGCGCGTGGCTCCCTTCAAGAGCCAGAACATGGCGCTCAACAGCGGTGTCACGGCCGATGGGCTCGAGATGGGGCGCGCCCAGATCATGCAGGCCGAGGCGTGCGGCATCGCGCCCGACGTGCGCATGAATCCCATCCTGCTCAAGCCCGAAAGCGACCACCGAAGCCAGCTCATCGTGGCCGGCAAGGCGCAGGGAGCCTTCGCTGCGAGGGACTACTTCGCGCGAAAGAAGGCGCTCATGCCGCAGATTTTGGAGGCGTTCGATTCGCTCGCGGAGGAAAACGACGTCATCGTCATCGAGGGCGCCGGCAGCCCCGTCGAGATCAACCTTGCCGAAAACGACATCGTCAACATGGGGCTCGCGCGCGCCGTGTCCTCCCCCGTGCTGCTCGCGGGCGACATCGATCCAGGCGGGGTGTTTGCCCAGCTCTACGGCACGGTCGCGCTCTTTGCACCCGAGGACCGCGCGCTTTTGCGGGGGCTTGTGGTGAACAAGTTCCGCGGCGATGTGGAAATCCTGCGCCCGGGTTTGGCCCCGCTCGAGAAGATGTGCGGGGTTCCCGTCGTGGGGGTCGTGCCGTATCTTACGCTCGACCTGGACGACGAGGACTCGCTTGCACCGCGCCTATCTGCCCGCGAGGCGCACGGCGTCATCGACGTCGCCGTCGTGCGCCTTCCGCATCTGTCGAACTTCACCGACTTCGACCCGCTTTCGCGCGTGCCCGGTGTGGGCGTGCGCTACGTTTCCTCGACGACCGATCTGGGCAGACCCGACCTGGTGGTGCTCCCAGGCTCGAAGACCACGCTCGACGACGCACGCTGGCTTGCGGCTAGTGGCATCGGAGCCTGTGTACGCGCGCTTTCGGGCGCGGGCACGCCGGTGCTCGGCATATGCGGAGGCTACCAGCTTTTGGGAGACGAGCTTTCCGATCCGCACGGCAGGGAAGGCGCTGGCACCGCGCGCGGGCTCGGGCTCATCCCTGCAAGTACGGTGTTCAAGGAGGAAAAGCGCCTCGCCCAGTCGGAGCTTCGCATCACGGGCGCTCAAGGCGCGTTCTCGGTGTGGAACGGCATGACGGCTCGCGGGTACGAGATTCACGACGGCGAATCGACCGTCTCCTGCGCCCCTGCGGGCACGATTGGCGGCAAACCAGAAGGCGCGGCCTGCGGAAACGTGTTCGGAACCTATCTCCACGGCCTGTTCGACGAACCGGGGGTGGCGCTCGCCCTCGCGCGCTCGCTTGCGCGCATGCGCGGCCTGCCCGAGAGCGTCGTGGGTGCTGCGGGCGCGACGTCCGCGGCCGATCACCGTGCGCGTGAGTTCGACCGCCTGGCCGACGGCGTGCGCGGGGCGCTCGATATGGAGTATGTCTACCGCATTATCGAGGAGGGCGTATGATCCACGTGTATCATGGCGACGGCAAAGGCAAGACCACGGCGGCGATGGGCCTCGCCCTTCGCATGCTCGCCGCAGGCCGCCGCGTCGTCGTCGTGCAGTTCCTGAAAGACGGCGAAAGCGGGGAGGCGCGCCTGCTCGCCGAGCATTTCGGCGTGTCCGTGTTCGCGGGGAAGGTGTCGGACAAGTTTACCTGGTCGATGACGCCGGAAGAACTTGCCGCGACGTGCGAGCTGCACGATGGGAACCTCGCTTCCGCGCTCGCCGAGCTCCAGGGCGCGCAGGAGGGGCTGCTCGTGCTCGACGAGGCGCTCGACGCGCTTTCGAAGGGGCTTGTCGACGAGGCGCTCGTGGACCGCGCGCTCGACTTGTCCGCGCGCGGCGTCGAAGTAGCGCTCACCGGGCGCGCGCCTTCCCGCAAGATCGTGGAGAAGGCCGACTACATAACCGAGATGCGGTGCGAGAAACACCCCTACGAGCAGGGGATATGTGCAAGGGAAGGAGTGGAGTACTAGATGGATTCCAAGGAGATGGCGCCCGGCGTCATCGAGCGGCGCAGCTTCGAGATCATCACCGAAGAGCTCGGCGGCCGCACGTTCCCGCCGCTTGAAGAGCCCGTCGTGAAGCGCGTCATCCACACCACTGCCGACTTCTCGTACGCCGATTCCCTCGTGTTCACCCATGACGCCGCGCACTGTGCGCTCGACGCACTGCGCGCAGGGGCCACGGTGCTCACCGACACGAACATGGCGCTCGCGGGCATAAGCAAGCCCGCGCTCGCGAAGCTCGGCTGCAAGGCCGTGTGCTACATGGCCGACCCTGATGTCGCCGCGGCTGCGCGCGCCGCGGGCACGACTCGCGCCGTTGCGAGCATGGACAAAGCTTGCGGCATCGAGGGTCCGCTCATCGTGGCCGTCGGCAACGCTCCCACAGCACTTCTGCGCCTCGCCGAGCTCATGGACGCGGGGGAGATCGCGCCCGCGCTTGTCGTTGGGGTGCCGGTCGGGTTTGTGAACGTGGTCGAGGCGAAAGAGGAGCTACTTGCGCGACGCGTGCCGGCCATCGTCGCGAGGGGTCGCAAGGGCGGCTCGACCGTGGCGGCCGCCATTATGAACGCGCTGCTCTACCAGATTACGCGCCCAGGCGGCCCGAAGTGACGGCGCCCACATCCGCGCCGGCGCTGCGCATCTTCGCCGGCACCACCGAGGGCCGCCTTCTGTGCGAATGGGCGAGCGGGGCTGGCATCCCCGCCCGTGCCTACGCGGCAACAGAGTACGGAGGCGAACTTTTGGGCGAGCTTCCGGGCATCGAGGTGCATGCGGGCAGGCTCGACGAGGCCGACATGGAGCGCGAGTTTTCCGGCGCGCGCATCGTCGTCGACGCCACGCACCCCTTCGCTACGCTCGCAAGCGGTAACATCCGGGCCGCTTCGCTCGCCGTGGGTGCACGATGCCTGCGCCTTGCGCGCCCGGTCGAGGCGCTGCCCAAAGGCGTCGTGTCGGTCGCGTCGATCGCCTGCGCGGCGCGCTTTCTCTCCGAGAACCCAGGTCGCGCGCTTCTCACGACGGGGAGCAAGGAGCTTGCTCCCTACACGCGCGTCGCCGATTTCGCGGAGCGCTTCTTCGTGCGTGTGCTCCCGCTGCCCGGTGCTATAACGAAGTGCATCGACGCGGGGTTTTCGCCGTCGCACGTCATCGGCATGCAGGGGCCCTTCACCCGCGAGCTCAACGAGGCGATGCTTCGGCAGGTGGGCGCCCAGTGGCTTGTGACCAAGGACTCGGGAACCGTAGGCGGCACGGCTGAGAAGCTCGCCGCAGCGCGCGCTGTGGGAGCGCACTGCATCGTGGTCACCCGTCCCGCCGAGGGAGGCGGGGGCCTTTCGCTTCGGGAAGTGGAAGACGCGCTCTTACGAGAGTTCGCGCGCTAGGCGCTCGCCGCGCCTGCGTGCCCTCCCGCCCGCGAGGAGGAGCGCCTCGAGCAAGCTCGAACCGCACAAGACCGTCATCCGCCAATAGCTCGAGGACGACGCCCGGAACTGGCGCAAGCAGCCCTTCAATAAGTTGCGGTGAAATAGTGTCTGTTTTTGCTGCTAGATAGCATATCCAGTCCCTAATTCACCGCAACTTGTTGCTGGTGGCTTACTGGTAGCGTAGGCACTCCACCGGGTCGAGCTTTGCCGCGCGGCGAGCGGGATAGAAGCCAAAGATTACGCCGATGCCGACGGAGACGGCGAAGGCCAGCAGTACCGTGGCGATTGAAAAGCTCGGTGTGATTTGCCCGCTGGCACCGAGCTCGCCGAGAACCCCTGATCCTGCGGCAAACATCGCAAGAGCCCAGGCCAGCAGATAGCCAATCAGGACACCTAGCAGTCCGCCGGTGACGCACAGCGCCGAGGATTCGGCCAAAAACTGCGCAGTGATATCGCGACGACTTGCGCCCAGAGCGCGGCGGATGCCGATCTCGCGGATGCGCTCCGTTACGTTGGTAAGCATCATATTCATAATGCCGATACCGCCGACAAGCAGCGAGATGCTGGCGACAGCACCCATGATGAGCGAAAACGCGCCCATAAAGGAGTTGAGTGCATCGATGGCGCTTTTCATGGAGGTCGCCGATACACTGTTGTACTCATCCTCCTCCTCGATGCCCTTCATCGCGCGCACCTTGGACTCGATGGTCTTGCAGAGCTCATCCATGTCCGTGCCCTCGGCGGCGAGCGCCGTCACGCTGGGGAATGAAGGATTCTCGTCGCCAAACAGGCCGGAGATGGTTTCGCGTGGCATATACAGCGTGAGCGAGCCCATGGAGTCGCTGCCGCCGTCAATCACGCCGACAATCTGCACCTCGCCGTTGGACACCTTGATGGTTTTCCCCAGCGCATCCTGTTCGTTGCCGTAAAGCTGATCGGCGCCGCCGCGGCTGATGAGCGCCACGCGCGAGCCTGATTGAGACTCGGCCAGGGAATAGGTACGCCCCGCAACGAGCTTTCCGGCCCCCACGGCGTCGAGCATGTCGCTATCGACACCCTGTGCCATGACGGTATAGCTTTTATCGCCGGTCTTGTACTCGGTATACGCGCTGTCGACAATGCCGATCTGCTCTATCTGCGGCACCAGTTTTTGAAGCTTCTCGATGTCCGACTCTGTGAGTTCTTGCGACGAATAGATTTGCACCATGCGTGCCGCATTGAGGCCCAGGCTGTTGACCAGGCTGTTTTGGATGCCGCCGATGAGCGAAGTCATGGCGATAACCGAGGCGATGCCGATGACAATGCCCAGGATGGTGAGCAGGCTGCGCCCCTTGTTGGCCTCGAGCGAGTGAAGGGCTTCCTGGATGAGATCGCGGGCGCTCATGCCATCTCTCCTTTCGGCGGGTTGGCGGAGGCGGAAATCATGGGCAGGCTATCCACGGCGCTGCGCAGGGTCCGCGGTGCATGTGGAATATACGCGCCATCGTGAATGCGACCGTCGCGGATGGTCACGGCACGGTCGGCCTCGGCGGCGATGCCGGGGTCGTGTGTGATAAGCACGATGGTTTTGCCGCGCTTCTGGAGCTTATGGAAGGTCTCCATCACAAGCGCTCCGGTAGCGGAGTCCAGGTTTCCCGTCGGCTCATCGGCCAGGATGATGGGCGGGTCATTGACGAGGGCGCGCGCGATTGCGACGCGCTGCATCTGGCCGCCCGAGAGCTCGGATATGCGGTGGTCCCAGTGGTCGACGGGCAGCGTGACAGCCTGCAGCGCGTGAACGGCGCGCATTTCGCGCTGGCTACGGGGCACATTGGTGTAGGCCAGCGGCAGCATGACGTTTTCGATAACCGACAGGCGCGGCAGCAGGTTGAAGCTCTGAAAGACAAAGCCAATGCTCAGGGCGCGGACTTCGGTGAGCTCGTCATCATCGAGCTCGGCCACGTTGAGCCCTTGCAGGTAATAGTCGCCCGCCGTCGGCTTATCCAGACAGCCTAGGATGTTCATGAGCGTCGACTTGCCCGAGCCCGAGGGGCCGGTAATGGCGACGAACTCGCCGGGATCTACCGCCAGGCTCACGTTATGCAGGATGTGGGCGCAACCTGCCTCGCTCTCAAAGATGCGGTGCACGTTGCGGATGTCGATAACGGGACGCATTACATGCCCTCGTCGGCAGACATACTGCCCGAATCCGCGCCGTAGCCGCCGTCAGCCGTTGCGTCCGCTCCGGTGTCCATGACGAGGGTGTCGCCATCGCGCAGCTTGGTAACCGGCACGTTGGGATTGATCTCGTTGCCCTGGTCGTCGCGCTTGACCTGTGTCTTGCCGACTACGGCTTCGTTGTCGTTTTGCGTCACGACGGTCACCTTCACGCGACGGGTTTGCTTGCCCTCGTCATCAGTCGCCACGTTGACGTAATAGTGTTCGCCGTCTTCGGTCATGAGTGCCATCGTCGGCACCATTACCACGTCGTCGAGCTGCTCGGTCACCACCGATACCTCGGCCGTCATGCCCGGCTTCAGGCGCGCGTCGGGCGCCTCGATGAGAATGTCGACGTTAAAGGTTACGCTGCCGCCGCCTCCGTTGGCGGCGTCGGAGTTTGCCACCGACGCGATAGCCGTGACGGTGCCCTGGCTCACGATATCGGGAAACGCGGGATACGTGACGTTGGCGCTCTGCCCAACAGCGATCTTGGCGATGTCCTTTTCGCCCACCTGCACGGTCACCTTCATCTTAGATAGGTCGGCGATCTGCATGCACTGCTTGCCGCCACTCGTATCGCTTTCGCCCATGATCATGCCGCCTGTTACCGTGGCGCCCACTTTGGCATTGAGCTCCACGATGCTACCCGAGCTCGGGGCCGTGACCGTGCGACTGGAGGCCTTGGCGTTCGCCTGGTCGAGGTTTGCCTGGGCTGATGCGAGGCTGCGCTGCGCGGCCGATACGGCGTTCGTGTCCGCTGATGCGGCGGAGACGCCAGCCGCTGCGGAAGCTCCCTCGACGTCCGTCGTTGGGGTGGCCTGCGCGGCAGCTGCGGCTTTCTGCGCGTTGGCGAGGTCTTCCTGAGCGGCTGCAACTGCACGTTGCGCCTCGGCAACGTTGCGATCGAGCTCGTCGTTTTTAATGGTCATAAGCACGTCGCCCTCGTTGACGGATTGGCCTGCCTGCACGTTGATAGAATCGACCGTGCCGTCGACAGAAGGGGAGACCACTGAGGACGAAATGGGTTTGAGCTGGCCTTTTGCCTCGACCGTTGTGGTAAACGTGCCCTCGGTCACCATGTCGGTCACCGGCCCGTTGTTGCCTGCGGGCCGTGCGTTGATGGCTAAGGTCACGACAACGGCGATGAGCACAATGGCGGCCACGACGCCGGCCGCAATGCCGCGTCGGATGAGCTTTTTGCGTCGACGTTCGGCACGTTTTGCCTTGAGCTTGGCATATGCCTCTTCATCGGAAATCTCGGCCGTATCGTTCGTGCGTCCGTTCTGCTTATCGGCATGTACGTTTGTAATCAGAGGAATCGTTTCGGTGGCACCTTCGGGCGTGTTCTCGTTATCATCCGGGCCCGGGGTGATGGTGGGGACATTCGGCATAGCGTCTCCTTTATAGAAAGAACCTCGATAATTATATGCGCCCACCGGTTGGGGCGGGCGCATGGGACGGTTTCTTTCGGAACTGTTAGATTGGTCGCAGCAGCTCCATGTTGTAGGAATGCGCGCGTTGCACTACGAGTGGACAACCACGCACAGGCCGACTTTGATGCAATCGTGCAGTGCCTTTGCATCGGCCAGGCGCAGGTTGATGCAGCCGTGGCTGCCGCACCACTTGTACGACTCGGCATTATCAAAGCTCTTGTCGTTTTGCCAGGTGGCATCGTGGAAGCCGATCATATTGCCCTCGAACGGCATCCAGTAGCTCACCGGGCTCTCGTATTTGGGCTTACCGGTCTCGGGGTCCTTGGCTCCGATCAGGGTGCTGCCGCCGTCGTTGCTGTTGATCTGCCACACGCCCTCGGGGGTGGCGTCTTCGCCCGGTTTGCCGGAAATAAAGTTGGCCTCCCACACGATATTGGCGTTCTCGTCATAGTAGCGCGCGTGCTGCTCGGACAGGTCGACGTCGATGTATGCCTTCCAGTCGGGCTCTCCCTTTGCGGTAAAGGTGTCGGCCTTCTGGGAGTACTTGATCTCGGTCTCGCCGGTCTGCTTGTTGTTAATAGCGTCTTCGACCTGCTTGGCGAGCGAGCTGCTGTCGATGGACCAACCAAAGTCACCGCCTTCGACGGCGCACTGCTTGCCATCGGCGCGCGTCCACCAGCGAGTGGAGCCCACGGTATTAAAGCCGTTGGCGAGCTCGGCTGCCCAGCTACTGATCTGCGACGTATCGAGCGTGGGGTTGGCCGGATCGGCAAAGCTGATCCACTGCAACACGGAGCTGCCATCAACCTTTCCGGCATCCTCGCCGTTGAGTTTAAGGGTCACGTTGACGCCCAGGAAGTTGTTGGCGGCATCACATGCAGCCTGAATCTGATCATCGGTCAGCGTTCCATTGAGCGGCTCATAGGCATCGTTGCCAAGCTTGGAAAGATCTACGGTTTCGGCCAGCGAGGCAAGCTCGAGCTCGGCATATTTAATGGCATGCTCGCGGTTGAGTTTTTCGTTGGAGCGCGCCTTCTCGACGGTAAACTTGCCGGCCTGTTCGTCATAGGAGCTATTGGCCTCGAACGTGCCCGAACGGCCCTCGTTAAACTCGTCGATGGCGGCGCCCAGATCCTTCTCAAACTGCTTTTGGTTAAAGGTGTCGGAGAGCATGGACAGGTCGACGTCTTGATCAAGATCGACTTCGTTGGAGGTGGCGGTTGTTTTGGTCTTGCCGCTTAAGGATTCCACAAGGCGGACCGGCCATACAAAGGCTTCGTTGTGGCTGATGATTTCTTTTGCGGCAGCTTCGCCGTCGACGATGGGCTCATCGGACTCGGGCTGATAGGTCCAGCTAAAGTCATCGCCTGTCACGGTGAGCTTATAGTGCTTCCATGCCGAGTTGACCTTGGTGGCGGCAGACGAAGCGTTGGAGAACGAGACGTCGACGCCGGCAATGATGGTGTTGGGGTAAGCTAGCTGCGAAAACGCTACGATGCCTACGGTATAGACAATGATGATTAGACCCAGGACGACAAAGAGCGTCGTCTTTTTGCCCGATTTATTGTTGACGGCGGACTTGCGCGCGGGGCCGCGATCGCCTCGAGCGTGCGTGGGGGGCTGCTTGGGCGCATTGCCGTTTGCCTGGCGCTGCTGACGTTGTTGACGCTGCTGTCGCTGTTGGTTCGGACGTTGGGGCGCGTTTGCCGCACCACGCTGCTGACCGTGGCTCGGCGCGATAGGACGCGGTGACTGAACGCCGCCGGTGTGCCTGCTCGGCTGCTGCGGATCGGGAATCAGTTGAGTTCGATCGTTTTGCGACATCGTATGCATATCCTTCGATTTTCGCCTTGCGGTTCATCGTGTTTTTACTGGGCTTGCATTATAGCGATTGCCCTGCTGTTTGTGGTACGGAAACGGTGGCATTCAAAAGAGGTGGGACATTTGTCCCACCTTTGAGTCATTCTTTGCCGTTATCCGCACACGCCGCATTTTGCACAGGCCGAAAGTGCGGCCGGAGCCTGCGCGATGCCGCCCTTTGCCGTCTCGCGCAGCGTGGCCGGCAACGCGTGACCCACCGAAAGCATGACATGTGCCATCTGGTCAAACGGCACCAAGCTCTTAATGCCTGCGAGGGCGAGTTGTGCCGAGCTAAAGGCCGCTGCCACGCCGATGGCGTTGCGGTTTTGGCAGGGCACTTCCACGAGGCCACCGACGGGGTCACAAACGAGGCCCAGCAGGTTACTCAGCGCGATGGAACTGGCGTCGAGAGCCTGCTCGGGCGTGCCGCCGAGCATCTGCACCAGCGCGGCGGCTGCCATGGCGGCGGCGCTTCCGACCTCGGCTTGGCAGCCGCCCTCGGCGCCGGCAACGCAGGCGCTTGTGGTGAGGTTGAGGCCGATGGCGGCTGCGCAGTAGAGCGCGTCCATGACCTGCTCGTCGTCGAGCTGCAGACGATCGGCGAGCGCCAGCACGCAGCCGGGCACAACACCCGCGGATCCTGCCGTCGGAGCTGCGACGATCACACCCATCGTGGCGGAGCGCTCGAGCACGGCCATGGCGCGGGCCACGGCGTCGGTCTGAACGGGGCCCATCAGGCTTGCACTCAAATCGTTGCGGCTGGTGGCTTCGACGAGCTTGGCCTCGCCGCCGATAAGCCCGCCGAGCGAACGCTGCGGATTGGCGAGGGGGGCCATGGTCTCCTCGCGCATAACCTCGAGCACGCGGCGCATGGCAGCGACGGCGTGGGCCTCGCCGGTCAGACGCGCCTCGCGAACGGCCATGACGGCGCCGATGCTGAGCCCCAGTTCCTCGCACGCATCGAGCAGCTGCTCGCCGTCGTCGAAGATTTCCTTGGCCGAGACGCCGGGGGAGAGCGACGAGGCAGAACCGGGGAGCTCGATAAACGTTGCGTAATCGACATTGTCGAGCTTGCGCAGCATGGGGACGACGGTGTCGTCGGGCGCGCCGTCGGTCTCAAAGACGGAGTAGGCCTGGCCGCCCACTTCGGTGCGGTAGGTGCGGCAGAAGGCGATGTTCACGTGGGCGTAGGCGAGCAGGTTCGTGAGCGCGGCGAGCACGCCGGGAACGTCCTTGTGCGCCACGAAGAGCGTGGAATACATACCCGAGATGTCGACGCCGACGCCGTTAATGCGGCTGATGCGCATCTTGCCACCGCCCAGGCTCTCGCCGCGAACCTGTGCCGTGGCGCCTGTGTCGTCGACCATTTCGATGTCGACGGTGTTGGGGTGGATGGAGGCGTCGTCGCCTTTGATGTCAAAGTGATATTCGAGGCCCTGCTCGCGCGCGAGGTCGAAGGCCTGCTTGATGTTCTCGTCATCGGTGTCGAGGCCCAGGATGCCCGCGACGAGCGCACGATCGGTGCCGTGGCCACGGTAGGTGTGGGCGAAGGAGTTCCACAGGCCAAAGGTGACTTTGGTGATGCGGCCTTCCAGCAGGCTGGCGGCAACTTGGGCGCAGCGCAGGGCGCCGGCGGTGTGCGATGAGCTGGGGCCGACCATGACGGGGCCCAAGATCTCGAATGCCGAGGTCGTAGCTAGTGTTTGCGGCTTGCCTGCCATGGGTGCTCCTGTCCTATCCCTTCGTCCCGAGGGGCGGGGCATACTCTGTCCCGCCGTTCCGAGGGCTTTGGTATTTGGTCG
>CATYIV010000008.1 GCA_958407465.1 uncultured Collinsella sp. | reverse complement strand
GATATAAGGGCGGCTCCGGCAGAGCGGCGGACATTCGACTAGCGGATATGCGCGGGCTTTCCTCCCCAGTAGAAGCGGCAGAAGGCTCGTTTACGTTTTTGGGGCTTACCTGCAAGCTCCATGGTGGCGATGGCGATGTCCTCGGCTGCGTGTGGACGGCGCAGGACTTCGCCATTGATGAGCAGTGCCTTGAGCGACTCCGGATGATCGTGGAGATGGCGCAACGTCACGATGAGTTCTCGTGCGGTGGTGACATGCATGCTGGCGCCCATGCCGGTGAGCATCGTGGTGTTTGCCTTTTCCTGGCCATAGGACTTGCCCAGCAGGATCATCGGCAGATGCGCGCACAGGCACTCGGTGACGGTGAGTCCGCCCGATTTGAGAATTGCCAGGTCGCAGCCGTGCATGAGGGCCGCCATGTCGTCCACGTAGTCTAGAACCGTGACGTTTTCGAGCTTCATGGCGTCGAAGAGCGTCTTGAGTCGGGTGGCGTATTCTTTATCCTTGCCCGGTAAAAAGACAAAGTGCATGTCCTCAAAGCTGCGTAAGAAGGGGAGCGTGTGGTCCATCGCGGCGCGGAAACGCACGTATGGTTGGGGTAAACTGGCACCGGCCATCACCAATACGACGGTTTTGTCTATGGGGAGATTGAACTTGCTGAGCTCATCTTCGCGTTTGTAATCTGAATCGAAACCGGCTCGGATGGGGATGCCCGTTATGCGGATCTTTGACTCGGGAACCTTGCGCGGGCGCAGCGTTTCGGCCATAAACTCGTTGGCTACACAGAATAGGTCGGTGTCCTTGTGGGGCCAAAAGCCTTCGACTTCGTAATCGGTCGGCACACAGATGACCGGGTAATCGATACCCGTAATTACGCGGGCGCCCACGGCAACATTGGCTGCTGTGATGTGCGTTGCGACCACGGCTATAGGCCTGCGGCGACGAATATATTCGTTGAAGGCGGGGAACATAATACGCGACCATGCCGTGCCGCCACCCCAGAGAAGATGTCCCGTAAGCGTATATCGCCAGGTCAGGTCGTAAATGGGGCGTGTGGCTCCCGTAAAAGAAGCCGCGGTCTTATTGCCGTCGAATTTAATACGTCCAAAATCAAGGATATCGAGCACTTCAATTTCAATATCCTCAGGGATTCCCTTGGTGCCGCGGATAAGTTCAAATGCTTGTGCAATCGCGTTGGCGGCGGCTTTGTGGCCCGATCCAACCGATGCGTGCACAATGGTTACTAGGGGTTTTTGTGCAGGTGAAACGGTCATTTGCTCCGGTTGGGGAGTGGCTTGCATGGGCAGGGGAGCGCTATTGCTCATCTGCGTTTGATCCATCGATAACTCCCCTTCAGCTTTGTTACGCGATTTATCATTGTAGTGCATGAGTGTCATGTTCACGTAAATTTGGGTATGAGCGCAAAGAACGCCAATCTTTCGACAGGAGGTCTCTTCATGACTACCCATCAGCCGATCGATGTTGCGATTATCGGTGGCGGCCCTGCGGGCTATGCTGCGGCCATTTATGCGGCGCGCTCCAACCTAACGACGACCGTGATTGAACAGGGCATGTCGGGAGGGCAGATCGCCACGACCAATGAAGTCGAGAACTATCCGGGCATTCCGCTCTTGAGTGGCGCCGAACTCGGTGAGCGTTTTCAGCAGCATGCAGAGGGCCTGGGAGCACAGGTTACATGGAGCATGGTTACGGGTATCGATTACGATGCCGATGCAGCGCTGTTTACGGTGCATCACGATTTGGGCGATACGTCGGCCTCGAGCGTTATCGCTTGCATGGGTGCCACGCCGCGATCTGCTGGTTTTGTTGGCGAGGATGCGTATCGCGGTCGCGGCGTTTCGTATTGCGCGACGTGCGACGGCATGTTCTTTCGCGGCAAGCAGGTTTTTGTCATCGGCGGCGGCAATGCTGCCTGCGAGGAAGCTCTGTTCTTGTCAGAAATCGCCAGCAGCGTGACCATCGTTTTGCGCCGCGATCAGTTCCGTGCCCCCGATGGTGTGGTTCAAAAAGTTCTTGCAAAAGATAATATTTCAGTTAGGTACCAAACTAGTATTGTCGAGCTCTCGGGCGAAGCCATGCCAACGACGATTACCTTTAAGGACAATGCATCCGGGGAAACTCACACCGAGTCATTTGTCCCTGGCTCGTTTGGTATCTTTGTCTTTACCGGAACGCAGCCCCATTCCGAGCTCGTTGAGCATCTAGTCGATCTGGCGCCGGACGGCGGTATTGTTACTGATGATTCCATGGCGACCCGCACGCCAGGTCTATTTGCCGCTGGCGACATCCGTTCCAAGCGTTTACGCCAGGTTGTGACTGCCGTTTCTGATGGAGCCATAGCGGCAACGAGCGTATACGCGTTTCTCCGTGGATAAGTACGATAATATATCTTATGTAAGGTTGCTATCTTTAAAACAAAGTGGTTGGACGGTGCATCAATGTGCTGTCCAACCACTTTTACTTTCCTGCTATATAGTATGCAAAACTAGATTACTTAGAATACAATATTGCTAATGAACGGAGGATCCTTATGAACCACGCCAAACGCGTTATCCCGATGTCTGATTCGTCGGTCAGCATTAAGCCTGAGGATATTCAGCCCACTGTGCTGCCCGATGCATTTATTCAGTCCGATATCGTGCGCAAACTTAATACGTTGAGTCTGCCGCGCTATAACCAGTTGCCCAATGTGACGCTCTACCGCGACCAGGTTATTGAGTATGTTGCGCTGTGGATGGAGCCGCTGTCCATTTGCGTTGAGCAGCCTGTCATTACGCCATCGATGATCAATAACTACGTGAAGGTCGGCCTGGTGCCTGCTCCGGTCAAAAAGCAATATGGCCGCGAGCAGATTGCCCGCCTGATCGCTATCTGCATCTTTAAGCAGGTGCTACCTATTGCTGCGGTGCAGGCACTCTTTAACATTCAGCGTTTGAGCTACGATGCCCCGACGGCCTTCGATTATGTTGTCGATCAGCTCGAGGCATCGATTCGTTCGGCGTTTTCCGTCGAGCAGACGCCGGTTCCCGATACCGCGCATCAGGTAACGCGTGAGTCGCTGCTTGTACGCAGTGCGGTATCGTCCTTCGTTTCGAAGGCTTACCTGATGAGCTATCTCAAGTTCAACGGGTTTAATAGCTAGCCGACGTATAAAACTGGCGGGACAAAGAGCCATCTGCCGCTTTGTCCCGCCAGTATTTTTGCTTGGTTGGACTTTATTTGCCCGAAGCTACGCCCATGCCGTAGCCGATGATGAGGCCGTGCATCTCGGCGTAATAGGAATCCAGGCCGTTGCAGGGCATGATGATGGTCTTGGAGCCGGGCCAATGCTCAATAATGCGATCGGCCAACGCCTGGGCGCTCGATGCGTTCTCCACATGGTCGATGACGACCTCGCCTCCCGTAAAACCCTCGACTTCCATGGTGTCGATGATCTTGTTGAGCATCTTCTTTTCGCCACGCGTGTGCCCGACGAGTTCGATTTTACCGGCCTCACTCGCCGTGCCCAAAATGCGGATATTGAGCTTGTTGGCAATGACGCCGGCTGCCTTAGGGATGCGTCCGGCTTTGGCGAGATTTTCGTAATTGCACAAGCTGAAGAGGATTTTGCTGTTCTGTTCAAGGCTGTCGAAGTATGCGCAAGCGTCCTCGAATGAGACATCCGGATTGCTTGCAAGATAGCGGTCGAACAGCAAGAAAATGAGATCCATTTTGCCGCCAGCTGCGCGTGAATTGACTAGATGAATCTGTCGGTCGGGCTCCTCGGCAAGAACCATATCGCGAGCCGTGGCTGCCGCGTTGTAGCTGCCCGACACGCCCTCAGAGATCGGCATGCAGATGGTCTTGTCTGCCAATTTGAAGAGTTCGGCCCACTCCCCTACGCTGGGACAAGCACTCGAAGAAGCGTTCGTCTCCGCCTGAACAGCGCAGTTGAGCTCATGCACATCGAGCGAATGGTCATCGACGAATTCACGCTCCCCCACTCGAATTTTGAGGGGCGCAAATGCAAAGGTGGTGTGGGGTGCGGTCGGTTGCCAATCGCGGAGGTTGCAGCTTGAATCTGAGATAAGTGCCCAGCTCATAGAGGGTCCTTTCTAATTGTTCCTCAACAATTATAGCCTTCTTGCAGACCGATTGGGCTGCTATCTAGTATTCAAAACTAGATAGCAGCCTGAACTATAGGCAAAAGAATGGACCCCATGACTCAAAGCCACGAGGTCCATATCCGTTTGCATTATCTGAATACTTAGTAACGCACGAAGATGTAGTTATTGTTCATGCCGGCGGCAACGGAGCTGATGATAACACCCGTGTTGTAGTCGGAAGCATGAATCATCTGACCACCACCGATGTAAATGCCGGTGTGGTACGAGTTGACCACAACGTCACCGGGCTGCGGATCGGACACACGCGTCCAGCCCATAAAGGTGCCCGTGGTGCCCAGGCGGCAATAGCGACCAGTGAGGCAATAGCTAACAAAACCAGAGCAGTCGAAGCTGTTCGGGCCAATTCCACCCCAGGAATAAGCGCAACCAAGCTTGCTGTATGCACGCGAGACAACAGAACCGCCGTCGACGGACTGGCTCGGAGCAGAAGGCGTCGGAGCCGGAGCAGGCGTGGAGGGCTGCGGCGTCGGAGCAGGTGCCGGGGTAGGAGCCGGAGTGTTGCCGCCCTGGTTGTTGTTATTGCTGGTCTGGCCACCGTTGTTGGTGTTCTCGGTCGTACCGGCAGTTTCGTTGCTCACCGTGGCCTTCTCGGCGGTGCTGGCGTTGATGCCGGCTTGCAGCGCGGCGTTGGCCTCGGCCTCTGCGGCAAGCTCGGCCTGCAGCTGCGAATCCAGGGAGTTTACGACGTTCTGGGCTTCAGCCTGCTGGGCGTTAAGCTCGTCGACCTTCTTTTGCGTTGCGGCGACGTTCTTCTCCTGCTCGGCCTGCTTATCGGTGAGCTGCTGCTTAAGCTCCTTGACCTCTTGAATGGTCTGAGCCTGCTTATCGGAAACTTTGCCGTAGTAGAACAGACGGTTGAGCATATCGCTCAGGTCATCGACACCCGTCAGAACCTGAAGCAGGCTCAGACCGCCGGTTTTGTACTCGCCGGCGACATAGGTCGAGAGCTTGGCCTGGCCATCGGCGATCTCCTGCTGTTTTTGCGTGATCTCGCCGGCAGTCTGATCGAGCGCCTGCGTTTGCGTGGCGAGCTCATCGTAAATCTGCTGGGTTTGCGTACCGATCTGCTCGAGCTTCGTACGAGCAGCGGCAAGGTCGGATGCGGTATCGGCGTAGGCAGGAGCCGCGAGGCCCAAGCCCAAAACACAAGCGAGGGTTGCCGTAGCAGCGCAGCGTGCCATGTTTTTGTGCGTGTTTGCTGTGCGCATGTAGCTTCCTTTCCAGTAACTAAGGGTAACGGCTAGTCCACCGTCACCAGGCTAAAGAGCTCCACATCGTCATCAGACGGCGTGAGCCTCTCGCGCGGGTTGAGAAACGCAAGCTCAAGGATACAACCGTAACCGACAAGCTTTGCGCCCATATCTCGCACCAGTTTACCTGTTGCCTCGACGGTTCCGCCCGTCGCGACCAAGTCGTCCAGAATCAACACGGTATCTTTAGAGCTGATAGCGTCGGCATGGATCTCAATTGAATCGGTGCCGTACTCGAGCTCGTAGCTCTGGCTTACGGTCTCGCGCGGCAGCTTGCCCGGTTTACGTGCGGGAACAAAGCCAGCGCCAAGGGCTACAGCCACCGGTACGCCAACCATAAAGCCGCGAGCCTCGGGACCCACGACCTTGGTGATTCCCATGCCGGCAAAGTGCTCGGCGAGGGCATCGGTCATGGCTTTGAGCGCCTCGGGATTGCCAAAGAGCGGCGTGATGTCTTTAAAGATGACTCCGGGCTCGGGATAGTCGGGGATGTCGACGATTTGAGATTCGAAGTCGTACATTGCATGACCTTTCAATGGGTTGCCGGATAAGCGGCAGCTGTTATTTGCCCGCGGTGGCGGTGCCGGATTGCGAAGGGGCGACGACCTTGAGCGGCTTTACGAGAGAATCCTCGTGCGAAGCCGGCGCGGCTGTCTCTTCGTTTTTGGCCTTGGTGGACTCGGAGCGAGTAATTTCCTCATCGAGTGCATCGATGTCGGCGTCCTCGACCACGGCGTTGAGCGACTCAAAAACGCGGTTCTTGAGCAGCGCAGTGTGTACACCTTCCGTCAGGTCGTGAAGCTTCTTAAACGCACGCTCGAGCTTGGCGTCGCGCTCGTCATCGGAGGTATCCATTCCGAGCATGCTCACGAGCACCTGCTCAAACATCGAGGACTCGCGGTTGGCGGAAGACACGTACTGACGCAGGTTGCGCGGCTCGATATGGAAGCGTGACAGCTCGGAGCAGTAGCGGATGATCGGGAAATCGCGACCATCGACGAGCTCACGATTCTGCGGACTCTTGATGATGCGAATGAGGTCGTTCTCGGCGAGCGAGCGGATAAACGAAATCTCGACGCCCAGCATATCGGGAATGGTCTCGATGGGATGCAGCTTTTGCTTAGTCTCCTTGGGCTCTGTCTTGAGCGGAACATCGGACAGCAAGCCCACCTCGTAGGCGAGCGTTGAAAGGTCCGTGGCGTTTTCCAAGCGCTGCTTAATCACGTTTAGCGGCATGTAGCGAGTCTTCTGCAAGTGCAGAATGACCTCCAGGCGATCAACGTCCTCCTTGGAGTACTGACGGTATCCCTTAGGCGTACGATGAGGGGTAATGAGCCCCTCATCCTCTAGAAATCTAATTTTTGAGTTCGAAAGATCGGGGTATGCGCCTCGAAGTAGGTTGACGACTTGGCCGATACTCAGATAGTTGCGTTCGGCCATGCCCTACTCACCGGTTTCGATGCGCTCCGGCGTGCTCTCGTGGTAGATGAGCGTAAACGTACCGATCTGGACGGAAGAACCATCGTGCAGCGGGGCTGCATTGACGATGGCACCGTCGACCCAGGTGCCATTGAGCGAGCCCAGGTCCTCGATGCGAGCGCCGAGGCCCTCGCGGATAATGCGCGCGTGGCTGCGCGAAACGGTCATGTCATTGAGGAAGATGCCGTTCGCAGGATCGCGGCCGATGGTGGTCACGTCGTCCTCGAGCTCAAAGGCGGCACCAGTCTGCGGACCCTTGACGATGGACAGAACGGGGGCGGTGATGCGCACGTTGGCCATGAGGTCGGGAACGGTGACGTCGCTTGAAGGCACGCGGAATACGCAGGTAGCGTCAGCAGTCTTATCATTCTGAGGCATATTGTTAACCATGTTGTCCATGACAACCCCTAACTTATCGCGGACGTGCCGCAAATAATGAACCGTACGTAATCATACCCCAACGAATCAGTCTTCGATTTCAGGGTTCAGAAAGTCGATGTCCTCGTCCTCGGGATGCGCGAGAGCCTGTTTAATGGCCACTCCGCCCTTAATGGAGTAGATGACAGCCGTGAGCATGGAGAAGATCACGCCGCCGTACACAAAGAAGATGCCAAGAGGCACCGAGCTTCCGTTGAGGCCCGGGAAGGCCGTAAGGGTTGAAGGTAAAAGGTGCAGGCCGTCAATAACGGGGAACCCGAGCAGCATGAGCGAGAATCCGGTCATGAGCAGCGCTGTGGCAATCTTTCCGGGGAAGACGACATCGATGGGGCGACGGTGATAATGACGCACGATAAGCGTGCCGATGCCCAGATAGATATCGCGGCCAATAATGAGCACGCAGACCCAGATTGGCAGCTCTCCGCGAACCACCAGTCCCAGCACGCCGGTGAACAGCAGCGCACGGTCGCAAATGGGATCCATGACCTTGCCGAGCCACGAGACCGTCTTAGTCATGCGGGCGATCTGGCCGTCCATCCAGTCGGTGGAGGCGGCAACGGCGTAGATAACGATGGCGATGACGCGGTTGTTATCCGTCACAAACAGGTATAGAAATACCAGGGTGAGGATCAGGCGCGTAAAGGTGATGAAATTGGAGATCGTAAAGATCTTATTCGACGGGTAATCGGAAGTGCCGATAAGCTCCTTTTTGATCTTCTTTTTGATGCCCACAGGACTCCCCCGCTGGTTAACGACAAAACTCTCGATACTATACCCGTTCCGGCGATGTCTATCCAGCGTAAGCATAGAGAGTCCAGACATGTGGAGGGCACTTTTGGGTGGCGAGGGATTTCGCATTCATGTACATCAGCCTCCAAACATGTCGAAAAATGTCGATTTTGGTGGCTGATGTACACGTTTTGATTCGGTGATTACATCGAGCGGGAACGTTGTTGCTTTAAGCAAAATAATCATGGTGATTAAAAACAAAAAAGGTCAGGCACTAGGTGCCTGACCTGCAAACTTCTGGTCGGGACGACTGGATTCGAACCAGCGACCCCTTGACCCCCAGTCAAGTGCGCTACCAAGCTGCGCCACGTCCCGAAGCTTTTGTTTGTTGCTCTGCTCTCGCTCGCAACAGGGAGTATATTAACCCGAAACTTTAGACTTGTGCAAGAACTTTTTTACAAATTTTGAAGCAAGTCCAAAATTGTATCTGCGAGCTGGGGTTTTGTTAGCACGGGAAGCTCTTGCGTACCCGTTGTGCTCACAATCCAGGCCTTGTTAGTGTCGGTTCCAAAGCCCGAATCGGCGCGCGAGACATCGTTGGCGATAATGGCATCGCAGCCCTTGCGGGCCAATTTGCGCTCGGCGTACTCGACAACGTTATCGGTCTCGGCCGCAAATCCGATCACGCACCGCTCGCCCTTCTGGCGCGAGAACTCGGCCAAAATATCGACCGTTTCGACAAGCTCGATGTGATCCAAGCGTTCGTTGGACTTTTTGAGTTTATGGTCGGCAGGGGCCGCGGGGGTGTAGTCGGCGACGGCGGCCGCGCAAATGGCCGCATCGGCCGTCTGGAAGGCGCTTAGGGCCGCCTGGAGCATCTCTGCGGCGGTCTGCACGCGTACGCACGCCACGCCGCGGGGCACATCGAGTGATGTCGGGCCCAACACAAGCGTGACCGCAGCACCGCGGCGAGTGGCCTCCCCCGCCAGGGCGATGCCCATCTTGCCCGACGACCGGTTGCCAATAAAGCGCACCGGGTCGATCGGTTCGTGCGTGGGGCCGGCGGTAATCACGATGCGCTTGCCCGCCAGGTCCTGAGGCGCGGGGTTGAGCACCTCACAGACAGCCTCGACGATGTCCTCGGGCTCGCTCATACGTCCCGTGTCCACGTCGCCGCAGGCAAGGTAGCCGCTGCCGGGTCCCACCACATGGACACCGCGCTCGCGCAGCGTGGCCATGTTGGCTTGCGTCGCCGGCGTCTTCCACATGCCGTTGTTCATAGCGGGTGCGATCACGATGGGTCGCGGCGTCGCCAGCAGCGTGGTGGAGATAAGGTCATCGGCGATGCCGTTGGCCATCTTGGCGATGATATTGGCCGTCGCGGGCGCTACGACCACCAGATCCGGCTCCTGCGCAAGCGAAATGTGGTGGATGGGGTCGGAGGGATCGTCGAATAGGCCCACGGCAACGGGCTCGTTCGTGAGCGCGCGGAAGGTGAGCGGCCCCACGAACTCCGTGGCATGCTCGCTCATGAAGACCTTGACGCGGGCGCCGCGCTTTTGCAGCAGGCGCACGATATTGCACGACTTATAGGCGGCGATCCCGCCGGTAATGCCCAGCAGGATCGTTTTTCCCTCAAGTTGCATTGAATTGTTGGATGCCGCCGTCATCGCTAGACTTCCTTGCTCGGGAGTACCAGGAGGCGGTGGCAGTACGGGCAGTGCGTAATCTCGCTACCGTCGTGGTTGAGGTCGCTCATGGACGATGCCTGCAGCGCGGTGTGGCAGACCGTGGGGATGTTGCCCTGGATGGTCTCGACGGCCAGGCCACGGAACTGCTTGAGCAGACGCTCGTAGTCGGTGAGAACGTCGACCGGCAGCGTGGCAGCAAGCGCGGTGCGCTCCTTAGCGGCGGCGTCAATCTGAGCCTGCAGGTCGGCAGCCTTGGCGCGGGCGGCCTTGGTATCGGCCTTCACGCCCTCCTCGAACTTGGCGATGATTGCCTGCGCGCGGGCCTCGCGGTCGAGCGCCTTCTTGTGGGCGATAACGACGTCCTTGCGGGTGTGCTCGATCTTGTCCAGACGCTTGGCCAGGGTGGCGAGCTCGTTCTCCAGGTCCTGAACCTCGCGGTAGTCGGAGCCGTCGACGTGACGCTTTTTGGCAGCCTCGATGGCGTTGTTGGTCTGAATCTCGGTGGTGTTGAGATCGTCGAGCTCAATGTCCAGATCCTTGCGCTGGGCGTAGAGCTCGGTCATCTCGGACTTGAGCTTCACATAGGTCTTGCGCTTGGAAGCGAGCTCCTTGAGCTCCGGCATATTGGCAAGTTCGCTCTTGTTGCGGGCGAGCTCCAAATCGATCTGTTGCAGCTTGAGTAGCGTAGCGCCGGCGCTCATAAGTTCTCTCCTTTTGTCACAGTCCACCATTGGCAAGGGTTCAGTATTTTAATTGCATGACGGGGGTCGATCCCGGCGTCAACTGCAGAGTTCATCAATATATCAACGAACGGCTCCTCGGAGCGGTCGTGGCCGAGCAAGATCACCGGTAGCCCGCGTAAGGCAAGGTCTTGCGCCACGTGGTAGCCCGCTTCGCCCGTCACGACAACGTCCGCGCCCGCGGCGATGGCGAGCTCTCCAAAGTCGCCCAGGGAGCCGCCCAAAATAGCGACGGTTCGGCATGCGTGCTCGGCTTCGCCCCATACACGCGGGTCGCTGCCGAAGGCCGTGGCGGCACGGGCGGCGAGATCGCGCAGCGTGCACGGGTCGTTGAGCGTTGCAAGCGTGCCCAGGCCGGTGGCCTCGGGGTCGTCCACGTGCTCCAGTGAGCTCACGGGTGCGGCATCCAGCAGCTCGCTCAGACAGACACGGGCTTCGTGCGAGCGGTCCAGGTTGGTGTGGAGCGATATGATGCTCACGCCGCAACGCGCTGCCTCGTAGAGCGCCGCGCTGCATTGGGGGCGTGTGGCATCCGCCGGACAAAAGGCCTCGGGCGCCTTGATATAGATGGGATGATGCGTTAGCAGTACGTTGGCGCCGGCCTCCTGGGCGCGGTGCACATTGGCTTCGGTCGCATCGAGTGCGCAGGCAACACCGGTAATCTCTGCGGCAGGGTCGCCGACGGAGAGTCCTACATGGTCCCAACTCTCGGCATCAGTCTTGGGATAGCGTGCCAGCAGCGCGCGCTCGAGCTCGGCGACGATCATGCGGCACCTACGATCGAGAGCAGCGTCTGGGCAAAGTCGTCCAGATCTCCCGGATTCACGCGGTCATCGAAGGAAATGCGCAGTGCGCCCAATGCCTGCTCGCGACCGATGCCCATCGCACTCAAAACGTGGCTGGGGTCCATACTGCCGCTCGAGCATGCCGAGCCTGCCGATACCTCAAAGCCGGCGGCGTCGAGCTTGACGATGAGCTCCTCGGAGTCCATGCCGTCGACGTAGATCGAAACCATACCCGGCAGACGATCGGCCTGTGCGTAGTCGTCCATGGTGGCATGAATACGCGGATGAGCCGTAAGCGTGGCGTAAAGCTTGTCGGATAAGGCCTGCAGCGTTGTGCGCTCCTTGGCAACATTCGGCAACAGCGCGGAGGCGGCAGCGGCAAAAGCCAGCTGTGTACGCAGGTCCTGCGTACCGGCACGTCGTCCGGCCTCCTGTCCTCCGCCAAAAATGCGCGGGCGCAGCGGCGTGCGGCTCTTAAGGTAGAGCGCGCCAGATGCCACGGGGCCACCGATCTTGTGCGCGGCAACCGTCATAGCATCGACGCCCAGCTCGGTGACATCGAGCGGAATATGCAAGTACCCTTGGATGGCATCGGTATGAAACAGGGCGCCGGCAGCATGTGCGGCCGCGGCAAGCTCGCGGATGGGCTGCACCACGCCGGTCTCGTTGTTGGCGACCATAATGCTCACGAGCGCCACGTCATCGCCAAGCAGGTCGCTCAGTGCGGCGGGTTCGATGTAGCCCGCACGGCAGGGCTGCACCAGGTCGACGCTAAACCCGGCGGCACGCAGCAGCGGCAGGTTGTCCAGAATCGAATCGTGCTCGATGGCAGATACGATCACGCGGTTACGCTTACGGTTGCACTGACGTGCACCCTCGGCAAGACCGAGGAGCGCCAGTTGGTTGGCTTCGGTGCCGCCGTTGGTCAGGACGATCTCGGACGGGCGGACGCGTGCGCCAAAGCTGCGGGCGATATCGCGACGGGCGACTTCCAGGCGTGCGGCGGCCTTGCGGCCAAGCGAGTGCAGCGAGTTGGGGTTGACGCCGGCAAGCTCGCTGTCGTCGTACTCACGCTGCGCAAGGCGCGCCTCGGCGCGCATGGGCGTCGAGGCGGCGTAGTCAAGATTCACGGGTATGCGGTTTTGACCTGCGGTCATAAGGGTTTATGCCTCCTGTGCGGCCTCGTTGCCCAGCTTCTGCAGCAGCGCAACCTCGGCGGCGGGATCTTCGGACTTAAATACGGCGGAGCCGGCTACGAGCACGTTGGCGCCGGCCTTGACGACCTCGGCGATGTTCTTGGAAGAGATACCGCCATCGACTTCGATGAGGGGCGAAACGCCGTGACGCTCGCACATGGCCTTGAGCTCGTGGAGCTTAGCGATGGTGCCAGGGATAAAGCTCTGGCCGCCAAAGCCAGGGTTCACGCTCATCAGCAGCACCATGTCGACAACGTCGATGATGCTCTCGAGTACGCACACGGGGGTGGCGGGGTTGAGCACCACGCCAGCCTTGACGCCGCGCTGCTGCAGATGGGTGAGCGTGCGGTGCAGGTGCGTGGAAGCTTCGTAGTGCACGGTGATCATGTCGGCACCGGCGTCGGCATACCAATCGACTGTCTCGTCGGGGTTCGACACCATCAGGTGCGCGTCGACCGGTACATCGGTGGAGCGCTTGACGGCCTTAAGGATGTCGACGCCAAAGGTGAGGTTGCCGGTAAAGTGACCGTCCATAACGTCGAAGTGCACGTAGTCGGCAGCGGCGATCTTGTCGAGTTCGCCCTTGAGGTTGGCCATGTCGGCCGAAAGGACGGACGGAGCGATTTTGATGGAACCCATGGTAGTAGCCTTTCTGCGCTAGTCGGTGAGTCCGTAGAACTCTTGAGAGGGGACGCGGTCGGTAAGAATCTCGAGTGCCCTATCCAAAGTAACACCGTTGTAGAGCGTTTGCTCCACGGCAAAGGTGAGCGGAATGTCTACGCCCAGTGAACGGGCAAGTTCGCTGACGCTGCGGGCCGCGACGGCGCCCTCGACAACCATATGCGTGCGCGTCTGGTACTCGTCGAGCGAAACGCCGTGGGCAAACTCGTAGCCAAAGGTGCGGTTGCGCGAATGCTCCGAGGTACAGGTGGCAATGAGGTCTCCCATGCCGGCAAGTCCCATGCAGGTCATAGCTTGACCGCCGCGGGCGTGCACCAGACGGCTGATCTCGGCTAGGCCGCGCGTCATAATGAGGGCGAGCGTGTTGTCGCCCGCGCCGGTGCCGGCGGAGATGCCGCACACGATGGCGATGACATTTTTCATGGCGCCGCAGACCTCGACACCGGTCATGTCCTGCGACAGGTAGATGCGGAAGGCCGTGGACAGGAGCAGGTCCTTAAAGGCCTCCCCTATCTGCGGATCTTCGCTGGCGATGACGGCGGCAGAAAGTCCGCCGCGGCAAATCTCCTCGGCATGGTTGGGGCCCGAGAGGGCCGCCACGCGCGCCTCGTTGCCGATCTCGCTGGCGATGACCTCGCTCATGAGCAGGCCGGACTCGGGCTCAATGCCCTTGGTGAGGCAGAGCACCGGGGTATCGGCGGCGATAAAGGGCGCGGCCTGGTGGCACACGCTGCGAAGGTGCGTCGAAGGAACGGCAAAGATGATGGCCTCGGCGCCGTCGAGCGCCTGCACGAGCTCGGTCGTGGCGACGACGTTGCCGGGCAGCTCGTAGCCCACAAGGTAGCGTGGGTTGCGGTGCTCGCCATTGATGCCGGCGGCCGTCTGCTCGCTATGGGCCCACATGGTCACGCGCTCGGCTCGCGCGGCGGCAAGGCCGGCGACGGCGGTTCCCCAGGAGCCAGAGCCAATCAGCGCAACATTCATGACTCTCTCCTACTTATCGTCGGGCTCGGTGACGCGCTTGGTAAACGAGAGCTTGGACTCCTTACCGGTCATGAGCTTTTTGATGTTCGCACGATGGGCCCACACCACGGTGATGCCGATCATCGCCATGCAAAACTTAAGTCCTAGGCTGCTGTACGGAAAGACCGCACAAGCGGCAATGGGAAGACCGATGGCCGCGGCAAGCGAGCCCACCGACACGAACTTGGTGATGGCGACGGCCACGATAAACATGCCCAGCAGCGACAGACCAATGGGCCAGTACCAGGCGAGGATAACGCCCAGACCCACGGCGATACCCTTGCCTCCATGGAAGTTGAGGTAGGGCGAGAAGATATGGCCCCACACCGCTGCCAGGCAAATGACGCCGAGCATCCAGTCGCCGGCGGCGCCGGGGGCCATAATACTCGGCGGAAAACCATAGCCCAAGTCGGCAATGAGTGGACGGGCGATAAGGACGCAGATGGCGCCCTTAAGGCAGTCGAGCAGCAGCGTGAGCGCGGCCACCTTGGGGCCGGCTACGCGCAGTGCGTTGGTGGTGCCGATGTTGCCGGAGCCCGCCTTGCGAATGTCGGTGTGGTTGAACACGCGGCCCAAGATCAGGCCAAACGGAATCGCCCCGATAAAGAACGAGACCACGGCGCAGATGGCGGTCAGCAGAATCGGATTATGCATCCTTTTGCTCCTTCTTCCTAAAGAAGAGTCGAATGGGCGTGCCGGCGAAGTCGAAGGTCGAACGCATGCGGTTTTCTACGTAGCGCTGGTAGGTGTCGTTGACCAGGTCGCTGTGGTTGACGAAGAACGTGAACGTCGGCGGGTTGACGCCCGTCTGGGTCACGTAGTGCATGCGCAGGCGGCGCTTGCCGTCCACCACGGTATGACCGAACTCGCGCAGGTCGGTGAGGAACGTGTTGAGGCGCGAGGTGCTGATCTTCTGCGAGCGCGTCTTTTCGGCGGCGTCGACCATCGCCCAGATCTTCTCGACGCTGCGGCCGGTCAGGGCAGAGATGCGCAGGTACTGGGCCCAGGGAGCCATAACGCCCAGACGGCGGTCGATGGTCTCCATGCAGGCCTCGCGCTTACGGTCGTCGTCGAGCAGATCCCACTTGTTGAGCAGCACCACGATGGCGCAGCCGCGCTCGATGGCCAAGCCCATGACCTTCTGGTCCTGCTCGGTGACGCCCACGGAGGCGTCGACGACGAGCAGCGCCACGTCGGCGCGGTCGATGGCGCGCAGGCCGCGAACCATGGAGTAGTACTCGATATTCTCGTACACGGTGCTCTTCTTGCGAATGCCCGCGGTGTCGACCATGCGGTAGTGCTTGCCGTTGCGCTCGACGACCGTGTCGATGGCGTCGCGCGTCGTGCCGGCAATGTTGGACACGATGGAGCGGTCGGCGCCCAGGATGCGGTTGAACAGCGAGGACTTACCGGCGTTGGGGCGACCGATGATGGCCACGTTCAGCGCATCGGGGAACTCGTCGGCGACTTCGTCCTCTTCCTCGGGAAGCAGGGCCACGATGTCGTCGAGCAGGTCGCCCGTGCCATGGCCATGCAGGGCCGAGAGCGGCGTGGGCTCACCGATGCCGAGCGAATAGAACTCCCAGATGCTGTCGTTCTCGCGATCGGGGTTGTCGAGCTTGTTCACCAGTAGAAAGACCGGCTTGTCGCAGCGCTTGAGCATGCGAGCGACCGACTCGTCCTCCTCGGTGACGCCGGTGCGGCCGTCGACCACAAACAGGATGACGGCGGCTTCCTCGGCGGCGGCGAGGGCCTGGTCGCGAATGGACGTGGCGAAGACGTCATCGCTCTTGAGCGGTTCGATGCCGCCCGTGTCGACGATGGTGAACTCGCGGCCGTTCCAATCGGCCGTGTGGTACGAGCGGTCGCGCGTGACGCCGCGAGACTCATGGACGATAGCGTCCGAGGTCTGGGCCAGGCGGTTAACGAGCGTGGACTTGCCCACGTTGGGGCGTCCGACGACGGCGACGATAGGTTTCATCTGCACTCCTTTAATGGGTAGGGTCAGTGGAAGTGTTAGAGTCGGCAGGCACAATGCCAAGGATGTGCTCCAGGGTATCGAGCAGCTTATGCGGCATGGTCGACACCACATGAACCTCGGCGCCGCGACTGGTAAGGCTTGCGAGTAAATCGTCACGATGATACTCGTCAAGCGTCATGCCGTCAGCGTTGAACATGAGCTTAGGCACAAAGAGCATAACCCCCGACAGGTCTTGGGGTAGCTGCTCAAGAATGTCACACGCGACGATGAGGCCGGTTACGTCCACGTTGCCGCCAAAGTAGCGGTTCTTGATGGCCGTGACAGTGCCGGCGAGTCCCTGGGGCGACTCCACAAAGCGGGCCACCGTGTCGCGTGCGCTGGCGCCCGAGAGGCACAGGAGGCGCTGACTACGGGCGGCGATGGCCTCGCGGACGCGGGCTAGGCGCTCGGCGTCGGCGGTAAGCACGTCGTCGGTTTCGTCCAGGTACGAGCGGATCATGCCGATGCCGTCGTAGTACTGCGGGTAACCGTCGTAAAAGTCCGCCTCGGGCGGCTCGATGCCGGCGTCCAGGTAGAACTCGTCGCTCATCTGGAAGGTATGGCGGCCAAAGCGCTCGTAGGCACGGTCCTGGTAGGGACGGATCATGGCAATGGTCTCGCGCGCCAGTTCGGGCTTGTCGCTGTATGACCAGCTAAAGCGGTTCTGATGCTTGGTAAAACCGAGCGGCACAATGCCCAGGCTTGTGATTTGCTCGTGCTCCTCGCAAAAGCGCAGGGTCTTTTCCAGCTCCTCGCCGTCGTTCATGCCGGGGCACAACACGATCTGCGCGTGAATCTCGATGCCGGCGGCCATGATGGCTTCGAGTACGTCCATGCCGCGCTGGGCGTTGCGGCCCATCATACGACGGCGGACGTCGGGGCTCACGGCATGGACCGACACGTTCATAGGGCTCATGTTGCGTTGGATGACGTTTTGCACGTCCTCGTCGGTGAGGTTCGTGAGCGTGACGAAGTTGCCCTGCAAAAAGCTCAGGCGATAGTCATCGTCGCGGATATAGAGCGTGGAGCGGCCACCCTTGGGCAGCATGGTCATAAAGCAGAACACGCAGGCGTTCACACAGGTACGCATGCCGTCAAAGATGGGGCCGTCGAACTCCAGGCCCCAGTCCTCGCCCGGGAAGCGGTCGAGCTCGACGGAGGTGACGGTGTTGTCGCGTGGGTCGAAAACCTCGAGGTCGACGGTATCATCGTCGGCCTCCCAAAGCCATACGATCATGTCGGTGAGCTGCTCGCCGTTGACCGTAAGCACGCGCATGCCCGGCTCGATACCCACATCCCATGCGGGCGACTCGGGACGCACGTTCTTAACGAGCGCGCCCTCACCCGGCTCGGGGTCGCGGCTGCGCCCGTAATCGGCCACCTCGGCGGCGTATGCGGGTACGGTCTGGTCCATGGTTAGCGGCAAAGCTCCTTGATGCGCGCAACGGCGCGCTCGATGTGTTCTTGCGGGGTGGAGGCTCCGGCAGTGATGCCGATGTGGCGCGCGTTGGCAAACCACGCGGCCTGGAGCTCGGAAGCTTCCTCGATGTGATACGTGCGCTCGCAGGCGTCTGCGCAAATCTGCGCCAGGCGGCGGGTGTTGCCCGAGTTCTTGCCGCCCACCACGACCATGCAGTCGCAGCGGTTGGCAAGTGCGGCGGCTGCCTGCTGGCGCTCACTCGTGGCGGCGCAGATGGTGTTGATCACACGCAGCTCCTGCACGTGCGGGGTGATAGCTGCCACGACCTCGGCGAGGTTCTGCGCGGTCTGGGTGGTCTGCACAACCAGGCCTACCTTGCCCTTGAGCGACAAGGCGTTGGCGTCGGCGGCACAGCTCACGACCTGCGCATCATCGCCGGCGTGACCCAGAATGCCCTCGACCTCGGGATGGCCCGGCTCACCCACGACGAGTACGCGATAGCCCTCGCGCACCAGGCGCTCGGCGGCCACGTGGACCTTCTTGACGTAAGGGCAGGTGGCGTCGACCACGTTGAGGCCGCGCGTGCGGGCAGCATCGATCACCTGCGGCACCACGCCGTGGGCGCGGATGATCACGGTACCCGATGATGCGTCGTCCAGGTTCTCGGCCAAGCCAACGCCTGCCTCAGCGAGCTCGCGTACCACGATGGGGTTATGGATGAGCGGGCCCAGGGTGTGGACCTGAGCGCTCTCCCCTGCCTGCGGCGCGGCGGCCAGCGCCATGTCGAGCGCGCGCTGCACGCCGTAGCAGGTGCCGGCATGGGCTGCGATCTCGATGGTGGGCGCGCCGCCCTGGTCGGACGCGGTCGCGGTGGTGCCCATAACGTTCTCGTCCATGGCTAGAACCTGCCCGGATGCTCGGCGCACAGCTCGTCTCGCATGGCGTAGACGCGGTTCATGGCCTCGGACTCAAACCAGGCCAGACGCTCCGTGCGCTTAAGCCCGGCTGGCGCGTCGGAAAGCGAGATGGCCTTGCCGGCGCGGATCCAGCACTTCTTGGGGCGCATGATCTTTTTGCCCGCAGGCGTGATGTCGGACCAGCCACAGATGGCGAGCGGGTTCACGGGTGCCTTGCCCATCTGGGCGATGAGCGCAAAGCCGCCGTGGACCTCGGGTTTGATCTCGCGCGAGCGGATGCGCGTGCCCTCGGGGAAGATCAGGACGTCCTCGCCGCGCTGCAGCGCATGCTGGGCGGCACGCAGGCACTTCATATCGGCAGTACCACGCTCCACGGGGATGCCACCAACGCGGCTAAAGGCCCAGCGTACGATCTTGCTCTTGGCAAACTCGGACTTAAAAATGGGGCGAATGCGGCGGCCGCCAAAGAACAGCGCCGTCTCTACAGCCAAAAGCTCGGCCATCGAGGTGTGGTTGCAGATGACCACGCTGCCGCGGCCTTCCTGGCGCTCAAACAGCAGATCGGCGTCCTCTACCTTCCAGCGCCACATGAGCTTGGAGAAGGCCCAAAGGATTGCCATGACCACGAAGACGGTGCCGCGGATGAGCACGGGGAACTCGGCATAAGGGGCGTTGTAGTAATCCTCGGGCGTCTGCTTAAACAGGCGCATGGGCTACCTCCTTTGGTTGATGAGGTCCTCGATAATGTGGACGACCTCGTCTATGGTGTGTGCGGTGGAGTCGACGTGCACGGCGTCCTCGGCGGGCACGAGCGGCGCCACCTCGCGGCTGCTGTCGAGCTTGTCGCGCTGCTTGAGGGCATCGAGGGTCTCGTCGACTTCGGCCTCGAGCTGCTCGCTGGTGAGCGGCTGGGCGTCGTTTTGGTGGCGCTGCAGCACGCGGCGACGGGCGCGCTCGCGCGGGTCGGCGGTCAGGAACACCTTGACCTGCGCGTTGGGGAACACGACGGTTCCGATGTCGCGACCCTCGGCCACGATGTCGCGATCCTCGGCGGCGCGGCGCTGATGGACGAGCATGGCCGCGCGCACGCCCGGGTAGGCCGAGACCTTGGACACGTTGGCGTCGACCTGCGGGGTGCGGATGGCAGCCGAGGCGTCCTGGCCATCAATGGTCAGACGTGTGTCCTCGCCGGTGCCGTTGGTAAAGCGGATTTCGATCTGCTCGGCGAGGGCGTCGATGGCAGCCTCGTCGTCCAGGTCGATGCCGCGGTCGAGCGCGGCGAAGGTGACGGCGCGATACATGGCGCCCGTATCGAGCTTGTTAAAGCCCAGCTGGCGGGCGATCTCCTTGGCGATGGTGGACTTGCCGGAACCGGCGGGGCCGTCGATGGCGACGATCATGCAATGCTTCCTTTCGGTGGTTGACGTGCTGGTATGGGACGCGGGCGCTGCGGCTTGGCGGTCTGCCTAGCCGGTGTAGCGCTCGCGGTAGGTGTTGCGCTTGGGCGCGGAGCCGTGGCTGCCGTGGTGACGCGTGCGTGCCGCGGGCGTGCCCTGGGGCTTGCCGCTGTCGCGCTTGGAGCTGGCCTGCTTAGGCGGGATGCCGCCGGCCTTGAGGATTTGCACCTCGCGGTCGGTGAGCTCGCGCCACGAGCCCTTGGCCACATCCTTGAGCTCCAGGCCGGCAAAGTTGCTGCGATGCAGGCGGATCACCGGGTGGTGGATCTTGCCCAGCATGCGCTTGACCTGGTTCTTACGACCCTCGCGGATGATGACCTCCACGGCGGTGGTGCCGGGCTTGACGCCCTGCGGAGCCACGGCCTCGGCTTCGCGAGCGGTGATGACGCGGCAGATTGCCGGCTGGCATAGGCCGTCGTCGAGCTCGATGCCACGACGCAGCGGCGTGAGGTCGCGGTCGGACAGTTCGCCGTCCACGAGTGCCTGGTAGGTCTTGTAGACGTGTTTGCTCGGGTGCAGCAGGTCCTGCGACAGGTCGCCGTCGGTGGTAAAGAGCAAAAGGCCCGTGGTGTCGCGGTCCAGGCGGCCCACCGGGAACAGGCCCGGAAATCGGTCGCGGGGAACCAGGTCCGCCACACAGGGACGCTCCTGCGGGTCGCTCATGGTGGTGAGATAGCCGGTCGGCTTGTAGAGCATCAGGTACACGGCGCCCTGGTCGAGCTTAACGGGCATGCCGTCGACCTCGATATGATCGCGGTCGACATCGACCTTGGTGCCCAACTCGGTCGCGACCTCGCCGTTAACCGTCACTCGGCCGGCGGTCATCAGGTCCTCCGACCCGCGGCGGCTCGCCACGCCTGCGCGCGCCAAAAAGCGCTGCAGGCGCATGGTGTGCGGATAGACGGGCTGGGCGTCGGACTTGTGCACATCCGCGTTGGGCGCCGCAGCGCCGGTGCGCATCTCCCCTGTCTCGTTAGTCTTCGTCATGCGTATCCTCCGCAGTGTCGTCGGTGGACAGCGTTTCCTCGCCGCCGACTGCCTCGACATCATCAATATCGGTATCGAGCAGCTCACGTTCTTCGTCCAGATCCTCAGCCTGCTCCTCGAGCGTGGACTGAATGCTGCGGCCGCTCAGGCGCTCGCGGATAAATTGACGTGACTGCTCGTCGGGGGCAAACTGCTCCAGATCGGGCAGGTCGCGGGTGGAGCGCAGACCGAACTTCTCCAAAAAGGCGTTGGTCGTGCCGTAAATGATGGCCTGACCGCGCTGGGGGTCGCGCCCGAGCTCGCGCACCAGGCCCTTGTCAACGAGCGACGCAATGACACCGTCGGAGTTGACGCCGCGGATGCCCTTGACCACCTCGCGCGTCACGGGCTGGTGATAGGCGATCACGGCCAGGGTCTCGAGTGCCGCCTGCGACAGTTTTTGCGTGTCCCAGCTCAACACATAGGCCTCGACCACGTCGTGATATGCGGGATGCGTAAACAGGCGCCAGCCGCCGGCGACCTCGCGCAGCTGAAAGCCGCGGTTGGCCTCCTCGTACTCAACTTTGAGCTCGGCGAGCAGCGATGCGCATTCGCCGGGGGCGATATCCAGCGCACCAGCCAGCGCGGGCGCGCTCACCGGATCGCTCGACACCAGCAGGAGCGCCTCCAAGGCGCCTTTGAGGCTATTTGTCTCCAGCGGGGAAAGGGTTGACATGGTTGCCGCTCCTATTCGGTGAGCTCGGGGCCCTCGCCGGGTACGTAGGCCTCGGCGCCCTCGACGCGGTTGATGCGGATGGTTCCAAAGATTTCGTCCTGGCTCAGGGTGAGCGAGCCACGCTTGGTGAGCTCCAGCATGGCCAGGAAAGTGACGACGAGCTGCTCGGTGGTGGCGTCGCCGTCCAACAGCTCGCGGAAGGTGCAGGTTTGGTGCGCCGTGGTAAAGCGGTCGACCGAGGCCACCGTCAGGTCGAGCGGCACGCGATGCGGTGCCACGTGCTCGGCCTCCAACAGGAAGGTCTGGCGCTTGCCGTCCAGGTCGGCACAGATGACGGCCAGGCCGCGCAGGGTGATGCCGGCCAGGTAGTCGGGCATGAGGCCCAAAAACTCCGGGTCGGGGCCGGCCACACGCGGATGCATGCGGCTCTCGGCCTGCATGCGCGCGCCAAGGGCTGCCGCCGCGCTCTTAAACTGCTTGTAGGCGATCAGGCGCTGGATCAGGACCTCGCGCAGGGCATCGCCGTCGAGCGCGCTGAGTTCCTCGAGGTCATCGTCGAGCTCGTCATCATCATCGGCTTTGCGCGGGGCCTCCTGAGGCACCAGCGAGGCGGCCTTGATGTCCAAAAGCGTAGCCGCGACCAGCAAAAAGTCGCTTGCCACATCCAGGTCCAGCGCCTCGATGCGCTCGGCTTCGGCCAGGTATTGCTCGGCCACCTCGCTAATGGAGATGGCGCCGATATCTACTTTTTGACGGGTTACCAGCTGCAGCAGCAGGTCGAACGGTCCGCTGTAGACCTGCGTCGACACGCGATACGACATCTTCGACCTCCTTTGACGGCGCCTTCGCGGCGCGGTTTGGGTGCATGTTGCGACCGTTTTGCGCGGTCGACCTGTAAGTTTACCTTAGATGCCGGCGATTGCGAAGTTGAGCAGCCACTCAGCCAGCGGATACACGGTAACGTCGAAATAGCGGCCGATCACATCGATACCGGTCCACATGGGCAGCAGATACAGCACGATGATGAGTATGGGCATGGCGTATTGCTGCAGGTGGTAGTAGTTGGTGAGCGCTTTACCTTTGAGGAACGGCACGATGATAGACGAGCCGTCAAGCGGCGGAATCGGAATGAGGTTAAAAAACGCGAGCGACAGGTTAACCACGATAAAGGCAGCGCCGAAGTTCATGATTTGCGACGCCACGCCAAAAGACATGCTGGCGTAGAGGTTGCCATAGACCAGGTGCATGAGGGCTGCGGCCAGGCACGCGAGTGCGATATTCGATGCGGGGCCTGCCGCGCTCACCAGGACCTCGTCGCGCTTGGGGTGCTTGAGGTTGTTGAGATAGACGGGCACGGGCTTGGCGAAGGCAAATACCGGGCCGCCGGCCGCGAGCATAAGCAGCGGCAGGAGGACGGTGCCAAACGGGTCGATGTGGTTGAGCGGGTTGAGCGAGACGCGGCCACGGGAGCGTGCCGTCTTGTCGCCGAGCGCCCAGGCCGCGGCGGCGTGCGCGCTTTCGTGGATCACGATGCCAACGATGACAGCGACGGCGCTGGCAAGCAGATTCATGAGGTAGCTGCTGGACATAGCACCTCCTAGCGGACGCGGCGCGATGCGCGCGTGAGCAGGTGGTCGACCACAAACAGGATGACGGCCACGATGGCGTAATCTAAGCGGAACACGCCGCCAAAGGGCGAGGTGATGACGCCGTAGCCGGCGATGGCACTCGGCAGCGCGCGCGAAAGCTCAACGACAAAGCCGACGATCTGCAGCTTGGCGGTCAGGCCGCTAAAGCACAACAGCACGGTCATCGCGCTCATAAAGATGCCGCAGATGCGGCACGCAATGGCGATGATGCTCATCGCCACGGCAGCGGCCTTACGAGAGTTCACGCGCGGTCTCCTCTTCAATCTGTGTGGAAAGCTCGAGCCATTCGTCCTCGAGCTTGGGCAGCTCTTGCTTAAGGCCGTTATATTCCCCCAGCGCGGCGTTGAACTTATCCTGATCGGCATAAAGCTCTTCACTTGCCATCAATTCCATAAGCTCGTCATAGCGGGCGCGCTTTTTGTCGAGCTCCGCCTCGATCTTCTTAAGCTGGTTGCGCACGCCCTTGAGCTTTTTGTTGAGCGCAGCGCGGGCCTGGGCCTCGGCGCGCTTTTGCTCCTTGGTCTTTTTGCCCTCGGCAGGTTTAGGCGCCGCGGCGGGGGTGTCGGCCTGGGCGGCGCTGGCTTTGGTGGACTTGGCCGCGGCAGGCGCGCTCTCCCCTGCGGCCTCGGCGGCGGCGCGGGCTGCGAGATCCTCGCGCTTGTAGAGGTAGTAGTCGTAGTCGCCGTCGTAGACCGTGACCTTGCCATCGCGTATGTCGATCACGCGGTTGGCAACGGCGCGTACCAGGTGCTCGTCGTGGCTGATCAGCACGATGGTACCGGGGAAGTTTTGCAGGGCATTCTCGAGCATGTCCACCGAGTCGATGTCCAGGTGGTTGGTGGGCTCGTCCAGGCACAGGAGCGCCTCGGGGGCCACGAGCATCTTTGCCAGGGCCAGACGCGCCTTTTCGCCACCGGAGAGGACGCGGACCTGTTTTTCGATTGCATCGTTGTCGCTAAACAGGAAGGCGCCCAGCAGGCTGCGCTGCTGCGGCACGGTCCACTTGGGCGTGACGGTGTCGATCTCTTGCAGGACGGTGTTGGACTCGGTCATGCCCTCGAGCGCATGCTGGGCATAGTAGGCGACGCCGACGTTGGTTCCCAGGTCGCGGGTGCCGGTGGTGGGCGGCTCCAGACCGGCGAGGATCTTCATGAGGGTGGACTTGCCAGCGCCGTTGGGGCCGACGAGTGCCACGTGCTCACCGCGGTAGAGCTTAAGGTCGATGTCGCTGTAGATGTGCTTATCGCCGTAGGACTTGGAGACGCCCTCTAGGCCCACGACCATGTCGCCGGAGCGTGGCGGATCGGGGAACTTAAAGTCGATGTGCTTGTGGCCCTCGGGCAGGATGACGAGCTCCTTTTTAATCTGCTCGATCTTGCGGATGCGCTCCTGCGCCTGGGCTGCCTTGGTGGGCTTGTAGCGAAACTTGTCGACGAAGACCTGCATGTGGGCGATGTCGCGCTCCTGGGCAGCGCGCTTGGCGCGCATCTGCTCCAGGTTGTCCTCGCGCTGCTTAAGGTAGCTGCTGTAGTTGCCGGTGTAGGTGGTCACGCGGCGGTTCTCGAGGGCGGCCACGTGGTCGACGCAGGCGTCCATGAAGGCGCGGTCATGGCTGACGATGAGGACGGCGCCATCGTAGTTGGCGATAAAGCCGCGCAGCCATTGGACACTCTCGAGGTCCAGGTGGTTGGTGGGCTCGTCCAGCAGCAGCAGGTCGGGGTGGCGCAGGAAGAGCTTTGCCAGCGCGATGCGCATCTGCCAGCCGCCGGAGAACTCGGAGCACAGGTGCTCAAAGTCGGTGACCTTAAAACCCAGGCCGGACAAGATCTTGCGGGCGTTGCTCTCGAGTTCGTAGCCGCCCAGATGCTCAAAGCGGTCCTGAACCTGGCCATACTCGTTGAGGAGGGCGTCGACGTCTTTGCCCTGCTCGGAGAGCTCGGTGATCTGGGCCTGCAGCTCGTTAGCGCGCACGCCCATGCGGCGGATTTCCTTGGCGGCGGCCATGACCTCGGCAAGGATGGTGGTGTCCTTTTGCTCCAGGTTAGTTTCCTGCTCTAGATAGCCTACCTGGCAGTCCTTGGCGTACTGGACCTGGCCAGCGTCTGGGCTGTCGATGCCCATGATGATCTTGAGCATGGTGGTTTTGCCGGCGCCGTTGGGGCCCACGAGCGCAAAACGCTCGCCGGGGTTGATCTGGAATGACGCGCCGCTAAAGAGGACGCGCGCGCCGAAGCTTTTTTCGATCTTGTCGACCAGGAGGATCATGGTGCCGCCTTTGACCTTGTGTGCCTATATGAAAAAAGGCCCCAACTTGCGTTGGAGCCTCATTCAATGCTCGGGTGGAGACGAGGGGGATCGAACCCCTGACCTCTTGACTGCCAGTCAAGCGCTCTCCCAGCTGAGCTACGCCCCCGTGCGAACAAGTACTATACGGGAACACCGGCGGCGATGCAAGGACAATTTTGGAAAAACTTTCCGCGGCTGCGCCCGGCGGCCGGCCCGGGGCGCTGGAAGCAGGCAAGAGGGCCAAAGGCGGCACCATGATCCTCCTGGCGGACAAGATCGTGCGTTGAACGACCAACGCGCGCATGGTAGTATCTTTCATCGTGGTGCGAAACTAATTCAAATGGATAGCCACCATTACTATCGTTGCCACTAACTTCAAGGGCTCTTGGCGCAACGGTTAGCGCAGGGGACTCATAATCCCTGGGTTCTGGGTTCGAATCCCGGAGGGCCCACCAGAATTTACAGAAGGCCAGACACTAAGTCTGGCCTTCTTCTTTTTATATAGCTTAAATATCGGTCGATAGGAGACCTTGTGTGCCAATATGAAAAAAGGCCCCAACTAGCGTTGGAGCCTCATTCAATGCTCGGGTGGAGACGAGGGGGATCGAACCCCTGACCTCTTGACTGCCAGTCAAGCGCTCTCCCAGCTGAGCTACGCCCCCGTGCGAAGAAGTACTATACGGGAACACCGGCGGCGATGCAAGGACAATTTTGGAAAACTTTCCGCGGCGCCGCCCGGCGCCCGTCCAACGGCGTCTCGGACAACATGGATTCGATCATGGTGTCGGTTTTTAGTGTCACACTTGGTGTCAAAAAGAAAAAGGTCAGAGGCTTAATACCTCTGACCTTTGCTTTTGATGGTGGGCGATACAAGATTCGAACTTGTGACCCCATCCGTGTGAAGGATATGCTCTACCCCTGAGCCAATCGCCCGTCGCCTTTTGGCAAAAGAGATACTATCATAGCCGCGCGTGGTTTACCAAGAACTTTTTGCCCTCGATTTTAAATTCGTGGGCTTTGGCTGCTCTGGCGCAGTCCAAATAAACAGCAAACCCGCAGCTCAACGAGCCTTTACCGCTTGATCCACGAGGTCTCGGGGCGGCAGATGAGTCGTGCGTTGTTGTAGGCCATATCGAGCGTGAGACAGGTGCGCGCAGCGTAGAAGCCGTCCTCGCGCTGGATGGTCAGCGCCAGCTCGGGCTTGTCGCCGGTCAGGCACAGCGGCAGCAGCAGCTGGATTCGGCCTCCATAGAACTGCGGCACGGCGAGCGTGTAGTTGGCGGCGGCGCGACGGGCGGCCTCGACGACGGCGCCCTCAAAGGCACGGCGCAGCAGCAGCGAGTTGCCCTCCCCCATCAGGCTGGCGGGGATGCGCGTGAGGTTTTCCTCGTCGCCCAGAATGTGGTCGATGTTGGAGCGGATCGGCAAGCGGTAGTCAAAGACCAGCTCGGAGGGGTCCTCGGCAAAGCGCACGCGGCACGGCAGGTACTCAAACGAGACCAGCATGGGGTCGCTCTCCTTAAAGAAGCCCTTCAAAAACCAATGCTGGCGCGCGTCGGGCTTGGAATTGGGCTCAAACAAGCCGTAGATGGTCTCGTAGCGGCGCGTGTACAGGCCGGTGTTGAACAGGCAACGGTCGTCGTCGAACACCAGCGGCAGGTTGGACGGCGCGGTCTGGTCTACGTCGCGCTCGGTCAGAAACACCGCGCGGCTAAACGAGAACGACAGGTAGTTTTTGAGGATACGGTTGTTGGGATCCCAGTCCTAGGGATCGGCGAGGTCTACCAGGCGGTCGTAACAGGGCTCGGGGCAAAACGCAAAGTCGTAGATATTACTGCACAGGGTGCTGGGGATCTCCATGTGGTGTCCAATCCAATTGATAACCTTCGTGCGGATGCTTTGATTCTATACGTATGACACGTCGCCGATACGCGCAACGCGATTGCATCGAGGTTTTTTGGCGAGTCAGGCCATCGCCGGCGCGATGAGGCCGGCCGCGCCGGCAAAGCACCCGCCCAGCAAAACGCATAGGCAGACCAAAGCAGTAAACAGGATGTAGTGTCGGCTGGTGTGGAACGCGGCAGCAAGCATGACCGCTCCGACCTTCGCAAGAGCCAATGGAAACTGCGCCAATAAATTGCCTGGCAGCAGTAGTTATTGGTGTAGCGAGATCAAAATATGCGAGCTTCGCAATCAAAAAGAATGACCTCGATGAGTTCCTCATCCCATTTACGCCGCTTCATAGAGACGCACCTCATCCTTTTCAATGCTCTTGCGGAATGCAGGACGCATATGCTCGGGAGGGTTGGTGACAATCTCAACATCTCGCACAAGCTCTTCTTCGAGCTCAAGGGAGAGTTCGAATAGCGTGCCGAACGTCATTGTTTCACCGCAGACTAGACGCAAATCAATATCGCTATCTGGCGTTTGCTCGCCACGGGCGAAGGAGCCAGATAGGTATGCCTCGCGGACGTCGTAACGAGACAGCGCACGAGAAACAGCAGCGGATATGTCGACAAGAGTAATCAAGTCTTAATTTTACTTACCGATTGAATGGAAGGCAATCGCCATCCGCCCGTTCCGCAGGCCGGTGATTAGAGAGGGGCTGTATCCGGCAGCATGCGGCAAAATCTGAAGATGCCATACGTAAGGGAGATTGGCAAAGTCTCTAACCGCGGTTTTATTGACAAAAATCGGGTTGTGCTCAGGGATTGCTTATTTTTCCTCGCGCTTCCGAAATATAGGCATTTTGGCAGCGATCTGAGGTGCCTTTGAGCGCCATGCTGATGTCGCCGAGCCAAGAGCAATTGGTTAACGGACAAGCTGGGGCACGCGTTCTAGTATTTCAATAGCCAATGCCGAGGGGACACGTTAAGATGTTGTCAGTAAACCCGCCTGGCCTCTGCTTAGCATGCACACTGGCGGGTCTTTTTTAAGTCCTTGGAGCCGAGACGAAGTACGAGAAGCCATTCCTCACCTACGACGAACAGGCGGACCTGCTGATCTCGCGCGGCCTCATGGCAGACCGAGAAGAACCCGTCGGCAAACTCGAGCACGTGGGATAATAGCGGGCACGCTCGGAGTCAGCGCCAAGGTGGCCGAGTTCTGCCTCGTGGCGCTCAACACCGTGAGGAACTACTGCTGCGCCCACCATGGCCGCCTCTGGAACAAGACGCTTGGCACCAAACCCATGATCCCAAGGGATGACACCGCCTGGCACGAGCCCCACGAGGAATGGCGAGCCGTGGGCTTCGGAGAGGGGTTGATTTCCGATCTCAGCCGAACACATTGATCGGATAGGCCGTTTCCGCAGCCAGCCGAACGCCCCCGAGTCCCCTCCCGGGACTCGGGGGCGGCATTTTCCCAGTTGAAGGAACGGTGGAGATGTTTTTCGATGGGTCCGGTGGCCATGCCCCGCCCTCCGCCCGGCACCTCTTCCCAGACTCAGCCGGACGGTCGGCCCGCCTATTACATTTTCCCCTTCAGGCCAGGACAGCGGGGCATCGCCCCTCTATGCGTGCGCCCGCCCTATCAGCCCCGGCGTCAGGTCGAGCTCGCTGAGCGGCACGTCCTCCACGCCGTAGGCCCCCCGGCAGCTCCCGGCCGTCCCGTGGACACTCCAGCCCTTGATGTATTCGTTGATGTACTACAGAATTCGTCCGATGTCTTCAGACATCGGCTGCTCCCTCCTAGTAGCCAGAGTCGTAGCGCTGCGCAGCGATGACCTTCTCGATCTCGGCGAGGCCGAGGAAGCGGTCGCCGAGCATATGCTTGCGCCAGAGGGGCTTGAAGCAGTGAAGCATGCGGCGGTACATCTCGAGGCGGGGACCATGCGAGTTCCCGCCATCCGAGTACTTCCTCAGAGGCTCCGCGAGCTCCTCATAGCGCTTGTCCGCAAAGAGGTGCTTCACGTAGCCGGCGAGACGCCCCTCCTCCATGTCGTTGTAGTCGAAGCCTTGAGGCGAGATGTCGCGCTCGTCCACCTCGGCCTTCTCATCTTCAGGCAGGTCCTCGTATGAGGCCCTGAGGACGCGGAACATGTCGAGGATGTCGTACAGCTCCTCGCAGCGTGAGTTGGGAATCTCCGGTCGAAGCACGGCGAATGCCTCCGGGTACTCGCGCACGTAGCCCTTCTCGAATATCTGTGCATTGCGCTTGTGGTAAGCGGCATCCTCCTCGTCCTCCGAGAGGGCGGCAAGGATGAGCTCCTGGTCGCGGAGGATGAGGCGGTTGACCGGCGCTATGGTCAGCGGGGCCATCTCCTCGGGGTAATCAGTGCGGGGGCTACCCACCATTGATCCGAGGGCTTCGGTGACCACTCCTGAGATGGTGCCACCCGATTCGTGGGCCAATCCCTCGAGTTTGGCCTTGAGGTCATCACTGACTCGGATAGAGATGGTTGCCATTGTCTACCTCCTTAATGGTGTCCTACTGTCATGTATTATTGTATTACACTTACACGGTGACGTCAAATAGTCGGAGCCTGCCGGTTTGTGACCGGCCTGGAGAATGCTCGCAGCGGCGATCGTTGCGGGCATTTATCTTGCCCGCACGGGATGCGGGAGGTTCAGACGTGGAGTCCTCCAATCTCCCGGGACCGGCTGATCCGGCCCTCAGGGCATCGGATTCCCACATTCATCGGTACACTCACAGATGAATGTGGGAGGTGTTCGGATGAAGTTGATATTCAAGGGGCTTCGGAGACAGTTGGGAGAAGTGCCCTGTCTGGTTAAAGTGGCTAATCAACGAAAAGGCCGATGAATGCTTCAACGAAGAGATCCAGCAGAACGAAGGGCAGCAGGACTAGACAAAGGGGCGCGGCCAGCAGCGTGGTCATGCCCAATGGCAGCGCTTGTTGCGGCTGCTCGCGCGTTATGCCAGGATTTCGTGCACGCGCTTCTGCACCGTCGAGTAAAGGCTACGAACGAGCTGGGGCACGCTATGGCTGCCATATCTTGAGCAATTAAAACTGTCCGTTCAACAGTAGGGGTGCGCCGGCGTCAGCCGGTGTGCCCCTACTTTGGGAAACGTAAAACTCGCTTTTTGTCGGTTGCCTCTCCCCTCTTCCAGCCCAAACGGGTGCCTCAGCAGCGGCGTGCGGCACCTAAAAGCGCTGTCCCCAGCAGGAATAGCGCCAAGGAGACGGCGATCCAGTTGCTGTCGGCGGTCTTGGGGAGAGTGGCGGTGGCAGCGCTGGCGGTCTTGGCCTTGAATGGTGTGGACGCCGCGGTCTTGGTCACTGTCGTTTTGGTCGTCTTGGTTGTCGTGGCTGTCTTTGGCGTCGTGGTCGCGGGCTTAAGGACGGGATCCGTCGCGGGCCCGGCACCGGGCTGCTCATCGGTAGGACCGGCACCACCAGCCGGCTCGCCCGCGCCACCGGGCACCTCGCGCCCGTCGGTCTCCCCCGCCGGCGCCGTGGCGCCCAGGGGCTCGATCACCACATGCGGCGCCATGGCCCCGGAGGCATCCACCACGCCGCCGGCACCGAAGGCCCCGCCCACGGGCGTCACGAACCGCGCGGACACGAGCGACCCACCCGTGCAAGCAACGCCGCCATCGGCACCGGCCGCGTCGAGCCACGAGGCGTCGACCGAAAGCCCGCACCCGGCCGAGCCGTCGCCAGCGTCCTGCAGGTACAAACCGTAAGCGTACACGCCGGCGGCGGGCGCGGCACCGAAGGCGACGACGCGCCCGCCGCCGCGCACGGCCATGTCGCTGGCGATCACGCCGGCCACGGCCTCGCCCGTGACGTTCGCCCCGTCCGCCCGGGCATCGACGGTGCAGCCGTCCACAACGAGCGCTCGCGAGACGTGGATCGCGCACTGCGAGCCCGATGCCGCCAGGGACCCGGTGCCGCTAAGCGTCAGGTCGCCCCACACCTCCATGCCGCACTGCGAGATGTCCGCATCGGGCGCCTGCGACTCGACCACCGAGTTCTGCCCCACAAGCGTCACGACCAGGTCGCCGTCGGCGCCGATGGCGTCGCCCGCGTAGCCGTCGAGCTCCAGATGGCCGGCATCGGTCCAGGCCCAACCGGGGCCCGAAACGCCCGGCTCGCAGTACGTCGCGCCCGCGATGAACAGGCTCTCCGCGCCCGCGGCATAGGAAGGCCCGCCCAGCAAGACGCATAGGCAGGCCATGGCAGCGATCGCGATGTGATGACGGCTGGTGTGGGACTCGGCGGCAAACATACCCGCTCCGATCTTCGCAGGAGCCAATAGGATGTGCACCAGAAAATGCCCTGGTGGCAGCACTTATCAGTTTAGCGAGATCGATGCGGGGGCAAAGAGAAATCGCGTGGGCGAAGTCCACAATTAGGTGTAAATCGTTTTGTCAGTCGGTGAAAGGAAGAATCGACTTACAACCTCCGTTTCGATTCTTTAAAAGCAGGTAGCATCCTTCAAATTGACAGCATGATACTCCGAAGTGAATCTGAACTTGCGTCATGACATCTCAAGCAATCTGGATTTGGTAATGTAGATGCGATGCAATAAGAATGTATATTCGTTAAATTTGGGTGTGGATGATGGAGGACGGCGTCGTGATTGAACTGCTCTTTCGGGCCTTCTCCACGAATTCGCTGATCCAGGATCTTGTTGTGTTCTTGAGGATCCGGATGTTTTCGGTCGCTTCAATGTCGATTTCCACCTTTGCCTTGTCGGCGATGTCGTCCGGCAATGTCGGCAAACCCTTGAGATCAGTCTCCCTGTACTTCTTGGCAAACATGGAGACGTATCTTTCGACAAAGAGCTTTTTGTCGCTTATGCTTAGCTTGGAGAAGAGGCTCATCAAACTGAAGCGGGAGAGGAGTTCCGCCGGGAAAGTTTCATCGATCTTCCCGAGGGGGCAGTTTGTCGTGAACACGATGATAAACCCGCGGAGATCATGCTCCATCCCTTGGGAGTCCGTGAACGATCCTGTCTCGAGGAGATCGAGGAAGAAGTTCCAGACGGCGGGTTCAGCTTTCTCGAACTCGTCCACCAGGAGAATTCCGGCATCGGATGAGTCGATCTTCTTTCCCAGCTCGCCTTCTTCGCTTCCCATGTATCCTCTCGGGCTGCCGATCAGGGAGTTGAGAGAGTCCTTACTGCTGTAGTTCCCGAGATTGACCTTAGGGAGGGGCTGGCATGGCGCGATTGCCTCGCAGAGGATCTTGGCAACTTCTGTTTTCCCGACACCCGAAGGGCCAAGAAGGAGCAGCGAGAATACTGGCTGCTCGCCGAGCGCATTGAAGAGCCTGAAGCTGCGCGATCGGGATTCGAAGGAGCGTTTGAATTCGATCTGGCCTATGAGCTCGCTTTCGAGGGTGGTGAGGACTTGCATGAATTCGAGTTCGTCGAGGGATACGAGTGTTCTCTTTCCTCTTTTGTCCTTCTGGGTGCCCTCATCGACCTCGATGTCGCAGTCTATTATGTCGTCGAACATGGTTCTCAATTGGTATGCTCCTTCGTTCACGGTTTTATCGTCTCCGATGAAGAGGGTGCCAAAGGGTAGCTGGTGGACGAGGAGCTCGAATTTCGATGCCAGCTGGAGATCACCCGATAGTAAGCCCATGAATGATGAAACGTCCACGACGAGCTTTTTCTCGGAAAGGAGCTCGGAGATTTGGTCGCTTCCGTGTAGTTCGAGAAGTGACATCAACTTGAAGCCGTCTACTCCGAGCTGGTCGATCAGGGCTTTATACTGGGATTTGTTGTATGTGACGAGTTTGCGCATGGCATTGCCTATCAAGCCTCGAAGGACACTGCCTGAATGACAGCAAGGATGTCTATGTAATAGCCCTGTTCTGCCCGATTGCCGCCGACGGTCATGGCTGTGGGTGACGGGTTCTTTCCGCATATAACAATGTCGTTCTGCGGCGTGCGTTTTGGGTCGCCTGGCTGCTGGAAGTAATCAAAGGGGCTCTTCATCTGGGCCGGGGTGATTTTCCCTTTGCATATCCCGACGATGCCGACCTTTCCGATGAGCAGGTCGTCGATTGTGTACCCGCTTTCGAACATCTCTTCTCCGTCGAGGGGAATCTTCGCGTACAGCGGCGTTCTTCTTCTTGCGCGGTTTCCTCTGAGCTTGAAGGCTGCGCCGTCTCCTATGAAGGATTGCATCATGTGGCCGATGTCGAGGTCTCCGGCATCGGGGACGGTGATTCCGTCAAAGGTCCCGCTCATGATCGCCATGATGCCTCGAATCTCATCCTCATTGATGAGCTTCAGCGAGACATCGCCAATATATGCGAGGTCGCCTTCTGCAAGCGTTGTTCCGCTTTCGGGGGCTTTGCAGTGCTCCATTATGTCGGCGAGCATCCGGCTATTTGTGTTCACGTATTCGAGGGTGTCCACGATCTTCTCTTGTTTTTCGTGCCTGACGCTTCCTTCGAGTTTTGCCCTGAGTTTCGTCAGGAAGGGAGGGTTGAGCTCCGCTTCGGCGTTCAATGATGCTCTCTTTGTCGTCCCGTTCTGGTTTTCCTTGGAGCTTGTAGTCTTGAGCTTGTTGTCCAGGAGCATCCTCGTCTCGAACACCTTCTGCTGATTCATGTAGTAGACGGTGAAGAGGCCTGGTATTTTATTTTCTGGCATAGTTCCTCCGCTCCTTTCCTTTAGCGTGGGGCTGTCGTTGTTTTCGCCCCTCGTTATCCGCGTACCATCCGTTTCACACCATACGTATCATTGCCACTCCGAAAAAGCAATCGAACTCACCATGCAGCTGAGACGGATAGAAGACCATGGTCACAGCGAAGAAGGCGCGACCGGCTCATACTTCGATCTATGCAACAAATGAAATCAAGCCGGCACCGTGCAAGCGCAAACCAAGACCGCTGGCGCTAAAGCGCACGGCAAGCGGAGTATCGGTGCTACTTCTGTACGGGTTACCTAAATCGGTTCTCAAGCTCCTCCAAATTTCTCAAGAACCAGCGCCTTCTAATCGCTCCAGTTTTCGTTTCAATGTTCGTTTCTTCCAGTGCATTTTTTATCTGATGTATCCATTCAACTAAAGCCGCCGATGGCACTCCGTCCGGATTCCGAACGTTATGAAGATGCACAAAGAACTCACGAAGCGCCTCTTGATTCGACGCATCTTCTCTGCAAAATGTCTTGACAATGACCCTCGGACTAGCATTAACCAACACTTTGACATCGCGTTTCGCAGCATCGTTGAGACGACGAGCAAGCTCCCTGCCCGTCAGTCCCTGCGCTCCTTCAGATATCATCAACTGACTCGTCATTCTTTTATTCAACTCTGCCCAAGCATAACGCTTGAGATCTTCAGCGAGCGCCCGTCTCTCCCGCCTCTCGTCTGCACAAAATACTGGTCCAGAAAGGTACTCAGAAGCTTTTTCTGGATCAGCATCGATCACTTTCTTGCAATATTCGATAAAGTCATTTTGCGAAAAAGGACATTCCCATTCGAGATCAGATAACAGGTAATAAACCTCGAGCACGTCGTGCAAACAATCGACTGAATAATGTGCCCCGGAAACTAAAGCAAAATAACGCTTCGCGAGGACATCCACCTTCTCGTCATCAAGAGCGTACGCGTGCCTCATCTCAGCAGCGATCTCTCTAACATCGAGGGTATCGATGTTATTCGGATACCTTTTTCCAATGTACGCTTTAAACCCTTGCTCAAGATCATCCTTTGTTACTTCGCCTGAAGGTTCGAATGCTTTACCTATCACGGAGAAATCAGAGTATTGCTCGTAAAGAGACACGCTACGATCGTATTCCAGGGCCTCCGGACTGAGCAAATTCTCTCGCCTTCCGTTTTGTGGCATGGAAGGCGCGCTCCCCATGGAGGTCAACAAAGCAAAATGGACTGCGTCCCGTAGAGCGTTAAACCGATTTTGGGGTGCAATTCCTGTATCTTGAACCGCCTCAAGACTGCAAATTCTTCCGATTAGCTCATGAGCACGAATCATTGCCCGAGCATTTACGCATCCGCTGGCCTCAACCCCCGCAAGTATGGCACCATGTATATCAAGGTCTTCCGATGGGCGACAATCTCCCATGAGAATTTCTTCGGCCAATGCCGACGGGCACGGCCTGAATGGATAGACTTTCCAAATTAGTTTTTCGCGTACGTCCCTATCGAACTCTCGCATCGATTGCGCATCACTGCCTCCCCAGGCATTTGAAACCAGCATGACCTTCAACCCAAGTCTTTCGACAAGATCGTTCATCGTTCCGAATAGCGCCAAATCGTCGCTATCTTTAGAACGCCTCTCCACATCATCGAATACAAGAAAGTGCTTCTTTCTGAGCATTAGGCAGGCAACGGATTGTATCCCGACGGAGAGATTCACGGATAATCCCGTTCTTTTAATTAAAGCCCCCGAAATACCGTTGAGGGCGCCCCCTATCGTTTTGGCAGCAGCTTGCGACCTCATGTCTTTATCGCTAAGGTGTACGAGCGCCATCACAATGCGTTCGTATAAATCTTCAGCAGTAGCAATCCCGAACATAGAAACGCGGACAAGGTCGTATTCGCCCTCTTCGAGATGCTTGGCGAGCTTCTCTTCAATGAATCGGGTCTTTCCCGACCCCCAATCTCCCTCAAGTGCAATTGCATATTGATTGTCCTTATCCTTGAGATAGGAATCGATATGACCGATGAGCTGATCAGCAGGTTCTTTTGACCGGCATGTCTCCATTATTCCCTCCAGCATCAACTTAGGGCGAAAGATTTCTTTCGCTGCGATAGATCAACCCGCAACTGAGGCCGCCCCGTCCACAACAATGATGGCATAAACTCGATTGAAAGCTGGCGGTTAGACCATGCTCAAGCTTTACTGTTACCTACAGCGCCTAAACCAGTATCAGCCCCTACCCGTTGCCTTGTTAATTTTCCTATACATCTTGGAAACATGACCACTAATGGGGTCATTCGGAAACGCCTTCTGAGCTCTTGCAACATATGAAAGATAGTTTCCATGGCGGCTTGGGTCCGAAGCGCTTCGCTTGTCACTCGATCTGTTCCCCTTCGGAGAGTAATGCTCGTACAATGCGCTTACGCGCTTCTTACTCGGATGCTTGTCCGGATTATCAGCCAGCCTGCCGATTGATTTAGCAGCACGATAAAACCTATTGTAAAACCTTCCGACCGTAGATTGGCGAATTCGAACATCGTTACCGTCAAAATCAAATCCCAAAAACGAAACATGATTTCCAGCATGATGCGCGGTTCGCACAACTTCCATTTCTCCTGCGAGCAATGCACCAAATGAAAGTTGCTCGACCTTTCCATCGTTTATACGGTGGATTTTGGTTTTTTCATCTTGTAGTTCAACTGCAGGAACTCCCTGTGCCAAAGCAAGAGCTTTACTTGCTGTTTTGAGATCCTTGGCAGGGACGACAATGATGAAGTCGTCGCAATATCGTATATACCTGCCATTCACGCTGGCAACACACGCGTTAATCTGGGCATCGGTATCAAACATATACATATTCGCCAACACGCCACTTGTTGCCAGTCCTTGGGGAATGCCCCTCGCATCATGCCTTTCTTTCCAGGGCACAACAATCGAAGAATCCTTGTAAGCCGTAAACTCCGCAGGTGTCAAGATGCGCGGTAGCCTGTTAAGGCTCCTTAACGCCTTGGATCGAACTTTGGACGCAGAATTGCCAAACGTGAACGGGTCGTCTGGCTGAAGATCAATCCAGCAAAGTCCGTTCCTTCTCGCCAAATCGCCAACAGGCCAATAGCAGTAATGCAATATGTTTTTCAGGACTTGGTAATGGTCCGGTGGAAGCATGCCCTCGTTAAAGAACCCTCTAACGGCCTTGCGTAAGTAACTATGATCGAGGTTATCGAAAAAATGGGTGAAGTCTCCCGTGATAACTAGCGAATCCCCCTGCCTGCGAATGGCATCGATTGCATCTGCAGCAACAGAGTAATTAGTGAGGTGAAATCCGCTTCGATAAGCTGCAGCAACGCCGCCGATGCCCGTTTCTAAGGCACGACGGTCATATAACTTGCCCCATTGCAGCGCATAATACTGAAAAATCCTGTGATCCAAGTGAGATGCATATGCGATATCTCTCGTCTTCAGGGTTTTCTTGCCGTCCCTGAATCTCACATGGCAAAGCTTATTCGCAATTAAGGGAAGAAATGCGTGACGCTGAATAAAATCTGCATCACAAACCCTCGCCTCGACATCCTTGAATGCAACACGGTAATCGAAATGCGCGTAGCTCTTCTTTGTCGCATACCCTGGAATACGAGACGGGTCGAAATCGTTCACGGGCTCACCGCCTTTAATCAACCTGCTCGGTATATAGGAGCGGCTCACCCAAACCGAGCAGGCTAACATGAGGTGAAGTGAGTTCACCAACGCAATGCGGCCGCCCATTCCAATGCTTGCCTATGGCATACTAGATGGAGATGCGGAGATAACCGATATGATCATCAGCGCCCTTGCCCAGCTATGCGCAGGCAACGTCGGCATCAATAGTGCGAACGTCGGAATTTCGTCGTTTGCGCTATTGACGGCGATAACGCACCTTTACGCCAATGCGTAAAGCAGTTCTATTGTACCCGAAATCCTATCTTGAAACACACGATCGTATCGGATTAGAGATATATAACCTACCTGAACCTACCTGAAGGAGAGTTATCGAATCTGCATTGGCATCAGATTCGTGAGGCCTCAGCGTCAACAAATGCAGAGTCTGCGCTTTAAGATAAACGGAAGACTGCTTCGGTTTTTAAATCTATTCTCAACCTGCCGCCCACAGGAGCTCCAACGGAAACACTGTCAGTTCAAGTTATGAACGCGTTAACCCCACAGCACCACTGGGTAACCGTTTGATTCGGCGTGGGCTATTCGACTTGAGCTTCAGTTCCGCTTTTAACAATTTTTGCATGCTGCTTAGCTATGAATTTCTCTGACCATGCTTGGAAATCCTTCGACGCCTCACCCTCCATTCGCGAGGTCAGCGACTGCTGAATGCTCTGAAATTCGTTTGCAGCACCTTCGTTTGCGGCATCACGCAGTTTGTAAAGCAGATCGTTGCAATCGACGCAGAGAGTCAGCTTCTTATCTCCGTTGTCTACTGAGGCGAATGCCTCTAGTAGTTTTTTCTTTCTGCCGCAGCAATCACACTTCAATTTCTCTATCCCCCTCTTTTAGTATTTCGACCAAGTTTTCAGTCAGCGTTTTCATATCGCGCTCCGTGACCCTCTTGCGAGATCTCATGGCTTTTTCAAATAGAGGCTGCAGGTAATCTCTGATTTCCTTCTCCTGCTCTTTCGAGCTCACTAGTTTTTCTTGGAGCTTTCTCAGGCTCTTTTTATCGGAGTCAAGTTGGGATATGACAGCATCCTGCTCTTCTGCAGTTAGGAGATACTCTATTTCCATATTGACGAAGATAGCGTTGAACATTCGAGTCGTCCATAGCGCGTCGTCCTCTCGGATTATGTCTCCGACGGCCTTTGTCGCCGCCCCCGCGATGCCCCCTATCAGCAGGCCTCCGCTCATCCCGATGACCTGCACTGCTTTTTTGCCGACTTTGTCGGTGAGCTTTTTCCCCGCGATAGCGCCTGTCGCCGCCGTCCCGGCAATCGTGCTTCCGAACGACACGAGCAGGGACGTTATGTTCTTCGTATACTGAGCCCCTGACAGCCTTCCTTCAATCAGCCCGTACGTATCCGGTACGGTAAAGACCACGAACATAGCCCCCTGGGTAATTAGGTTCGATCCAAGAAACTTCGCGAAGCTCTTCTGTGCCGCGGCGCCGTATATGGCCTTCTTCCCTGCCATCGCCCGAAATGCGTTTACTATTTCCTGCGCCGCTTTGGATCCTATCCTCTTGGTGATACGCGTAGCCAATGGGTTTATTGCGTTCATCAAGCTGGTCCTGGACAGCTGGGAGGCAATGACGCTTCCGGCGAAGCTGAGCCCGTAGACCCTGATGCCCGTAACGATTGCGTACTTTGCCGCCTCTTTTGGACTTCGGGTGCTCCACAGTGCTTGGGCAAATGCGCAGACGGCGGAAATGTCCAGGGCGGAAGTGCATGTTATCGAGGACTCGGCGAAGTCGTAGACGAGCGATTCCACTGTTCCCGGCTTGGCAAGGTTGCGAACCTGCTGGTATGAAAGGTTGCTCTTGCGGATGATATCAAGCGCCGCCTCCGGATCGTTGACGCCTTTAACGGTTCCTTGCTCGATACGCGTTTTCATATAGGCGACAGCATCCGCGTACTGGTCCTTCGGAACTTCAATCTTCATCGGGTTGTCGTTGAGATCATAGTATCTGAATTCCTTGGCGCCAGCTGGCGTTTTCTTGAAGCAGGCTTCTACGGTTTGGTATGCCGTTTTGCAGAACTTGCACTGCACCGGGGATGCCCCAACAATTTTGTCGGGTCCGTTCTTGGCGTTATCTCTTCCGACTACCGTTGACTTCTCGCCGTGAATCCAATCAAGCTTCGCGCCGGCTTCCTCCGCGTAGATTCCATGGCCCGTCTTCGTCTGTCCTGCGCCATAGGCTGCATTGAACATAATGCCCCCGACGCTGAAGGAGTTCAGGGCGCTGATCGTCGACCTCTCGGCCAATTCCTCCGCTTCTTTTCTTTGCCTTATCGCATCGGAGCGGTACTCTCTGAACGCTTCGTACATAGCTTTGCTCTCGAATACAGCGAGGGTCTCGTCTTTGCCTTTGAGCGCATATCTTCGATTTCCTTTATCCTTGCGCTCCAGGATGTCGTAATCCTCGGGATCGAAGAAATCCCATGGGATGATGCGGTAGATAGCATTAAGCTTATGGGCCTTCTCACCGGTTTCCTTCGCTTTTGCTTTGGCTTCTTTGTTGGCGGCCTTCACATCTTTCTTGGGGGCTTTGGATATGAATGCGCGATCGGTGAGGGCGATTCCGGCAGGGTATCCTCCATATGAGATCATGTCTGCCCAGAGAATGACGTGGTCGTTGGGGACGGGCAGACACCTTTGGATCTTCTGAACCTCTTCATGGGCGGGTTTACCGCATACGCCTTGCAGCTCTTCGATCATCGCTTGTAATTTCTGGTCCATGGCGGCTCCGTAACCCTATCCTTTCGTCGAATTATCCCACATTCAGATTAAGTAAAAAATTCTATGCCTTTCATCGGTAGTAGAAATGGCTACTGGGAAGCTCTTCTTGCCTTCGAAGCATTCAGTAAGAACGGGGCCTCTACCAAAGTTGCTCTATCAATCAAAAAGTCCCGCCACATTGGAAAGCGTGGCGGGACACGAAAAGCATTTATCCAACCTTGAACTAGCCGGGATGACGCCGGGCTGCAAGCGCTGCCTGCACGTCTTCTGCGATACCCGCGCCGCGCAGCCGAAGCCGGAATAGGCTAAGACGCGGCGACAGAGCCCCAAAACGCAACAGGCCCGGCGGCGAATCGAATCGCCGCCGGGTCTGGAAGCATCTGCAGGGCTCGCAATTAGCCTGGCGACCGCTGCCGCTCTTACCGGCACAGAGCTATACGCTAGTCACAAGAAAGGCCGCCGTTAAGGAACAGCGGACTTGACTCTCGCATATTCAAGGGCGACTAGAGTGTCTTGAGGTACTCCCCCAGCTCTTCCTCCCAGTCGGGCATGTGGAAGCCTGCCGACTCCAGCTTGGACAGGTCGAGCGCGGAGTGGACCGGGCGCGGGGCGATGGGGCCTGCGGCGCTGGCGTAGTAGTCGGCGGTGCTGACCGGGACCACTTTGTCCCCGTTGCCGTTGGCAGCCTCGAAGACGGCGCGGGCGATGTCGGCCCAGCTCCTCACGGCGCCCGAGCCGGTGCAGCCGTAGGTGCCGTAGGGGGCCTTAGCGTCCAGCACGTGGAAGATGGCGGCGGCCATGTCGCGCGTGAAGGTCAGGCGGCCCAGCTGGTCGTCCACGACGGTGACCTTGTCCAGATTGTCGTCCGGGTCGGCGACGCGGTCTGAGAGCGCCTTCATGGTCTTGACGAAGTTGTGCCCCTCGCCGATGACCCAGCTGGAGCGCATGATGTAGTGGCGCGGGCAGCCGGCCACGGCGATGTCGCCGGCGGCCTTGGTCTGGCCGTAGACGGACAGCGGGCTGAGGGGCTCCTCCTCGTCGTGCACCTCGGCGGTGCCGTCGAAGACGTAGTCGGAGGACACGTGGACGAGCGTAATCCCGTGCTCGGCGCAGGTGCGGGCGAGCAGGGCCGGGCCGGTCGCGTTGGCCTTCCAGGCGATGGTTCGTCCCTCGGGGGTCTCTGCTTTATCCACGGCCGTGTAGGCGCCGCAGTTGATGACGGCGCCGTAGAGCGACCAGTCGTACTGCGCGTAGGCCGCCGGGTCGGACATGTCGAAGGTGTCGATGTCGCAGAAGTCGAAGTCCTTGGCGACGCCGCGCTCCTCCGCCAGCGCGCGCACCGCGCGGCCCAGCTGGCCGTTGCAGCCGGTGACGAGGGTGCGCTTCGGCGCCATGGGGACGACGTCCCTGAGCATCGGGTGGTTGAGGTCGGCCTCGGAGACGGTGGCCTCGTCGAGCGGGATCGGCCACTCGATGGCGAGCTCGGGGTCGGCGAGGTTCACGAACGTGTACGTCTTCTTGAGCTCCAGCGACCAGTGGGCGTCCACCAGGTAGGTGTAGGCGGTGCCGTCCTCCAGGGCCTGGAAGGAGTTGCCCACGCCGCGCGGGACGTAGATGGCCTTGCTGGGATCCAGAACGGTCGTGAACACCTTGCCGAAGGTCTCGCTTCCCTCGCGCAGGTCGACCCAGGCGCCGAAGACCGAGCCGCGGGCCACGGAGATGAACTTGTCCCAGGGCTCGGCGTGGATGCCGCGGGTGACGCCGCGGCTGTCGTTATAGGAGATGTTGTTCTGGACGACCCTGAGGTCGGGGATGCCCAGGGCGGTCATCTTGGCGCGCTGCCAGTTCTCCTTGAACCAGCCGCGCGAGTCGCCGTGGACGGCGAGGTCGACGACCTTGAGGCCCTCGATGCCGGTCTCGGCGACGGAGAGATCCTTTTCGAACGCGATGTCTGCCATGTCTCTCCCCTCCTACTGGCCCTGTGCGCGGTAGCGCGCCTCGGTGGCCTCCTTGGCCGGGCGCCACCAGGACTCGTTGGCCACGTACCAGTCGATGGTGGCCTTCAGGCCCTCGGCGAAGTCGGTGTGGGCCGGCCTCCAGCCCAGCTCGCGCTGCAGCTTGGTCGAGTCGATGGCGTAGCGGCGGTCGTGGCCGGGGCGGTCGGCGACCCAGTCGAAGTCCTCGGGGTCGCGGCCCATGGCCGTGAGGATCATGCGGAGCACCGTGATGTTGTTCTTCTCGCCATTGGCTCCGATGAGGTAGGTCTCCCCCATGCGGCCCTTGGTGAGGATGTCCCAGACGGCCGAGGAGTGGTCCTCGGTGTGGATCCAGTCGCGGACGTTCTCGCCCTTGCCGTAGAGCTTGGGGCGGACGCCGTCGACGATGTTCGTGATCTGCCTGGGGATGAACTTCTCCACGTGCTGGTAGGGGCCGTAGTTGTTGGAGCAGTTGGAGATCGTGGTGCGCAGGCCGTAGGTGCGGGTCCAGGCGCGCACGAGCATGTCGGAAGACGCCTTGGTGGAGCTGTACGGCGAAGAGGGCTTATACGGCGTCTCCTCGGTGAACTTGGCCGGGTCGTCGAGCGCCAGGTCGCCGTAGACCTCGTCGGTGGAGACGTGGTGGTAGCGGATGCCGTACTTGCGGACGGCCTCCAGCAGGCGGAAGGTGCCCTCCACGTTGGTGCGCAGGAACGGCTCGGGGTCGGCGATGGAGTTGTCGTTGTGGCTCTCTGCGGCGTAGTGCACGATGGCGTCGTGGCCCGGGACGATCCTGTCCAGCAGCCCGGCGTCGCAGATGTCGCCCACGACGAGCTCCACGCGGTCGGAGGGCAGGCCCGCGATGTTCTCGGGGTTGCCGGCGTAGGTCAGCTTGTCCAGGACGGTGACGTGTACCTCGGGGTGGTTCTTCACCACGTAGTGCACGAAGTTGCTGCCGATGAATCCGCAGCCGCCCGTGACGATGATGTTCTTCGGGGAGAAGGTCTCCTCTGCCATGTTGATGTCTCCTCAGTTCCTAGTACTCGCGCGGGCTGTTGACGATCTCGCCGGCGGCGACCTTCTTCAGGTGCTGCCCGTAGACCGACTTGCCGTAGGCCTTGGCGGCCTCCACCAGCTCGGCGGTCGTGATCCAGCCGTTCTCCCAGGCGATCTCCTCGGGGACCGAGACCGGCAGGTCCTGGGAGTGCTCCACGGCGCGGACGAACTCCGCGGCCTCGTGCAGGCTCTCCATGGTGCCGGTGTCCAGCCACGCGTAGCCGCGGCCGAGGGTGACCACGGACAGCGTCCCCTCCTCCAGGTACATCTGGTTAAGCGTGGTGATCTCCAGCTCGCCGCGCGCGGAGGGCTCGACCCTATGCGCCTTGGCGGCGACGTCGCCCGGGTAGAAGTACAGGCCGGTGACGGCGTAGGAGCTCTTGGGCTCGGCGGGCTTCTCCTCGATGGAGACGGCCCTCCCCTCGCCGTCGAACTCCACGACGCCGAAGCGCTCGGGGTCGTCCACGTGGTAGCCGAAGACCGTGGCGCGGCCCGACTCGGCGTTCTGGACGGCGCGCGTCAGGTGGCGCGACAGGCCGTTGCCGTAGAAGATGTTGTCGCCCAGCACGAGCGCGCAGGGCTCGCCGCCGATGAACTCCTCGCCGATGGTGAAGGCCTGCGCCAGGCCGTCGGGGCTCGGCTGCTCGGCGTAGGAGAGGTTCACGCCGTAGCGCGAGCCGTCCCCGAGCAGGCGCTCGAAGTTGGGCAGGTCCGTCGGCGTGGAGATGACCAGGATGTCACGGATGCCCGCCAGCATGAGGGTGGACAGCGGGTAGTAGATCATGGGCTTGTCGTAGACCGGCAGCAGCTGCTTGGAGGTCACGAGAGTGAGCGGGTACAGTCGCGTGCCGGACCCGCCCGCGAGGATGATGCCTTTCATTTAATCTGTCCTCTACAATCGAAATGCGCTTTAGATCGAGTGATAAATAAGACTTGGGTATCCTATTTTGCTAAACCCCCTCATTCTTAACGAAATAGGCAAGGTAATGACTGCGGAATATGGCTACCTGAATTGCCCCTTCCATTTTTCGATGCTCGACCAAGGGAGATTGATTCCGGTTATTTCAGGTTGGTTAATCCAATCAGCCATTTTGAGTAAAAAGTCATCTTCTCGTTCGAAAACAGGAAGTCCGGTATCTTCACCGATGATCGCGTGCCAAATGTTGGTAATGGACTCACTTTGCTTCAACGCTATGAAAAGCGCCAGTATCGAAAATCAATTTATAATCCCACAATGATGTGAATTCGTTCGGGCAAATAACGACCGCAAAGTGATACAAGCGAATAAGATCCGGCAAGAGTTAGCGCCCAAACAGCAAATGTCGAAACACCAAGTGGAATGACGAATAATCCAAGCAGTTTCCAAACGGCCTTGAGAACAAGTATATGGCAGAGGTAGATTCCAAAAGAGGCGTTCCCAAGGTCAACAAGCAAAGTAGAAGATAATCGCGACTTGAATGATCCCGGAACCGCCATAAGAAGCGCGATCACAGCTAAAGAGGTCGCGGCAGAACCGAGCTTAAGCTGAGTTGTGGCCATATTGAAATCGCCAGTCAAATACCACCAGAAGCCTGTGACCTCCTGAATTATTAAAAATATAAAGAGCACTGCAACAAGCTGAGTGGTTCGTCCTTCAATGAGCGCAGCCCAACGCCTCCAGTCGAGACCGAAAACATAAAAGATGAGCCACATGGGGCAGAAAACCTGTATTAGAGGCAATGCGATACCGGCAACGGCAGCGAGCTCCCTTAGAAGCAAGCAAGCCGGTGTCACACAATAGACAAAGAACCTATACCGTGAAAGGAGCCTGAACAGTACCGGAGTAAGCAGCACAAGCTGTGAATAGACCAATAGATAGTACATCTGAGCCGATACGGAGCCCACGGCGAACGCCAGAAACCCAGACGCCCATGAAGGGCGGGAAACGCCGCAAGATAGATAACGCTCCAGAACGCATAAGGTCCGGCAACCTTGCTAATGCGGCGTCGAAGACCCCCCCGCATTAAATTTGCGCTCGTCGGTAAGAACACCGGATAAAAACAAGAACAACGCAACAGAAAAGTTGAGGAATGGGCGAATGGCGACCGACGCGGCACATTGAGGAAGACAGTGGATAAGCACCACTGCGGAAATCGCAAGCCCACGAAGAGCTTGAAGGTAGCGATCCTTGGCCATCTAGGCTCTCCTTCCAACGAGTCTCTTTAGTCGTCGTTTAATACCACCAAGCTTGCCGCGGACACGCTGCCAGAGAGTGGGACGGAAATCCCACTTGTCCATGAGATCTGGGATGGAAAGCCCGGCAGACACGTCGTTCAAGAACTCGTCGCGCTTTGGATAAGGCGTGACAGAATGGACGAGGCTAGGGTTGCCCGCGATTACCCCATCAAGCGTCGCCGGACCGTTTGCAGTAAGCCCAGAAATAGCCTCGAATGCCCGCACGCCCTTCTCGGTATTGCATAGGACGGCAGATACGCCCTTGGAGTTGTCGACCTCGGGATGGGTATTCTGGAACCCCCAGAAATCACCGAGCGTGATATCGGCGCCGCTGGAGCGCTTTGCTGGACATGCCAGACAGGACGAACGAAGGCTCGCATTGGCCAGAAACGCTTTCATGTACCAGTCTTTGCCGAATATCTGGGACTCGGTGTCCCCGGTGTTGTCTTTCTCCGCTATGTGCTTGTACATAGCGGAGTAAGACAACCATCCGGTTGTCTTACTCCGCATATTGACGTCGCAGACGTCCGACCCGAAGGCCTCACCACGGTAGTCGACCCAGCGCGACCAGAGCTCTGGAGACGGAACACCGTGGCAGATGACGTCGACGCCGAGGAAGAGGTCAGAGTCGGCGAGTTTCCCCAGGTATGAGCGCATGCCAGCCACCTGGCATGCAGTACCGGCAAAGAGCGCCGGCCTGCCTTCACGCAGGGCAGCGCGGACGCCCTCGAAGACGCCGCGGCCAACCGCGCTCTGAACGTATTTCGAGCGCATAACGGCGCCGAGCGCCGGCCTGTCCTCCACGAGCACGTGACGAAGCTCGCGGCAACCGTCCGTCCACGCGGCGCCCGCCACAACACCGCCGCGCGAGAGAGCGTCACCGGCGAGTAGACCGAACACGCCGCCCGACGACGATCTATCGAGCAAGCCGACGTCATGAGCCTTCGCCCAGAGGGCGAACTCGCACCCGTCCTCCCCAGGGGCGTTGAGCGCCGGGCATACGGCGTCGCACGCCCCGCAGCCTACGCACCCGGAGGCGTCGACGGTGGGGTGTAGGAAGCCACAATCATCGGGTTCCATGGAGATGCATGACTTGGGGCAGCGGGCAGCGCACGCGCCGCAGCCGCAGCAACGGTCGCCAAGCGAGACGACCCTCGGGGATTTCTCGGAATCATTCATGATGGACCCTATCTAAGGAACGGGAGACGAGAGACGACTGCGATACGTTCGTCCTTCGTTAGGACGGCGAGCCAAAGGGCTATGGCGAAAAGCGCGCTGTAAACGGCGCCCCACTCGAGGAACGCGGGCCATCCGTTGACGGGCAGGACCGCCGTGCCAGCGAGGCAGGCGACGGTGACGGCAGCCCAGGCGAGCAGCACCGGCAGGTTCCGCTTCCAGAAAAAGAGCATGTCGAGACCGACCCGCTTCTGGTAGTACCAGTTCATCCACAGTCCGTTGCCGAGCACGATGCTGACGACATAGGCGATCGCGGGGGCCCACGGCCCCAGCGCCGGGGCGGCCGCGGCGGTGAAGGCAACGTTCCCGACCGCCATCGCAAGGTAGACGAGACTCCTGGCGTGGTGCATGTTCTTGGCCCTCTGGATCTCGATGCCGACGTTCTGACAGAGGGGCACCATGACGGGTAGCGTCATGGCGAGCACGAGCCAGTAGGCCTCGGCGAAGCCCGGGCCCGCCCACCTCGTCACGAAAAACTTCCCGAGAATAGCGAAACCTCCGTACACCCAGCAAAACAGTACCATCTGGTAGCGGCCCACGCGCGTCATAAGGCGAGTGAGCTCGGCGTTGTCGTCCGAGGTGGCGACGATGCGGTTGACCTTCGGAATGAAGACGTTCGACATCGTGGTGGAGAGCGAGTAGAAGACCTGGCGGATGTTCACGGCCACCGCGAACAGAGATACCGCAGTCGCGCCCGAGATGGCCCCCAGCATGATGTTGGGCACGCTCTGATTGACCATCTCGCAGACCTGGTTACCGAAGATCCAGGCACTGAAGGCGGCGATGCCGCGCATGACGCCCCAGTCGGCACCCCTGAGCTCGAAGCGCATGCCCAGCACGACGATGGCGTAGCGCGCGTTGAGGGCGAGCAGGACGAGGTTCACCGCGAGCTGTGCTAGGGCAACGCCCACGGGCCCCATACCGGCGGCCAGCAGGGCCCAGGCGCACAGCGGCGTCGCAAGCGTGGTGACGAGCTGCCTGGTCTGCTGGTAGACGAAGCGCTCGTGCGCCGTGATGTAGGAATTGAACACGACGGTGAACAACGTCGAGGCGACGTTGAGCGTCATGATGGCGAGCAGCTCCCGGGCGAGCGAGACCTGCGCCTCGGTGAACCCGGCCGAGAACACCGCGCCGGCGTTTGCGGAGAAGCCCATGCCGAGGGCGACCGCCGCGGCTGTGACGGCGACGTAAAGCGTGAGGTACATGCCGTTCAGGTGCCGGATGTCGCGCTCGCCGCCGTGCGCCACCGTCTGCGTGTAGAAGCGCACGTAGGCCTCGGAGAAGCCGAAGGACAGGAGCGTCAGCGAGAAGACAAAGGAGTTCGAGCTCTGGAAGACGCCGTAGTCCGCCTGCCCCACGTAGGACAGTAGCATCGGCGTGTAGACGAGGTTGACGAGGTTCTTTGCGAGGATGTTGGCGTAGCCGAGGAGGGCGCCCGCCTTACGCTGGCTAGCCACGGGCGGCCTCCGAGGGAATGCTCAATCCACATCTATCGAGGAATTCAACAACGATCTTCCTCTGAGCTGCCAACCTGTCATACGCCTTTGAATAGTCACTCTCGAGCAGTTCCGAATTACATACGGAAAGAATTGACCGCTCAACGAAAGAAACACCCAGCTCGCTGGCTAGCGTGTCGAATCGGCTGCTCATGTCTGGACCAGTGGACTCACGAGGGCAATAAATCAGCGGCTTCCCGAACAAGATCGAGAAAATTGATCCGTGATATGAATCTGTCGCTACAAGCTTTGCGTGACGGACGGCATAGAGGAACTCTGAAGGCCCGAGGGCGTAGTAGCGCGCATCCCCTAGTAAATCGACCCTCTTGCAGCTAAGTGAATCACAGATTTCGGCAACCCTCTCTTCGTAAGCTGCACTCCCGAGGAAGTACGTCAATACATAATCATTTGGAAGCCCGCAGTGCGGCTCTTTTTCATACCTTTCCCACCAGGAGCCGTCAAACATCAGTGTTGGGTCAATCAACACCTCGGCCTTTAAGCCGTACAGACTGTTTATAAGCTCGGCGCTCTTCTGCTCACGAACGGACAGCCTATCAAACCCGTCGAAATAGCCGTGGAACAGCTCACGCTTCTCCTCGGGAATCGTCGGAGCTGCCAAGCTTGGCGAAAAAGCAATGCGCTTTTCTCTTGGCGAAAACGTGAGAAACATAGTGGAGTTAGCGTCAGGGGAATACGGAGACCAAACTTGGTCGCTCCCAGCAACGAAAAAGTCATAGGATTTAATGTCACGTGGAGGGTTGGAATCAGATATAACCTCCCGGCTAAAGGAAATGTTACGGGAATTGAAATCCTCAAACGAACGATGCCTCTGGATGTGGGCAACGGCAAGCCCCTTTGGAATGAGCGAAGCCAAAGACTTGAGCTTGTATTTGGCAGATCTCGAGTCCTTCTGTCTGAACGTAAGGACATCTGCACCCGAGAGTTTGAGAGTTTCTTGGACAGCAAGGTTCTGGAGCCTCTGCCCATAGTTGTCCCCATGCGTAAATGTGGAAATGCCTATTTTCATGTTCAAACCTGTTCTTCGTCTCTATCAATAATCAAATAGTCTGCAGCCGAGGAATTCCACGACCAAGCCAGCGCTCCACAGAGCAGCAGTAGGCACAAGCAGCAGTTCACCCTTGTAAAGCACTGCGTATACAGAAAGGTAATAAGAATTGTTAGCAAAAGGAGCAAACGAACAATCCGGCCATTAGATCCTTTTTCCTGCTCCATAAACTCACTAACCACGGAGTGGAAAAACGCTACATACGCTGCCGTCTCCCAAACCCCCATGAGAATCAAGAAAGACCCCATATCCGCTTGACCAAAGTGGTTAAACGACATGAACCCGGACGCGTAGAAGCTTGAGGCTCCAAGACCCTCTCCGAGACTCCATGTAGCCGGTCTCAAGAGAGCGAAGCCGATGATAGCAATCCTCTCGTTACTGCCGTCGGCAGCAGTACCGACGGAAGCTGAACTGCCAACCATATCGAACAGACCAAACACTTGCGTATCCACGAGGATCTGGAACGCAGGCACCAAGGCGTATGCAATTGTCAGGATAAAATACAAGGCGACAAGCCAAAAGAAGGGACCCGAAACATCCGCTTCTCCTCTCATGACTGAAATAAGCCAGAACATCACTAAAACGAGAGGAAGGATTATGAAGAGCGCCTTATTATCGTTGAGTGTCGCAAGATAGAAGGACAGGACGATAAGGCAGACGTTGTAAGCGATGGCAAGGGATGGCCAGAGAGGACCCCGAAGCCTCCTAATCCAGACGAAGTTGTAGAGCACGACGAATGAAGTGTAAAGGGCCACCGCATGGACGGACGCATAAGAGAACAGGCCGGAGATATTGTCCTCGAAGTAACTGATGTCGTTCGTTGTCGCAGCGATCATCCCATGGGTAGAGTACTGGATAAACATGATCGCCATATTGAGAAGCAATATGGCGTTGAAGACCGGAAAACCTGCATCAAAGAGTCCAAGAAGAAAATCCCTCTTGTTAGTGATCAAAAGAAAGAAGTAAAGCGTATAGACAAACGGGTAGAGGAGCAGCAAAATATTCGCCCTAAACGTTTCCATATTGCCACCCAAGAGGGCACCAGACAGCCACCCTGCAACGGTAATCAGCCCAAGTAGTAGCGCTCTACCGCTATATTTCCATCCGGAGAAGAGCGCCCTCACGCAAATCATGCCGGTAATTACCCAGTTGAGGTATCGCCCCAGACCATAGTACTCAAGGAAGAAAACCTGCGCCAAGATACCTATAACGATCGTCGCATCCGCCAGGTCACCCATGCAAACGGTTAGAACGCCTTGCTTATTAGGGAGATACCAACGACCTCTTCGACCAGCCCACTCCTCCGCTTTATTTATAACGAGCCTCGCATGCCTATGATCTTGCATTGAGTACCTCCAGCAGCACACGTTCAATCAGCCTCGTGTGCATGTGAACTCCCGTGTTGAGACCTACCGAGGAGCATGGAAGCAGGTCTACGATCTCATCTGAATCGACAAGATCGAGCGGACCAGGCTTTCCGCTCCTGAAACGATTGACCTCCCTGATAAGCCGGCTCTTATCCCTAAACAGCCCGATTAGCTCCTCCTCGTTATTCAGCACCAAACCGGACCCATGCTCAACGACAAAGTCGGCGACATTGCCTGCACATGCACTCGAAATCGTATAAGCGTTTGCGGAGTAAGATTCCATACAGGTGTAGCTATAGGTCTCTGGACAAGATGGCCACATGACAACGATGGCAATCTCGCACTCCCTGAGAGAGTCGGTCATGGCATTTGGGTGCTTCTCATCAAATTCGACAAACCGCTTGTTCATCCCTGGATACATATCGTTCGAGCTGTTGAAGACGAAGAACTCGTACTCTTGTTCATCGACCGCAGATACGAGGCGAAGCCAGGTCTCCCAGCCCTTTGTCTTCCTCGGCATCCCCAGAAAGGCAACCCTGATGCGCTCCCCTGCGTTCAGAGGACGTCTGTTGCCCAGATACTCTCCAAGCAGCTTTTGGTGCGGTATTACATCAACAAGGCCCTCGTATTGGGGCCTGAATGAGAGAAACCGATTCTTCGTATAGGTCGAAGGTGCAACAAAACGGAGATTTTTGATGGAGTCAAACAGCCCTTGGATCTTCGACTCCACACGAAGGCTGTTACTGAAGTGGGGGCATTTCTCGCAGGGAGCGTCGCCGAGCCTTGAGCTGTCACAAAAGCCGCTCCTATTTTGGAGGTTATAGCTTGTACAACACAGGTAATAGTCGTGGAGAAAGGCCCTGACCGGTGTTTTGCCTGTAACTTTTAGCAGTTCGGAGACTTTCTCAAGGCTCACGTACAGAAGGTGGTGGATATGAAGCTCAAGAAGGCTGAAGCCGCTTTTTTGCCAGCTGCAAAGGGCCTCGCACACCTGGGCAATACTGAAAACACCAGCCTCCACCCCGTCGACCGTAACCCCGAATTCGCAAAATAGCATCTGGTCGTCCCTGAACAGGGTCTTCTTAACCGAGTGGAGATAGACGTAACTTATGCCGTGCGACGCCATGGCCTGCTGACTCGCCATAATAGCCTTTGGGGTGCCGGTCTTGTCCTTGAGATAGTCGCAAAAGGCAAGCGCTAGGACGTACCCACTATTGTGCGGTTTGGGGATGCTTTTACTCATATCATCGCTTCCCAAACAAGAGGAGAGATCTATTGAAAAGGCCCTCTTGTAGACTGCCGAAATTCAGCCTCGAAGAGAAAGAAACCCTGCACCTAGCCATGAAAGAAGCGTCCATTTTCGATACCAACTCTCCAAGAGCACGCTCTGGAGGAAGAATGCAGTCGGAATAAGTTGAAAGAAGTCCAGTAACTTGCTTTGCAAGAGTAATCTCTCGCGGATGACAAAAACTATTGATTTTCTCAATCACTTTAGATGGTAAATCAGTACTCACACCGACCACATTACGACCATGCTGGCGATATCCCATATGAGGAGAAGCATCGAAAACAATCCGATAACCCAGCAGCACGCATAGATTAGCTATCAGCTTATCATGCATGATGACGGGATGGGGCAGCTCATGCAAGCAAACAACTTCCCAAATACGCCTATCAAATACTTGCGTACATCCCATAGGTGACCCAATGCAAAGCTGGTTGAGAGGGTCGTTATCTCGATAAGATATGCACCTTTGTTGCCCATAGGTTAACCGGCCCATCTCATTACCAGCTGAATCTACAAGTCTTGAATTGCAATGATAAAGAGCCAAATTCTCCTGCTTCTTAAGCTGTTTAATCGCAGTTATCAGTTTATCGCTATCCCAAATATCATCTTGGTCGGAAAACGCATAGTAATCAGCTTCGGGAGCATTCCGCAACAACGTCAAAAACCCTAAAGCAGGTCCTAGGTTTTCTCCTGTTAACAAAGTCAGGCTGCCCTCATCTGCATAGCGCTGCAGAAGATCACGAGTACCATCAGATGACCCGTCATCACGGACAAAAAGACGTACGTCAACTTCAGCCTGCGAGAGAATGCTGTCAATTTGTTCTGAAATAAATGGGATGCCGTTGTATGACGCCATTAATACGACGCACTTTGGCACCTTGGAATTACTCAACATATGGATTACCTTATCATTAATGCCTAAAGCAAACGCTCTCGATGTGTTAACCCCTGAGCAAACCCAGTGCAAGCAGTATATCCTTGACCAAGTACTTGGCGCAGTCTTTTGGCCTCGCCCTGAGAACGAGTCGGTTAACCCGTACCCCGTTACGAAAGCCGTCCATAAAGGTATTTCTTTCTATAGGCTTCGTCGAAGGACGTTGAAGCTGTTCATTGTTGGCCACAGCTAGACCAGGATCAACCGGCAAAAGCTCAAGGTCCGTCATTTCTAACAGTTCTCGACCCTTGTCTGTCTGCACAAGTGCGAGGGATATCCCGTTCGCGACCTCATCAGAAAGCTCGCTACCCCATGAATCGCCAAGCGTAATATCGGAGACACGATCACCCTTGGCGTAGCGGCAGGAGTAGCAGCCTTCCGTATACGGTAAACCCGAGAGGAAAGCAATCGAGTAGCGATCGCGGACACCCGTCCTACCCACAGTTTCAGCTCCGCGATAGCGGAGCTGAAACTGGACTTTCTTTCGAAAGTCCAGTATCAGCTCATTAGACAGGTTGTTACCTGTCTCTTCCAAGAATCGGCTCAGGACCTTGGGGGACGGTGAACCATGACAGATAAGGTCGATGGTGTAAAGGGAATCGGCTAAACGGCTTCCAACGAAGTTACGCATCGCAGCAACCTGACAAGGAAGACCGATAAAGAGAACCCTTTGACCACCTTGCAGGGCCTCCCTAACCTCGCGGTACGCACCAAGCGGATTGCTTTTGACGTATTTGGAGCCTTGGGCCCTCCTCAAGTAATCCGCATCAGAAGTGAGGTGGAACCGGAACTCACCGCCCTCCTGTGCACATGAACACACTAATCCATTTGACGCCACAAACGCCTCCGAGATGGCCGTAGCCAGACCCCCGGACGAAGATGACATTCTGAGCGATGTATCTTTCGCCCACCCCTGTAGCCACTCGAGAGGACGCAACGAAGATGGGGATACCATCTGGGGACACGTTTTCTCGCACAGTCCACATCCCACGCACCTTGTAGGATCAATACGGGCGTTATACGCCTCAATCGTATCCTCAATGGCAATCGCTCCATGTCGGCATGAATCGACGCAGGCCATACAGCCAGCGCACATATCCTTCTTGCATACCGTCCTAGTGCCAACGTTTGACAATGCCCTACTCCTCAATCATGCTCTTGAGCTGCGCTAGGGACTTCTCCCTCTCCGCACCCATCACGTCGTTGACCCGACCAAAGTCAATCTGCTTGGATGCTAACTCGACATCATCTAGATTCTGAAGCACTCTGTCCGTGAGGTCCGTGAGTCGCAGAATACTCACGTTCCTGCTCGAGGTTCCGTTCTTGGGCAGCACTTCTACCAGCGGCGTATTGAGATTTATGGCAAAAGCCGTACCGTGGAACGAGTCCGTGACTAGGCATGCTGCGTTGTCGACATACGACAGAAACTCAGCAAGCGTCGGCAGCCACTTGAACTTGCCCTCGCGTGAGGCCTGGTGCAGGCTTGCGGAGATCCGTATCAGGGGCAAGCCAAGCTTTTTGGCAACCTTCACGGCGTACTGCCCCACCGTCGGGTCGCTGTGAATCTGGTAGACGAGGATGTATTCGCCCTTCGGGGCAGGTGCCGCCATCCTTCTCCACGCCTCGCCATCAAGCAGCAGCGTGGGATCGACAACCTGTCCGGCCTCTATGCCCCACGAGGCAAGCTGCTCGCGCGCGGCATCCTCGCGTACGAACACGGCCTCATATGCTCGAAGGTCCTCGAGAAACCTGGGGCGCACGCTATCCGGGATATTCTTCTTACCAAAGCTTGCCGCATATGAGATGCGCCTTGCGCCCTCGGGAGCAAACTCAAGCGCGTATGACAGGTCGTATGCGCCCGAGCTGATGGGACCCCACACCTGATCGCTTCCAGTCATATAGACATCGGCCTTGGGCGGATTAGCCTTCAGCTCCTCCAGGGATGCATAGTGAGGGCTCATCTTAAGCAGCTGGGAACGCTCACGCGCAAACCGCTTGCCCGCCACCCTTGTCTCAGGCTCCATCAGAAGTCTGTAGACAGACTTCTTCAACGGGTTCCCGTTCCAGGACGGCTTTGTCGAAAGAAGCGTCCTCACCTGCTGGGATACGTCCTCACAAGCAGGTACATAGTCCATAATCTCGAACTCATGCCCCAAGCTCTCTACCGCTCGTTGTGTCGCATATGCCTGGAGCAGGGAGCCATAATTAGAGATTGCGTGCCTGGTTATGCAGGATACTTTCACGTGTTTCCTCCGATTGATATCGAGCAACCGCTATTTCTGAATTTTTGCATTCGATTTTTCCACCCGGCTGCACTACAGCGCCTCCTCAGTCTCGTACACGTGCGCGTCGGCTCGGCTTGCGTCGGAAAGGCCGTCGTTGATCGCGGCGTGCATGTCGCAGGTGGAAAGAGCGTCCAGCTCCTCCTTCGTCACCTTGCCCGACTCGTAGTCGCGCACGATGGGGAGCTCGTGCATGTCGAACTTCTTGCCGGGCTTGAGCTTGTGCGCCAGCACCCACGACGCGGGTTTCCAGATGTACTTGTGCATGGCAGGAGACACGGAGCCAATCATCCAGCAGTTGCGGTCGCAGTGGCGCACGCAGCCGCGCACTTTCTCGGCCTGGGCGCTCTCCCACAGCTCATCCCAAGACTCGTCGTTAAGGTTGCCCATAACGAGCTTCTCCTTGGTGCCGTTGCAGGGCATGACGTCGCCGTAGGGGTCGATGAAGAACGTGTCGAACGCCATATCGCACGGGAGCAGGCGCTTCTGCCCATAGATGTAGTTGATGAGGCCCATGTTGAAGTACGCGCGGAACCACTTCTTGGGCTCGTTGGACTTGAGGAGCTCGTTTACCAGGTCCTCGAAGTTCTGGGCCACCATGGGACGGTCCTTGATGATGTTCTTCGCCTCGACAAAGTAGAAGCTGTTGTGCAGACTGGCGGTGGCGAACTCCATGCCGAGCTCGTCGGAAAGCTTGTACAGCGGCACCAAGTCCGCAGCGTTGCGATCCTGCACCGTCATGCCAAAGCCCACGTCCGGGTGCTTCATTTCCACGAGCTTCTTGAGCGTCTCGTAGCCGCGGTTGAAGCCGTTCTGGAGACCGCGGATCTCATCGTTGGTCTGCTGCAGACCCTCGATGGAGATGCGGATTCCCACCTGGGGGAATTCCTCGGCAAGGGCGATGATGCGGTCGGTGAAGAAGCCGTTGGTGGAGATGACGATGCGGTCGGACTTCTTGTACAGCTCGCGCACGATATCCGCAAGGTCGGTCCTGATGAAGGGCTCGCCACCGGTGATGTTGGTGAAGTACATGCGCGGGAGCTTCTTGATCACGTCGAGGGAGAGCTCCTCCTCCGGACGGCTGGGAGCCTTGTAGCGGTTGCACATGGTGCAGCGCGCGTTGCAGCGGTACGTTACGATTACGGTTCCGTTGAGTTTCTTCTCGGCCATGGGTTAGGCCACCACCTTCCGGTCAATTAGTTCTTGATACAGGGAGACGAGATTCCGGATGTATTCCTCTTGATTACAGTTCTCTGCCACGAATGAACGGCAATGCGCGCTCATCGCGGCGTAAGCCGCAGGATCGGCGGCCACCGCCGCACCCCTACGGATTGCATCTGCGAGTCCTGCCTCATCGTGGGCTTCAGCCAGGAAGCCCGTTTCACCCTCACGTACCAGCTCGGGTATTCCGCCCATGTTCGTACCGATAACGGGCTTGCCCGCGGCGAGTGCCTCGAGAACCGCATATGGCGCGTTCTCGAGCCACTCTGACGGCGCAGCCGCCAGAGTGGCTCGATTCACAAGTCCGCGCAGGGCGTCACCGGTTTTATATCCAACCAGCTCAATCCTCGAGCTTATTTCGTTTGGCATTGCGGAAACTTTGACCTTCACAGCATCACATTCAGGGCCATCGCCTGCAATAACAAGACGCCAATCAGGGATCACCGGTGCCGCCTTCTCAAAAGCATGCACGAGCGTTAACACGCCTTTCTCGCGAGAAAGGCGTCCCAGATACAGCATGTAGGGATCTTCATTATTTTGGTTGGCAACTTCCCGTGACATCGAATCGGGATTCAGGAAATTCCGCATGAGGACAAGCTGACGCTCGGGAAGCCCCGCTTCAATAAACTTGTTCCGCATGAACTCACTCGGGCAGATGATGCGATCGAGACGTGAATAGGTTTTGTGCCGTTTAAGCCACTCCGCCTCAGCCACCGCTAACGCGCTTTTTGCGATCGAACCCTTTACGCACTTCTTCTTAAGGCAATTGCCAAAATGACCCCCGAGACACGAATCGCAAACGTTGCCCTCGGAATCAAGCATAAGATAGCTCGGGCAAGCAAGAATCAAGTCGTGCGAGGTATACACAACCGGCGTTGGATGCTGCTTTAGCCAAGGAGCGTCCAAGATGGAAAACGTAATCTGCCTATGAGTGAGATTGAGATGGATTACATCGGGCTGGAATTCACGGCACAGCGCATCGAACTTCTCGCGCGCCTCTTTGGAATACACAAGTGCCTGCGCGGCCTTCGCCTTATCGACAATAGAGCTCGGTCCGTTATAGTCGCGATTCGTTACAAAGTAACGCGACCACTCAGTCGGCTCATTACGCTCATCCTCCATGCTGAAGAAGGCAACTTCATGCCCAAGAGCGCGAAGACCATCGGCAAGAGCAAAGTAGTACGTCTCGCTTCCACCCTTGCGCCAATGAAACTTATTTACAAGAAGGATCTTCATTACGCAACACCCTCATACAAAGCAAGCGTCCTTTGGACGACGCTGTTCCAGTCATAGCCATTAATCGCGCGGTCACGTGCCATGGCGCCCAGCCTCTCCGCTTGGGCAGAATCCGCTATCAGGCCTTCAAGCACGTCGCGCAGCGCCCCCGCGTCTCCGTGTGGGAACGTGAGCCCGCAACCCTGCAGAACATCCGCGCACTCGGGAATATCCGAGGTAACGCATGCCGCACCGTGAGACATGGCCTCCAGCAAGCTCATGGGCAGGCCCTCAACGTCGGAGGGGAGCGCGTAGCAATACGCGTTGGAGTACAGCTCGGAGAGCAGGTTGCCCTCAACGTGGCCGGTAAAGAGCGCGCGGGGGTCGGACGCGGCAGCCTCTTTGAGCGCCACGGCGTAGTCGTCCGTATCGGAGGAGTCGCCCGCGATAACCAGGCGCTTATCCGTCTTTACCTGCTTGTACGCCTCCACCAACAGTTCCGGTCGCTTCTCGGGCACAATGCGACCGAGGTAGAGGACATAGGAGCCCTGGGTGAGCCCCAAGCGCTCGGAGATCTCCTTCGCGGGAAGATCCGCCTCGGGAGTGATGCCGTTGGGAATGAGCGTAGCCTCGCGGCCGTAAGCCTCCTTGAAGTACTCCTGATTGCCCCGGGAAAGCACGATGAGCGCATCCGCGTACTTGGCCGCCGTCGCCTCGCCGAACTTGATGTACTTGGAAGCCAAGCCGCCCCATTTTGCACGCTGCCAGTCCAGGCCGTGGATCGTTGCCACGGTCCTGATGTCCGCGGAACGCGCAAAACGAAGGGGGACGCACGGCCCCTCTGCGTGATAGTGAATTACGTCTGCCCCGTCTTTGATGGCGGCCCTTGTTGCGGCAAAGCTGCTCGTGAGCGCAGAGAGCCCCTTGATGTCCAGAGCCTTTACGGGAACGATGCGGTAGCCATCCTTCTCGTAGGGCTCGGAAGGAGCTCCTTCGCCCATACGGTCGTAGCAGGTTACTTGGTGACCAAGGTCTGCCATACGGCGAGCAAGCTCGCCTACCACCACTTCTACGCCGCCCTCGCGCGAACCCGTTCTCTTTTGGCCTATCATGGCGATGCGCATGCTACACGGCACCTTCCCCAGAGAACATCGTCTTCAGCGTGCCGAATATCAACCGCAGGTCCTGGCGCAGGCTGCGATTCTCTATATAGTGAAGATCCAGCTCAACCATTTCGTTGAAGCCCAGGTGGCTGCGGCCCATTACCTGCCAAGGACCGCTGCAGCCGGGTTTTACCGCCAGGCGCTTCATGTCGTGCTCGCTGTACAGGGCAACCTCGCGCGGCAGGCCGGGGCGCGGGCCAATGAGGTTCATTTGGCCCAAGAACACGTTGATGAGCTGGGGCAGCTCGTCGATGCTGTGCTTGCGAATGAAGTTACCCACACCGGGAATAATGCGCGGGTCGTGCTTCATTTTAAACATGGGGCCAGTGGCCTCGTTTTGGGCCTGCAAGTCCTTGAGCATTTGGTCTGCGTTGGGCACCATGCTGCGGAACTTATAGATCTTAAACAGGTAGAATGTGCCGTCTTTGCGCACGCGGCCCACGCGCCACTGCGAATAAAGGGGGCTGGCGCCCGGGCTCTTAATGCAAATGACCATGCTCAGAATTACCCCGGGTATAAAGAGCAATACCAAGGCTCCGCCGGCGGCGACAATGTCCACCGTACGCTTAACAACGCGGTAGAGTCTGCGCCCAAGCTCGGGCTTCACGCCGGAGTTCGCACCGCGCAGCATCTCGGTGGCCACTTCGTTTGTAAGGTAATCCCCCGCAGCACCCGCTGCGGCAGGAACGGAATTCGCCATGGCAGCGGCGCACGTCTCCCGTGCACCCTGCTCCATGGTCATTGTCGTAGGCTCCAAGAGCCCCTCCCCCGATACTTTTTTGCTTTCGGTCGTCCGCTTGCGAGCTTGCAGCTAGGCGATCGCTTTTCTGTGATTGCGCATGACGCGCTGTTCGTTTGAAAGCACCGCAAGGCCAACGCGGGTAGTTATGCGTCGGCCGCACAGGTTGAGCTCCAAAAGGGCAGTGCTCTTGCGTCTGTTAATGGTTTTGATAAGGCCTTCGTGGCCCAGCAGCGGACCTGCCGTCACTACGACCTTGTCACCGTCTTTTAGAGCCTCGCTCATGGGCACAACGCGGTCTCCCCTATGCGTAAAGCCACCAATAAGCTGGACCTCTTCTTTTGCCAGCGGCACAAACTGACCGTCCTGGGATAACACCCTGGCAAAGTCATCCATGCGCAGCAGATACTGTTGCACGGTACGGGGATCTGCCGTATCGCAGATAAGATAACCGGGAAAGAGCGGCTTGGTCGTATTGACCCATTCGCCGTGTACCTTGATCTCGGTCTGAAATTGGGGATAAAAGAGCTCCTGCATGGCGCTAGCCGGCAGCATGCGCTCGATGCGCTCGCGCATTACGTCTTCGCGACCGTTAATGACCTGGATCACATACCACACGAGCACCACCCCCTTGCTGTCTTACGTGTGGCTCACGGGGTTTGGGTATGGCTTCGCCAGGGCGCTTGTGCGCGAAGGCGCTCCATATTCAAACCCTGAGCCCAGTTAGTCAAGCACGTGGCTCTGCCTCACCGTGAACGGTATATATAACTGCAGTGGCTAGAGACGCGGACGTGTATCGCAAAATGACCGCGACTCCAGCTAGCTGCGTGCGGCCCAGTCAAGCGGGTACAAAACTGGACCACACGCAAACAGCTGTAAGACTGCTGCAATTAGTCATGAAATATCGATTCGAAAGAACAGCTTGCACACACAAAACAAAGTCATTCGATGCGATACGCATGACGACGCTATTGGAGCTCGTGGTTTTTCTGGCACCGCCGTTACGGCCGGATGCTGATCGACCCTGCGCTTTGCGGCTTGCTGGAGCCGTGGGCACAGTTGAACCCATGTAACGATAGATATCCTAGCACAAGGTCGCTAGAAACCTATTTAGGCCGCGCGCGACAACATATCGTTCATTTGCAGTGATTAAGGGGGTAATTTTGCAAACTTGTTCACATTAACGCAGGTTTATGCGGGTGTAGCTGTTGGCACGCACCGCCCGAGCTGCAAAGCTGACGACGTGAAATGCAAAATGGAATTATGTTGGGTTAACAAACTATGTATAGAAGTGGGAAATGAATTGCGCAACTTTTTTGGGTGTGGATGTTGGTGTGGCGTCAATTTGATTTGTGCAGTTGCTGCATATGAAAAAAGCCTCCGGTTTCCCGGAGGCTTTGCATTCACGGTGGTGGAGACGAGGGGAATCGAACCCCTGACCTCTTGACTGCCAGTCAAGCGCTCTCCCAGCTGAGCTACGCCCCCGTGACGGGAAGATACTATAGGGGAAGTTGGCGCGACGTGCAAGGACTTTTTTGGTCAGACTCTAAATGCCTAATGATATAGGTAAGCGATGGCAGTGCCGGTGTGGACTCGGATCGTGGCTGTTGACCTGACGACGTTGCTAATGCCCGTGTCGGCCAACAAACCCAGGGAGCTGTGATCTAGTTCCCACTCTAGGCCGTGCTCGCTAACCTCGGTGTTGGGGGCGATTGCGATTATGGAAAACGTCTTGCCTTCGGCACCTTCGATGGCCCAGGATTCGCCTCCGTGCAGGATACGGGCCGTGATCTCGTCTTCGGCAATCCAGACTGGGGCGTCATCGTAGCCCGCGAGCAGCCCCAGTACGGAAAGCGCCATATCCGGACGTCCGCCGGCGGCGCAGGTCGCAACCACTTCAGCACCCGGCCAGCGACGGCGGACGGAATCTAGCGCCAGCGCCAGATCGGTGCAGTCCTTGTAGGGGTCGTGGCGCTCAACTTTAAAATCGGTGGCGGCATCGACTAGCGCGCGACCCGCGTCGCTCACCGTGTCGGCATCCCCCACATACACGTCGCAGCCCAGTCCCGCACCCAGCAGCGCATCGAGTCCGCGGTCCACGGCGACAACGTGGTCGCACTCCCCTGCTAGCCTACGTAACAGATCCGCGCTCGCCACCACGGGTGAGCCGCAGACCACTAATACCTTGCAACCCACAGCCCTCGCCTATCCCTCAAACGCCAGCACGCGGGCGAGATCCAGGTCCTCATAGCTGTCGATAAAGATATCGCAGTTGGCACGCACGTCGTCGCGCTTCATGCGGCCGTGTGGGTCATAGATGCCCACGCGCTTAAAGCCGGCGACCCCAGAGCTCTTTAGACCAAAGACGGCGTCCTCAAACACCCAAGCGCGCTCAAACTTGTGCCCATGGCGCTCCTCCAGGCGACGCAGCGCCAGCTCGTACACATCGGGGAACTGTTTAGAGCGTCCCGCCTCGCCCGTCGTGGTAACAAACTCCATGTAAGCGTCGAGCCCGGCACCAGCGAGCGCGGACTGCACCAGCTCGGCCGGCGTAGACGTGGCCACGCACATGGCAATGCCCGCCGCCTTTGCCTGCTCCAAAAATGCCAGGAGTCCCTCGCGCGGCGGCACCTTGGAGTACCCATCAATCAGACTATTGCTCAGCTCGCGATACAGCTCCTCGCCACCTGTGCCAATGCCCCATGTGTCGTGGTAGGCCTGGCACTCATCCTCCAGCGACAGGTGCTCAAATTGGGCAAAGTCATCCACGGTCACGTCAATCCCGTGACGGTGCAATAACTCGGGCTGGGCATAGGCCCAAACGGGGGTGCTATTAACCAATGTGCCGTCGCAATCGAAAATAATAGCAACCTTGGGAGCGGCGGTATGGGACATAAACGAACCTTTCAATGTCAAATGGTAAACAACCTGCTAAAAACGTTTTACCAAACGTCAGGCTAACAATTTTGAAACCCTAATTGGTAAAACTGTCAAGAGTTTTACCACGGTAATTCTGCCAGTGGTATAAACATGTCGCTTACCGATTAAACGTCCTCGCAAATCCGCTTTCATCCATAAAACTAACGCACAGGTGTTATCGTAGTTTCTGCCGAAAGTTCCACCGAGCACGCGAGGTGGAACGAATCACAGAAACTTTGCCGTCCCTTCGATTCGTGCAGCCTTGGACCTTTCGCATCTAGTCACCAAGGCAACACGCTGCCGTGTCATGATGGGATCAAACGTGAGCGATACAAAGCTAAAGCCAACGGCTAAAAAGCCCGCTACCCGTAAAGCCGCCCCGCACGCACCGGAACTCTCCAAGGACGATGTCTATCTGTTTGGCATTGGTATGTGGGAGCGCAGCTGGGAAAAGATGGGCGCGCATCCCGACACTCAGAATCGTACGCGCGGGTGGCGTTTTTGCGTTTGGGCGCCCGATGTTAAGAGCGTCCACGTTATCGGTGAATTCAACAATTGGGATGAGCAAGCCAACCCGCTGGTGCCCGTGCATACGAGCGCTATCTGGGAGGGCTTTATTCCCGGTGCCGAGCAGGGCCAGCTCTATAAATACCTCATCGAGACCAACGAGGGCGAAAAGCTCTATAAGGCCGATCCGTATGCCTTTAAGGCCGAGTGCCCTCCGGGTACCGCCAGCGTGTTGTGGACCCTCGATGGCTACCAGTGGAACGACGCGGCTTGGCTCAAGCGACGCGCCGGCCATAACCACATGTCGCAACCCCTTAACATCTACGAGGTGCATATTGGCTCGTGGAAGCGCCACGGCGACGCGCCGCAGGGCGAGCCCGACGAGTACGGCAACTATCCCGGCCCCATGGATCCCTTCCCCGCGCAGCGTGGCGAGTTCTACACCTACGACGACCTGTCGGTGGAGCTCGTGGACTACGTGCGCGACATGGGCTATACGCATATCGAGGTCATGCCGCTTATGGAGCATCCCTTCGATGGCTCCTGGGGCTACCAGACGACCGGCTACTATGCCGCCACGTCGCGCTACGGCAACCCGCAGCAGCTCATGCACTTTATCGACGCTTGCCACGAGGCGGGCATTGGCGTGATCATGGACTGGGTGCCCGGCGGTTTTTGCGCCGACTCCCACGGCCTTGCCACCTTTAACGGCCACATGCTGTTTGAGCACGAGATTCACCCCAACTGGGGCACGCACAAGTTTGACTTCGCCCGCGGCGAGGTCCGCTCCTTCCTGGTCTCTAACGTGCTGTACTGGCTCGAGAACTTCCACGTGGACGGCATTCGCATGGACGGCGTGTCCAGCATGCTCTACCTCAACTTTGGCATTGACGATCCCGGCCAAAAGAAGTTCAACAAGTACGGTACCGAGGAGGACCTGGACGCCAGCGCATTTATCCGTCAGGTCAACTGCGCCGTGGAGGCACACTACCCCGACGTGATGATGATGGCCGAGGAATCCACCGCGTGGCCGCTCGTGACCTATCCGCCGCAGGACGGCGGTCTGGGCTTCCACTACAAGTGGGACATGGGCTGGATGAACGACACCCTGCACTACATGCAGACCGATTTTCCGTGGCGCCCCGGCAACCACGGCCTGCTCACGTTCTCCATCATGTACGCCTTTACCGAGAACTTCATCTGCCCGCTGAGCCACGACGAAGTCGTGCACGGCAAGTGCTCGCTCATCGGCCGCATGCCGGGTGACTGGTGGCGCCAGTTTGCCGGCCTGCGCACGCTGGCCTTCTACCAGATGACGCACCCCGGTGCCAAGCTCAACTTTATGGGCAACGAGATCGGTCAGTTTATCGAGTGGCGCTACTACGAGTCCATTCAGTGGTTCCTGACCGAGGAGTACGAGACCCACCGTCATCATCAGGCGTTTATCAAGGCGCTCAACCACCTGTACACCGCCGAGCCCGCCCTGTATGAGCGCGGATACACCGACGACGGCTTTACCTGGATCGATGCGGACAACTCGAAGCAGTCCATCGTGAGCTTTGTGCGCCAGGGCGAGGACGTCGACGACGACCTGGTGATCCTGATCAACTTTGACCCGGCGAGCTACGAGAGCTTCCGCGTGGGCGTGCCGCGCGAGGGCGACTGGGAGGTCATCTTCGATTCTGACCGTCCCGAGTTTGGCGGCAGCGGCTACGCCGGCGAGGAGCCCTACACCTGCTCGAGCGAGCCCTATCCCTGGAACGGGCAGATGGACTCCATCGAAATTAAGGTGCCCGGCCTGGCAGGCGTGGTGCTTAAGCGCCGCGGTCCCAGCAGCTATAAGCCGCCCGTGGTTAAAGAGCCCAAGAAGGCGACGCGCAAGCGGACGTCCTCGGTAAAGCCCAAGACCGCGGCTGCTAAGAAGGCTCCGGCTAAGACGAAGGCTGCCAAGTCTGCTGCCAAGGCTTCGGCCAAGTCCAGCACGGCCAAAAAGGCAGCCACTAAAAAGGCTGCTCCCAAGGCCAAGGCAGCTGCTGTTAAGCCATCTGCCAAGGATGCGTAACAAAAGCGTTACAGCTGTAATTACCCGCCCCGCGGGGGCGTAGGATACAAGTCATAACCGTTCCGGGAGAAACATCCCCGGGGGAAAGGAACGTATGAATAAGATCTTCGACAACAAGCAGGAGTTTACCGAGCTCTATCGCGATGCCGTCATGAGCATCAGCGGCAAGAGCGTCGAGGCTGCCAGCGATCTGGACCGCTTTAACGCCCTGGCCAAGCTCGTGGCCGAGAAGGCACGCACCGTTGCCACCAAGAGCGACGCCCGCGTCACCGCCGAGGGCAAGAAGCGCGTGTACTACTTCTCGATCGAGTTTTTGATCGGCCGCCTGCTCGACAACTACCTGCTCAACTTTGGCGTGCGCGACATGGTCGCCGAAGCGCTCGACGACATGGGTTTTGACCTGTCCGTCATCGAGAACCAGGAGCCCGATCCGGCGCTGGGCAACGGTGGCCTGGGCCGTCTGGCCGCGTGCTTCCTGGATTCCATGGCAGCCGAGGGCATCGCCGGCTACGGCAACGGCATGCGCTACCGCTACGGCCTGTTTAAGCAGGAAATCGTCAACGGCAGCCAGGTCGAGGCCACCGACGAGTGGCTCACCCATGGCTATCCCTGGGAGGTTCGCCGTCAGGACAAGGCCGTGACCATTAAGTTTGGTGGCCACGTCGAAGGCTTTGAGGAGAACGGCCGCACGTTCTACCGCACGGTGGACACGCAGGACATCCTTGCCGTCCCTTATGACATCCCCGTTGTGGGCTATGCCGGCGAGACCGTCAACAAGCTGCGCGTCTGGGCCGCCGAGCCGGTCGAGGAGCACTTTGACCTTGAGGCCTTCAACCGCGGCGACTATGCCCTGGCCGATGCTGAGCGCGCCGAGGCCGAGGCCATCAGCGCCATCCTCTACCCCAACGACGCCGGCGAGCACGGCCGTCTGCTGCGTCTGAAGCAGGAGTACCTGTTTGTTTCGGCCGGCATCTACAGCCTGCTCGACACCTTTGAGAAGGAGCACGGCGAGAACTGGGAGCTGCTGCCGCAGTTTGTGGCCATCCACACCAACGACACGCACCCCGCCATGTGCGGACCCGAGCTCATGCGCATTCTCATCGACGAGAAAAAGCTCGAGTGGGATGACGCTTGGAGCATCGTGACGCAGGTCGTGAGCTACACCAACCACACCATCCTGCCCGAGGCCCTGGAAAAGTGGCCCATCGGCATGTTCTCCAAGCTCCTCCCCCGTGTGTACCAGATCATCGACGAGATCAGCCGTCGTTGGCACGAGTCGTTCGACACCACGCAGGAGGGCTGGCAGGAGCGTCTGCGCCAGACCGCCATCCTGTGGGACGGCGAGATTCGCATGGCCAACCTGTCCGTGATCTGCAGCCACAGCGTCAACGGCGTGGCCAAGATCCACTCCGACATCATCAAGAACATCGTGCTCAAGGACTTCTACGCCCTGACGCCCGAGAAGTTCAACAACAAGACCAACGGCATCTCGCACCGTCGCTTCTTTGCCGAGGCCAACCCCACCTATGCCAAGCTCGTGACCGAGGCCATTGGCGACGGCTGGCTGAAGGACGCCTTTGAGCTGGAGAAGCTCAAGGAGTTTAAGGACGACACCGAGTTCCTGAAGGCCGTGGGTGCCTCCAAGCGCGCCAACAAGGAGCGCCTGGCCGCCTACGTCAAGTCCGAAACCGGTCTGGTCATTGACCCCAACACCGTCTTCGATGTTCAGGTAAAGCGCTTCCATGCCTACAAGCGCCAGCTCATGAACATCATGAAGGTGATGGACATCTACAACCGTCGCATCGCCGATCCCAACTTCCACGTGACGCCGACGACCTTCATCTTTAGCGGCAAGGCTGCCTCCAGCTACACCTTTGCCAAGGAGACCATCCGCCTCATTAACTCCGTGGCCGACGTCATCAACAACGATCCGCGCGTCAACGAGGTCATGAAGGTTTGCTTTATCCCCAACTTCCGCGTGAGCAACGCCCAGCTCATCTACCCCGCCGCCGAGATCTCGGAGCAGATTTCCACGGCCGGCAAGGAGGCCTCGGGCACGTCCAACATGAAGCTCATGATGAACGGCGCCATTACGCTGGGCACCCTCGACGGCGCCAACATCGAGATCGCCGACCTGGCCGGCCGCGAGAACGAGGCCATCTTTGGTCTGACCGCCCCCGAGGTCGAGCAGCTCTGGGCGTCGAATAGCTACTTTGCGTGGGATACCCTCAACGGCGATCGAGAGCGCCTGGGCCGCGTGATGGACGAGCTCAAGGACAACACCTTCGCGGGTCTTTCGGGCAACTTTGAGAGCATCTACAACGAGCTCATGAACAACAACGACCCCGACCTGGTCATGGCAGACTTCCGCAGCTACGTGGATGCATGGGAGAAGCTCACCGGCAGCTATGGCGACCAGGAGACCTGGAACCGCAAGGCTCTGCTCAACACCGCCTCGAGCGGCTGGTTCTCGAGCGACCGAACCATTCGCGAGTACCGCGACGAGATCTGGCACGCGTAAAGGCGCGCGAGCTCCCCTATGCCAGCACGGCATTACTCGACGGGCGTGACGTTGCGCCGCGCCCGTCGCTAATGGGTTTAGGAACATCGATGACAGAAGGAGAAATCGATGAGTAAGAAAGAATGCATCGCGATGCTCCTCGCAGGAGGACAGGGCAGCCGATTGGGGGCACTCACCCAAAAGATCGCTAAGCCGGCGGTTAGCTTTGGTGGCAAGTTCCGCATTATCGACTTTTCGCTGTCCAACTGCTCCAACTCGGGCATCGACACGGTGGGCGTTCTGACGCAGTACCGTCCCTACCTGCTGCATGCCTATGTGGGCTCCGGCGAGGCCTGGGATCTGGACAGCCGTGACGGCGGCGTATCGATCCTGCCGCCGTACGAGACGCAGACCGGCGGCGCCTGGTATGCGGGCACGGCCGACGCCATTACGCAGAACCTCGACTACATCAAGGCCAACGACCCCAAGTACGTCCTGATTCTTTCGGGCGATCACCTGTATCGCATGGACTACCGCAAGATGCTCAAGACGCACATTGAGAACAACGCCGACCTCACGGTGAGCGTTATGCCCGTGCCTTGGGAGGAGGCCAGCCGCTTTGGCATCCTGACCACCGACCCCGAGGACGGCCGCATCATCAAGTTCACCGAGAAGCCCGATAAGCCCGATTCGAATCTCGCGTCCATGGGCATCTACATCTTCTCGGCCGACGTGCTGATCGAGGCGCTCGAAGAGGACGCTCTGGACCAGCGCTCGAGCCACGACTTTGGCAAGGACATCATCCCCAAGCTGCTCGGCGAGGGCAAGCGCCTGTACAGCTACGAGTTCCACGGCTTTTGGAAGGACGTCGGCACCATCGCCAGCTTCCACGAGACCTCGATGGACCTGCTGGGCAACAACCCCGAGTTCGATCTGTTCGACAAGCACTTCCCCATCATGTCCAACATCACCACGCGTCCGCCGCACTACATTGGCCCGGACGGCCGCCTGGACGACTGCCTGGTCTCCAACGGCTGCAAGATCTACGGCACCGCTCGCCACTCGATCCTTTCGACCGATGTCATCATCGAGGAGCGCGCCGTGGTCGAGGACTCCGTGCTGCTGCCGGGTGCGCACGTTAAGAGCGGCGCGCACATCTGCCGCGCTATTTTGGGCGAGAACTCCACGGTCGAAGAGGGCGTGAAGCTCGGCTCTGTCGATACCACCAAGGATACGGCCGTCGTTGGAAATGACGTCGTTATCGGGAAGGGGGAATGATCCGATGATCAATCGCAAGGCCATCGGTTATATCACCGCTAACTACTCTTCGAGCTACGGCAGCGTCCTGCTCAAGGACCGCCCCATCGCGTCCGTTCCCTTTTTGGGCCGCTACCGCCTGATCGACTTTCCGCTGTCCAACATGATGAATGCCGGCATTAAGACCGTCGGCGTCGTCATGCCGGGCAACTACCGCTCGCTGATCGACCACGTTGGCTCGGGCAAGGACTGGGGCCTGGACCGCAAGAAGGGCGGCCTGTTCATGGTGCCCGGCAACGCGTATGGCACCACCAAGGGCGGCATGCGCTTCCTGCTGCGCGACATCATCTCCAACAAGACGCTGTTCCAGCGCTCGGACAAGCCCTATGTTGTGATGATGGGCACCAACATCATCTTTAACATGGATCTCAACACCATCATCTACGCGCACGAGAACTCCGGTGCCCAGATGACCGTGGTGTACTGCAAGGCCACGCGCAACGTCGATGACGAGACCAAACTCGAGATTAACGAGAACGGTCGCCTGACGGGCGTGAGCGCTGGCGTCGCGTACGGCGACAACGCCTCTATGGACTGCTGCATCGTCAACCGCGAGACGCTGCTCGAGATTATCGACCACTACCAGGCCGCCGACTATCTGGACCTGCTCGAGGCACTCCAGGGCGACTTTGGCAACATCGACGTGTGCAGCTACGAGTACAAGGGCGAGGTCGTGGGCGTGTTTAGTGAGAAGTCGCTGTATCGCCGCAGCATGGACCTGCTTGACCAAACCGTGGCCGACCAGCTCTTTGACCCCGAGCGCCCGATCCTGACCAAGGCTCACGACGTGCCGCCTTCGCGCTATGCGACCGGCAGCCACGCGTGCAACTCGATCATCTCGGCCGGCTGTATCATCAAGGGCACCGTGCGCAACTCGATCCTGTCGCGCGGCGTCGTGGTCGAGGAGGGCGCCTCGGTGACCAACTCGATCATCAACCAGAGCTGTGTCATCAAGAGCGGCGCACGCGTTGAGAACGCCATTCTGGACAAGAACAACGTGGTTCCCACCAACACCGAGCTTCGCGGCACGCCCGAGAACATCCTGGTGCTGGGCAAGGCTCCGTTAACTTCCGACACCACCATCGTACGTTAACGTTGGCACCGCAACATCGCTCGTAACAGGTAGAATAGCCGCCCGGTTAGCGCCAGGCGGCTATTCTCGAATTGCAACATGGGAGACAATATGGCAGATTCCAGCAAAAAGATGCAGATCGTGTTTGCCTCGGCCGAGTGCGCACCGTTTGTTAAGACCGGTGGCCTGGGCGACGTGGCGGGCTCGCTGCCTGCGGCGCTTGTGCGCGCCGGCGCCGAGGTTATCGTAATGGTGCCCAAGTACGCCACCATCAAGGACGAGTACAAGGCGCAGATGGAGCACTTTGCCGACTTTTACGTGAGCCTGGGCTGGCGCAACGAGTACTGCGGGCTGGAGAAGCTCGAGCACGACGGCGTCACCTATATGTTCGTGGACAACGAGCGCTACTTTGCGCGCGACTATCCGTACGGCTTCTTTGACGACGGTGAGCGTTTTGCGTTCTTCTCCAAGGCCATCACCGAGAGCCTGCAGCACCTGCCGGCCGATTTTGAGTGCGACATCCTGCACTGCAATGACTGGCAAACGGCACTGGCACCCGTGTTCTTGCGCGAGTTCTACCAGGGCCTGCCGCTCTATGACCGCGTCAAGACCGTGTTCTCGATCCACAATGTGGCGTTCCAAGGCCAGTTTAGCGACACCGTGATGGAGGACATCCTGGGTGTGGCGCATATTCCGGCGGCCGCCACGCAGTTGCGCTGCGACGCCTGCAGCATCAACTACATGCTGGGCGCGCTGCACTATGCCGACGCCATCACCACGGTGAGCCCCACCTACGCGAGCGAGATCCAGACGCCCGAGTTTGGCGAGGGCCTGGACGGCGTACTGCGCGAGCGTTCCTACGCGCTGCAGGGCATCCTCAACGGCATTGACGTGGCGGCCTTTGACCCGGCAACCGACAAGCGCATTGCCGCCAACTACACGGTTGACGACCGTTCCGGCAAGGCCGTGTGCAAGGCCAAGCTGCAGGAGGAACTGGGGCTCGAGGTGCGCGACGACCGCCCGCTTATGGTGATGGTCACGCGCCTGACGCGCCAGAAGGGCATGGACCTGGTCATGTACGCGCTCGACCGCATCCTGTCCGGCGGCGTTCAGGTGGCCGTGCTGGGCACCGGCGACCGCGACTACGAGGACGGTCTGCGCTACTTCCAGGACAAGTACCCCGGCACCATGGCCGCGCGCATCGAGTTCGATCCGGCGCTGTCGCAGCGCATGTACGCTGCCGCCGATATGTTCCTGATGCCTTCGAAGTTTGAGCCCTGCGGCCTGTCGCAGATCATCGCCATGCGCTACGGCACACTGCCCATCGTGCGCGAGACCGGTGGCCTCAAGGACACCGTGCAGCCGTACAACGAGTTTACCGGCGAGGGCACGGGCTTCTCGTTTACCAACTTTAACGGCGACGAGATGGGCGACGCGGTGTTCCGCGCAGCACGCCTGTTCTGGGATAACCGTGAGGCATGGAACCAGCTAGTCACGCAGGCCATGAGCCAGGACTTTAGCTGGACGCGCTCGGCCGACAAGTATCTGGACCTGTACTTCTTTATGCACCCGGAGATTGAGCGCCCGGCGGCTGTGGAGGCTGCTACGGCCGTAGAGGAGCCGGTTGCTGATGAGGCCGAGCCTGCGGCGCCCGTTAAGGAGCCCGCTGCTGCTGAGGAGCCCAAGGTCGAGGAGAAGCCGGCTGAAGCTGACCCGGTTAAAGCCGATCCTGAGGTGAAGCCCGCAGCGAAGCCTGCCGCCAAGAAGACGACGGCTCGCAAGACGACGGCTAAGAAGGCTACGACCACGAAGGCCGCTGCGAGCAAGACCACCGCTGCCAAGGCAACTACTGCCAAGGCATCGACCACGCGCAAGCGCACGACCGCCGCTGCCAAGAAGGCCAACGAGGTCGAGGCTGCTCCCGAGGTAAAGGCCGCCGCCGAGGCTAAGCCTGCGGCAAAGGCTCCGGCCAAGACCGCTGCCAAGAAGACGGCTGCAACCACCAAGAAGGCAACGGCAGCCAAGAAGACCACGGCTACGAAGTCGACGACGGCCAAGGCCGCTACGACGAAGGCCGCCGCGAAGACGGCCCCGAAGGCTACTGCAAAGCCGGCCGCCAAAGTCGAGGAGACGCCCGCTGAGTCTAAGGCTGAGGCAGCTGTCGAGGCAAAGCCGGCCGCCAAGACCACCACGCGCAAACGCGCCGCGACGACGGCCAAGAAGACCACGACCAAGGCTGCAGCTCCCAAGGCAGAGGGTAAGGCCGAGGACAAGCCCGCAGTAAAGGCCGAGCCGACTCCGAAGGCTGCCGAGGTTAAGGCCGCTCCCAAGACTAAGGCAGAGACCGAGCCCGCCAAGGAGACCCCGGTCTCCCCCGCCGTTCCGGCCGAGGAAAAGGCTCCGACCAAGAAGACCTCCGTCCGCAAGGCAACGGCCGCCCGCAAGCGCCGCTAATCCGGACGATTAAAACTTATTCCTCAACGCAAAAGAGGGCGCCCCAACCAGGCGCCCTCTTTTGCGTTGAACTTCGCATTAAAAAGAGGGCCGGTTTACTACGACAAAATGGCTCCGGCAGACCACGGCGAGTAATCTTCGAAATTAAGAACGCTTCTACCTGC
>CATYIV010000007.1 GCA_958407465.1 uncultured Collinsella sp. | reverse complement strand
ATAAAAGAAAAGGACCCCTTTGCAGAGGTCCTAGTCAATTCAAGGTGGCGGGGAAGGGAATCGAACCCCTGACACGAGGATTTTCAGTCCTCTGCTCTACCAACTGAGCTACCCAGCCATTTGAGGTGTGCCTTGTTTCAAGGCTTGATTAGTATAACCAAGGACGCGTTCCGGTCAACCGAGAATTTTAAAAAAGTTTTTGAGCACAGCCTCGGTTCTATAAATCGGCACGTCAGAGGCATCAGCCGGCAGCAAGAAGTTTTTCACTCAGAGCCGCACGGGCAAACTCACTTGGCGTCATCCCCTCGGCAGCCGCCCGTCGACGAATGGCCTCCTTCATTCCCAGAGGAATCTTGACCGACAGCGTTGCCGTCCCCTCACCTGAGAGCGGGGACCGTCCATGCACGATCCCACCAACGGTGTGTTCGCCATCCGGAAACTCTCCGCGCTCGTACGACTCGCACCACGCGTCAATCATTTCATCCGTTACAACCTGACCATTAGCGGCCGTATACGTCTTGCCCATCATCGACCCCTTTGCCGAGCCTGTTCAATCTCCTGCCAAAATTTCTTCTGGACTGGAGACAAGGCATGAATGATAAGCCACCCACGGACAAGCTCGACCGCGACAAGCTCCACGCTTCGTCCGTCTGGGAGCCATCCAATCGCAAGCCATCTCGGCGGCTCGTCCTTCGACTCGCGACGAATGCACTCAGTAACCGCAAGCCAAGCGCTAAGCACCTGCTTTTCCGTCAGGTGCTTTTTAGCGTTGGGATGAATCTCAACATCCATGCATCTTCTCCTCCATCTTACCCAATTTCGTATGACGAAAGTCCACTGTCGCCAATTCTTAAGCCGGCACGCGTTGGAGAGCAGGGGTCGAAACAATGATTGAAGGACGCTCTAGTACGGCCCAGGCGCCGGGGCAGGAGCACATGCGCCAAGGGCGGACGTTTTCGTAGCGCGCGAGGATATTGCCGTCGCGATCGATAAAGGCGATGTCGATGGGATAGGCCATAAAACACGTATGGACCGAAGAGCAGCGTGGAAACGCCATGACGAGCGGCAGGCCGTTGGCGGCAACCGGACGCCGTCCCAGCATGCCGCGCAGGCGCACGACAAACGACTCCGCCACCACAAACTCGGCCGGCGTCCAACCCAGCCTATTGAGTGCCCGCGCGTAGGCGATGTAGGACGAGACCGCGGTCACATGACCACCCCCGGACGCCATGGATCGACCGTCACCGCACGCTCGTGCGACAACGTTGTCGGCGCCCCCAGCGGAACGCCAGCGATGCTGAGAGAAGTCGGCCACGGCTCATAGTGCATGGTGCAGGTGTAGGTCCTAAACGTACCGGATAGGGAGAGCAGGCCACCATCCGATGCCTTCGCGCCTTGCTCGCTCGACACTTCGATCTGTAAGTCATAGCCTTCCATGGCATTCAGAATTTGAGTCTGAACCGTCGCCGAGGCATCGGCAGAGCTTTCGTCGCCCTCCCCCTCCGACGCCACGGCATGCGCTAGCACGATGTCGGGCACCACGCGGTCGAAGCGCGCGACAGCGCTGGCAAAGATCATGACGTTGTACACGATGAGTGCCAGCACCAGCAAAACGGGCGTAACCACTGCCATCTCCACCGTCGCTTGGGCGCGCTCCTCGCGCAGACGCATGCGGATACTCATTACGACCCACCGCCCAGAGCGCCAACCAGCGTGGCGACATCGACGGTGAGCGGGATGGAGCCGCCGCCGGGCAGAGGAATCTCCGCAAGTGTGAACACCGTACCGCTAATGGTGCGTTCGACTTGATATTCCAACGCCTCGCAAAGCGCCTTGGGATCGGTCACGCCCAACGGAATACTTCGCAGTTTGTCTTGCGCTTGAGAGAGACCCGCAATGTCAGACCCCGGACTCTTAATGATATTGGCGGAATCGGTCAGCACCGGTTTTCGCAGGCACAAGTCGCACGGTTCCAAACCCAGCGCCGCCACGGACGCCGAAACGGTATCGCCGAGCCACGATGCGATGGAGCCCAACGCGCCGCTGCCCCCTCCTAGGCCTTTAATCATCTCGTCCATAAGTTCGTCGGCTGAGCCTTGGATATCACCGTATCCCACGAGTAGCCGTCCCCAAACATCCATGACGCCGTCGAGCACGCCGGCAACGCCGCCCGAGCGTTCCTTCAATGTCGAGAAAAATCGCGAAAGCACGTTGTTTTGCGCCGTCGCCTCATCGGGCGCCAGCACCGCGGCAGAGATAGCACCGCGATCGCCAAGCCTGACTGCCGCGTTAAACGAGGAGTTAAGTTGATCGGGGCTGGTAATGTCACCCGAAACTGCAAAGGCGACCACGCCGTTGCGGCCAGGTGGGGCGATACGCGGGCGCTCGCCGGAAAGCTCCTTGATGGCCTGGTCAAACGCATTGCCTGCACGGTCAGCCTCGTCCTCGGTCTGACGCTCGAGCTTGAACTCCTTGTTGCGGCATTCGACGTAGTCTTCCAGGGCCTCTTTGAACTTATCGAAGTGGTACTCGAAGCCCCTTTCGACAGAAGTCGTTGCAATCGCAACGTACCCTAAAGACGACACACCGAAATGGCATTCGCTACACGTTTCGTGACCGTCAAAATCTGCGACGGATGCCAGCCCACCTGGCTTTCCTTTTTTGTAATTTGGACAGTCAGTCCCATAATGCAAATAGGTAACTTTATCTACTTCACTCGTGGGCCAACACGCATCGGTATAGAGTTCAGTCGCCCGCGCCTCATCTGGATTTCGCGGAAGGAAAGGGATGTGGGCGGAAACTTTGCCGTCCTTTTCAGTTATATATGCCCGCTCGACTTCTTCGCTCGCATAAGCGAAGAACACCTTTCGTGCAGCAGAATCTGCCTGTTTTTCCGGACCCTCGCCAAGCGGTTTCTCATTTGCCAGGCGCTGGCGATAGTAGGCCTTCGCGCGATCGAGCGCCACTTGCGGTTCCCACGTAACGCTCGAAGCGTAATGCGGATTTTGAGCACCAGAGAGATCCGTCAGGCTTTTCGCACGCTCCCACATGCAAGAACAGCTGCTAACCGAGCCCTTGTCAGACCCACCACAATCCGCCAGCCAAGCGCGCTCTTTAGCCTTCGCCGTGTCCTCAGAAGCCTTCCGCAGCTCCTCGGCCGCACGCTCTAAATCATCTGATGTGTCTTTAATGGTATCGGTCGAGATCTCTGACCCTTTGAGCGCAGCGAAGTCCGATTCGGATGTCCTGGGCACGGCAAGCGCCGTACCGGTATAGGTCACACTATCGGTATCCTGCGCCGACACCGCCTGCGTGGCACGCGCGGCAATCAGATACGGCAGAGCCGTCTCGATTTTCTGCAAGCCTTCCGATGCGCTTTTGGCAAACTTGTTGCGCGTTTTAATGATCTCAATCCCGGTGTCGACCATATTGCCGGCAACTGGTTCGGCACCCGGGATGAGGATGGCGACCAGGCCCGTCCCGATCGTGGCAAACCCCGCCAGGCCCAAACTCAAAATGCTCGCATCAACCACCGTGGCAGCCGTGTGATAGGACGACACTACGTTGGCACCCGCCAGCGCGCCGCTATCGGCCGCCACCTGGGTGTCCCCCGCGCGCGACATGCTCCATATCGCCGCGGTCGACGAAAACAACAACGTGAGCACCACTAGGATGACCACGGCAGAAGAAAGCGTGGTGTAGGCACCGTCTTCGATAAACAGGTCGATACCGGCGCGGCCCATAAAGCCGCCTCGCTTGCGATGGCAGCTCGGACGGCGCGTCAAAACGCGTCTAGACCAGAAACGCTTAATCCCATGCAGCAATCCACGAATCATAATCTCCCTCCAGCCATTCGGGACGTGATTGATACGAGACATCGACCTTGAGCTCAACGTAGCCGCCCTCGGCGGTACCACCCATAACCTGCGCAAACGCACCGATCACAGGCAACGGCTTGACCTCGCCGGAAACGGACACGGACGAGACGCCGCCCGCATCGGCCCGGCTAAGCTCGACATCCCACGACAACGGCCCGCCGGCATGAAAGATCGAAACGTTGGGCACTGCGGCAAGCCGGCGGAGGGTGAACTCCTTAAGATCGTCGTCCTCCGCCGTCGTCGTGGTCATGAGCCGCGCGGTCTCGGCGGCGGCAGACTCCATGACCGCGCGCGTATAAAGCAGGCACACCGGTTGCAGTGCGAGAAGGATGAGCGTCAGAAACGTCGGCAGCAAAAAAGCGGCCTCGACCGTAGACTGCGCCCGGTCCTCGCGCGCGATATCAATACAACGCGATGTCCTTAGCGCCCGTAGCGGCGTCGATAACCGACGTCGAGGCAACGCCATGGGATGCCGCCCGCTCAACCAGCGCCGCCAAGCGTCCATCGGTGCCAGCACGCCAAAGTCCCACAATCGCCAGCACGATCGATAACAGCGCCACCGTGACGATGGCGTATTCGACCGTCGCTTGGGCAGATTCCTCACGCAGAATGCCATGCATTTCACGATCCCTCCTTTGAGCTTATTGTTTGCGGGACCAGACGCACGGCGCGCAGACGACACGAAGCATCGCCAGCATCCGCGGCAACCGTCACCATATCGACCCAGCCGCGCCCATCGCGCACGATGGCGCCCCATACGTTGCCCTTAATATCGAGATAGCCGCTCAGGGCGAGCTGGGCCGTTGGCACCTCGCGGTAGGCGCGTAACATATCCGCCGCTGCCTCGGTCATCGGTCGGTCCTCGGACCATGCAAGCCGGACCGCAATCGCGTTGTCCTCAGGTGAATCCGTCGCAGTGCCAGACCGCTTGTCGAGCGTCCGCAGAAAGGTTTGCGCCGTGACAGCGACATCCGAATCGTCCGCATCTCGCATCTCATCTTTTTGAGACGCCACCGCCGAATCTGAGTCCGAATCGAAGGCGGCCCCAGGACGCTGCTGCCGCGCGGCGTTAAGCCCCCAAAGCACCGCCGCTATCGCCACGGTCAGGCAAGCAAACACCAGCAGCACCCGGATGGGGCGCTCGCCCTCTACAGGCTGTTGATGCCCTCGCTGATAGCGTTCCATAGATCTTGGACCTTGCCCTTAAATGCGACAATGGCAATGATGGCGATCACCACGAGCACGCCGACCAAGATGGCGTATTCGGTGGTGCCCTGCGCACTCTCCTCCTGCAGTAGCTCCCCGGCATGCTGGCGAGCGCGAATTGACTGGCAAACAGCCCAGCTCCAGACCTTGCCAGCAACGTCAGTCATCGTGTTCATGTATTCCTCCCTACATCATCCCGCCTGCTCCCAACAGCGGGCCCAATATGGACAGAAGCAACGCCGGCAAGATGAGTGTGCCGGTGGGAATCAGCAGCTTGACGGGCGCACGCTCGATCTCGCGCTCGACCGCGGCGCGATGAGCCGCACGGATCTCGCGACTTTGAGCGGCCAGTGTCTCGGCAAGTGGGGCACCCAGGGCGAGCGCCTGTCCCACCGTGATGGCAAAGGTCTCGAGCGCTCGCACGTCCAGGTCGCGCGCGGCGGCCAACAACTCGTCCTCACGCGTGCCCACGCCCACCTGCCACGCCATGCAGGCCCGCTCAAGTCGAAGAGCCAGCACTGACCGGCGGTTGGCGCAGAAAATCTCAAGCGCCGCATCAAACGAAAGACCGGCCGAAAGACCCAAGCGCACAACATCGATCATCTCGGACACTTCGCCGAGCGACACTCGCGCCGGGCCGCCCGCTCCAACCGCGCCCTTCATTCGCGCGGTCAGAGCATCGACCACCGAGCGACCCGCGGCAGCGACCAGCACCGCCTCGCGCTTGCAGGCCTCTGCGATCTTGCGTGCATCCGCCCGATCCAAACCCGTCGCGACAAATACACTCAGAGCGCACAGGCAAGCCGCAACTGCAACCGGGGCGCTCATAGCTCCACCCGCATAATGCGCCGGATAACCACCAGGGCAACGGCGTTGAGGGCAAGACCCAGCACCACAGCGCCCGCGCCGGCAGGCGTCGCAAGACCGCGACGAAAATCTGCCGAAAGCAGCGCCAACACCGCGCACATGCCCGTCGGCATCGCCGCGACCATATGCGCAGACATGCGGGCCTGCGACGTCTTAACATCTAGGCGGCGCTTGAGCTCAATGCGCTCCCCCACCATGCTCGACGCCTCGGACAGTAAGTCGGCAAGCGGAGCGCCGGTGCGCTGTGACACCTTAAGCGCCAAGGTCACAAGCGAAAGACCGGGGGCGTCGATGCGCACGAGCAAGTCATCGAGCGCGTCGGTCGCCGAGATGCCGCAATCGATTGCCGCCGCCACCCGCAAAAACTCGGTATGCACCGGTTCTTGCGCATGAGCGCCCACAAAGCGCATGCCCTGGGCCAGCGAATGTCCCGAGGCAAGCGACATGGAAAGTGCGGTAAACGCCTCGGGCATGGCCTCTTCTGCATCGTGTTGCTCGCGCCGGCTCTCAAAGCCATCCCGAGCGGCGCCAACGGCAAACGGAGCAACAAGTCCCAAGGCAAATCCGAGGGGCGATAACGACACCATCGTTAGCAAAACGCAGCAGACACCGCTCGATAGCAGCAGAAACGCCAAACGCCCCGAAGCATCCTCGATCGCGAGGCCAAGGCGACGCGCCGGAGCCAGCGATGCCCACGAACGGGCGATCTTTTTCAGCGGATCGTTTTCCACCAGCTCACGCGGCAGCTTCTCTGCCACCGTCTCGAGCGCCTGACGCGCCAGCTCCGCCGGCGGTACCTGCGGCACACGAGGTTCCGCCCCGCACGCCGTCGCAACAGAAAACCCTGCCAAACCCCCTACGACGAGGGGCACAGCGACCTCCATTCGTCCACCTCCTCTTGTGTGAGCGTCCCCGACCGCAGGCCTTCTGCGATAAACGGCGGCTCGCGGTCAAGCTTCCAGGTGCGCTCGGCGGCATCGAAAGTCACATAGCGCTCGAGCTCTACGCCGCCCGACGCGGCGCGACGCACCCCCGAATACGAGGAGACGAAACGCCTGCCATCGGCGTGGCGCTCGGACATCACGATGCCGTCGAGCGCCATGGCAATCTGCTCCTCGATGAGCTCGCTCGGCAGATCGATGCCATAACGTGCAAGCAACGTCAGACGCACCACGGTCTCCTGCTCGGAACCCGCATGAAGCGTGGTGAGCGACCCGTCGTGGCCCGTGTTCATGGCCTGCAACATGTCGCAGCACTCGGCACCGCGCACCTCGCCCACCACGATGCGGTCGGGGCGCATGCGCAGGGCATTGGTCACCAGGTCGCGGATCGTCACCGCGCCCTCGCCCTCAATTGAAGCCTCGCGCGCCTCTAGGCGCACCACGTGCGGATGATGCGCAAACTTGAGCTCAGCAGAGTCCTCGATCGTCACGATGCGCTCGCCGGTGGAGATCTCGCATGACAACGCGTTGAGCAGGGTGGTCTTACCAGATCCCGTGCCTCCCGCAACCGCCAGGTCCTGTCGCAGCGACACCGCGCACGACAGCAGCTGCGCATACCAAAGCGGCAGCGACCCCAGCCCCACAAGCTCGTCCAGCGAGCAGATACGGTCCGAGAACTTTCGGATGGTGAGAATCGGTCCGTCAATCGCCACAGGCGGAATCACCGCGTTGACGCGATAGCCCGTTTTGAGGCGGGCGTTGACGATGGGGCTGCGCTCGTCGATACGGCGGCCAAGTGGCGAGATGATGCGGTCGATAAGCACCCGGATCTGCTCATCATCCTCAAACGCATGCTCGATGGGGTACAAGACGCCGCCGCGTTCAAAGAAAGCCGAGCGGCAGCCGTTGATCATGATTTCGGTAACGGTGTCGTCCTCGATGAGCGGCTGCAACGGCCCCAAGCCCACCACGTCATCCAAAATCTCGTCGATGATAGTCTCGCGCTCGGGCGTCGCGAGATCGGTCGGCTCCTCAACATTGAGCGCCGCCTCCACCGCAGGACGCAATTCCGAGCGGGCAAGTGCCGGGTCGATATAGGCGCTGATACGCGCCACTTCGTCGTAACCCATGCGGTCCATCACGGCGCGCTTGGTGCGTCGTTTCACCGCGCGGCGACGCCCCGCATCTACAGGCGCTGCCGCCGCTGCAGCGCCGGCAGCCTTAATCCTCGTTTGCAGGCTCATCGCTGATCACCCTCGCGCGACCAGGGAAGGCGAATACGCGGGCGTTCGGTGCGCATTGCACGGTCGGCGACCATATCGCTCCAAGGGCCGACGGCGCACCCCAGTTCCACGAGCATCTCGCGCGTGGCCTCGCGCACGCTGGTCGCAAAAGCGCTGGTCTGCCCCACTGCCTCGTCAGCGCGCCCAAACGCCATGAGCGCGGCGAGATCCTGCCCGCCATCGGCGATACGAATCTTGGAGCTCAACGCACAGGCAATCTCAAAGCGCATGGCGACGTCCTCGTCTGCCCCGCGCGCACCGAACCGGTTGAACACGGCGCTCATGCGCGTGCGCGGCACACCTACTCGACTTGCCAGTTCAATGACGCGCGACGCCGATGTCGCGGACGACACCGCCGCATCGCCAACGACCAGGCAACGGTCGCTCGCCGCCACCGCAGCCGCCACGGCATCGCCCCAAAAGACCGAGGTATCGATAAAGACCACGTCGGATTCGCGACGCAGGACATCGAGCAGCAGCTCCACCGGACGTGCCATGAGCTCAGCTTGCTCGGGCGCCGCGACGGGACCCCAGAGCGTAACGCCCGGGGCGACGCGCATCGATGCGGCCACGATATCCGGCTCGGTGAGCGTGCCCGCCGCCGACGGCTCGATAAGTGCCGCCATATCGTGCGGAGCATCGACGCCTAACAAGTCGTAAAGGTTTCCAAACATCAGGTCCAGGTCGAGCACGGCGGCACGCAAGCCCAACAGCGACGATGTGTGTGCCATGGTGGCAACGATCGTCGACTTGCCGCAACCGCCCGAACCCGAAATGGCGCAGATGACCGGAGCTCGATGCGGCGAAGCGGCAGCGTCTGCCGGCGGCATCGGAGGCGGCGGGGCGGGCGTCGGTGACAGCGTCCCCGTCTCCCCCGCCGCAACTACACGCTGCGTCCAAGCCGGCATGGCGGCTTGTTCGGTCTGCGAGGCAGGCTCGTTCTGCGCAATCTGCTCATGCTGCATCAGCGACAACTCGCCGCACCCGGCAAAGCCCTCAACTTCGTCGAGTTCATCCGCCAGATTCACGCCGCGCACGTATCCCATATCTACAGCCGGGGAGTCGCCAGTATGCTGCGCCGGTCCTCCAGCGTCATCGTATACAAGGGGGTTCCGGGGGCGCCGACCATGCTCGGCTTCCGCTTTTCCATAATCATCAACACGCGGGCCTCTTGTAGCGCGAGGCGCCCCGGGTTCCCTATCAACAAAAGCATCGGGCTCAATCGTCATGCGCCGATCGGAATCAACCGCTCCCTCGCCCGCTCGCCCGTTGCCGCATATACTGTGCGCAGCGATGACCTCGGTCGCCCCTGCGCGAAACAGCCCCTCGATATCCGACGGATCGAGTGCTTCTATCAACACGACCACGCGACTCACGCGGCCTTCGGCCGTCAGGCGCGCAACAGTCTTGCGCACATCTTCGGTATCAAACAGAGACGCCGCGATGATGGCAGCTCCGCGGCGCGACGGAAACGCCCGCGCCATGGAAACCAGCCCGTCCAGGTCACCCACGCGAAGCACCTGTGCACCCGTATCACGGCCCTCGACTTCCCGCTGCAACAGCCCGTAATCGGCGCACGCGCAGCACGCAAGCCAGATCGCCTTCATCACTCGTCGCCTCCGCTCTTTTTGCCGCGCGCCGTGGCGGGAATCGTCAAGCTGACCGTTCCCTTGCCCGAGGCTCCCAGCAGTTCCTTGACGTCTTCGGGGTCAGCCGCCAGCGTCACCCATTCGATCTTGCCCTCGCGCGTGGCACCGGAATCCTCACTGGTATCGATCACGTACGCGCCGCACAGTCGATCGGTTACGCCGTCTTTTTGCACATACACATCCACGTAGCTGCCCACGCCCGTAGCACCGCCGACCGAGTGCTCGGCATCGACCGCCACCGAAACGGCGACTTTGCCCTTAGGCACCTCGAGCTTGTGGCTCTCGGCCTTGGTGTAGACATTGCAGATCACGGCGTTTTTGGGAATACGCGAAGTCGTCACGTCGCCGCGCACCTGGCGCAGCTCGGTCGCCGCGTCACGCGGCAGCAGACTCGTCAGCCATTCTTGGGTTATGACATTGGTCTCATCGAGGGTCTCGCCCACATCGATATCACGCGCCGCGACGCATACCTCGACGCGATCGCCACCGTACTTGGCCAAGGTCTCAGCCTGGACCTGTTCGGCTTGCGAGCGGATCGACGAGCCGTAAACCATGCAGAGCAGAGCAGCGAGCACGCCCGCGACCAGACTGATGGCGATGCGCTTGCTCTTGTTCACGGCCGCTCCTCTCATGGCAGTGCCGGGCGAATGCCCGTACCACCATTGTCTGGGCGGTCAGAGTGCAAAGCGGCGCAATCGCGATCTTGGTTTTCGATGTCAAACCAATCGCCGACCAAAAGCTGACCAGCCCGTCAAGCTCATGGCAAGGTTTTGGTCAGCACGTCAGCAAACTGCATGTTTCGAGGCTTTTCCGCAGCAAAAAAGCCGTCTCCCGAACAGTTGGGAGACGGCTGTCATAGGAAAAATCAATTACAGATGAACATCGGGATCGAGCATTTGAGCGCTCACGCGCATGGATGACGCCAGGTTTTGGAACGTTTCCAGACGCAGGCTGTCGATCTGCCCGGCGTCCTCGGCCTCGCGAACGGCGCAGCCCGGCTCATGGGTATGCGTGCAATCGCCAAACCGGCACGCGCGCGATGCCTCGACAATCTCGGGGAAGGCGCGCGCCAGACCCCGCTCGTGACCCACGAGCGGTAGGCTGCGCAGGCCCGGGGCATCGGCGATCACGCCGGCGTCGCCCGGCAGCGCCACCATCACGCGCGCGACGGTAGTGTGACGGCCTTGGTCGTCGCGTTCGCGCACACCGCCAGTCGCCAACGTATCGTGGCCCAGCAGTGCATTGAGCAGCGTCGACTTGCCGGCACCCGACTCGCCCAGAATCATGGCGCAGCTCCCGGCGGGCACGCAGGTGCGCACCTCGTCCAGGCCACGGCCCTCGGCAGAAGATGTCACGATTACGCACACGTCCGGGCCCACCAGGCGGCGCACGCGGTCCAGATCGCGCTCGAGCTCCTCGGCATCGCAGCGGTCAGCTTTGGTGAGCACCACCACCGGCTCGGCATCGCAGTCGAGCGCCAACACCAACGAGCGCGCCACGCGGTCGAGCAGCACCTCGCCAGCACCGAGCGCCTGCACGATTAGCACGCTATCCACGTTGGAGCAGAGCACCTGACGCTCTCCGCGGGCACGGCCGCGCCAACGCTCAAAGCTCGTACGGCGCGGCAGAACGCACTCAATCACGCCCATATCGTGCCCGGGAGCGCGGCGCACCGCCACACGGTCGCCCACGGCGGGCAGCAGGACCTCGTCCTCGCCGCGCGACTTGGCAAACCCCACGGCATGCTCGGCGCGGAAGGTATCGTTGGCAGTCGCCACCAGCGGAAACCCGCGATCCAAGCGCACCACGGCGCCAAGCTGCATCTGCTCGGGCTCCTCGGCATGTGCGCAGAAATCATCGAAGGCAGTCTGCTGGGCTTCATCGACCGGCAGGTCATCAAACGCCGGAACGTCCTGCAGCGCGTCGAGTCCCGGCACGCTTGCCAGCAGCTCCTCAGCAGATACGGGAGCCTCGGTCGCGAGCTTCCGACGACGATCACGCTTAGCCCGCGCCCCCGTCGTCTTTTTCTTCGCCTTAGCCTTAGCCTTGCCCACAAGCGCCTCCCAGCACCATAAATCACAACTGAGCAGGTATTTTAAATCAAATAGAGCTGGCCGGGCAAAGCCCTAAATCAAAAAGAGCCGGTCGAGCAAACGCTCGATCGGCTCACAAACTTTCCCTCAGCTTACGGTCCCGAGAGGTTGTCCGAAAGCCCGACCGCCGAGAGGGGTTTCTTCTGAGCGATCCCGCAGCGCGAAGCGCGAGGACCAGCGAAGAAGAAACCCCGCAGGCGGTCGGGCCGGTGGGAGGGATGGCCTTTCGACCTACTCTTTTTCGACCGCGCGCATGATCGCCTTGTAGATCTCCATCAGCGGGATGATCAGGAAGGCCAGGCCCAGCGCGGCAAGAACGCCCTTGAGCTCAAGCGTCACGGGGCCAAAGAACATCTCGGCAAGCGTCGGCTGCACGGTCACGATCACCGTCAGCACCAGTGCCAGCGCGGCAGAAGCCCACAGCCACTTGTTCTGCTTCTTCATGGTGAACAGCGACGCACGACGGCTGCGCATATTGAAGCAGTGGAAAATCTCGACCATGTTGAGCGTGATGAACGCCATCATCACGCCTTCCTCGTCGGCATTGCCGGCGATCATATCGGCGATGTGGATGTAGCCCATGTCAAAGTACACGCCCACAAAGAAGCTCGCCAGCACCAGCACGGTGATGATCAGACCCTGGACCACGCAGTCCAGGCCCATGTGACCGGCAAAGACACCGTCCTTGGCGTTGCGCGGCTTGCGCTTCATGATGTCACCCTCGGCATCCTCCATGCCCAGCGCGAGCGCGGGGAAGCAGTCGGTGACCAGGTTCACCCACAGCAGCTGCACCGGCTGGAAGATGGTAAAGCCGATGAGCGTGGCGATAAACACCGAGAACACCTCAGCAAGGTTGGCCGAAAGCAGGAACTGGATGACCTTGCGGATGTTGTCGTAGATGCGACGGCCCTCTTCGCAGGCACCGATGATGGTGGCGAAGTTGTCGTCGGCAAGCACCATGTCGGCAACGTTCTTGGTGACGTCGGTGCCGGTGATGCCCATACCGACGCCGATGTCGGCGCGCTTGATGGACGGGGCGTCGTTGACGCCGTCGCCCGTCATGGCCACGATCTGGTCGCGCGACTTCCAAGCCTCGACGATGCGTGTCTTGTGCTCGGGCTGGACGCGGGCGTACACGCCGTAGTCCTCGATGTGCGCGTCGAGTTCCTCGTCGCTCATGCGATCGAGGTCGGCACCGGTGATGGCATGGCTGCGATCGGTGACGATGCCCAGCTGTTTGGCGATGGCCACGGCGGTGTCGATGTGGTCGCCCGTGATCATGACGGTGCGGATACCGGCATCGTGCGCCTCGCGGATGGCGTCGGCGACCTCGGGACGAACCGGGTCAATCATGCCGGACAGGCCGCAGAAGACCAGGTCATGCTCGAGCGCGGCGGGACTGCAGTCGGCCGGGACCTCGGTGTAGGTGCGGCTTGCCAGCGCCAGCACGCGCAGGGCCTCGTCGGCCATGGCCTTGTTGGCGGCCACGAGCTCGGCACGACGTTCCTCGGTCAGGGGGACAACCTTATCGCCCTCGTAGATATGGGTGCACAGGCCGATCACCACGTCGGGCGCGCCCTTGGTGTACTGCTCGTACTCGCCATCCAGGGTCTCGACGACCACGGACATCATCTTACGGCCCGAGTCGAACGGGGCCTCGCCCACGCGCGGGTGCTCGGCAGTCAGGCCAGTAAGACCAGCCTTGCCGGCATCGTTGACGAGCGCGCACTCAGTCGGCTCACCAACGGCCTCGCCCAGGTCCTCGTCCCACTGGGCATCGGAGCACAGCGCCATACCGGCCAGGAACTTCTCCTTAGGCGCAGCGAGCTCGTGCTTGACGACGGTCATCTTGTTTTGGGTAAGGGTACCGGTCTTGTCGGAGCAGATGGTCTGCGTGCAGCCAAGGGTTTCGACGGCAGAGAGCTTGCGGATAATCGCCTGGCGCTTGGCCATTTTGGTCACGCCGAGCGAAAGCACGATAGTCACGACGGCAACCAGACCCTCAGGGATGGCGGCGACGGCAAGCGAGACAGCGACCATAAAGGTATCGAGCAGCGCGGTCGGGTCGGTGAGAACGTTGCCCACGCCGTGGCGGATGATGTCGACGCCAAAGATAACGACGCAGATGACGATAACCATGATAGTGAGGATGCGGCTGAGCTCGGCAAGCTTCACCTGCAGCGGCGTGAGCTCTTCCTTGGCCTCGGCCAGGGCGCCGGCGATCTTACCCATCTCGGTGTTCATGCCGGTACCGACTACGACGGCGCGGCCACGGCCGTACACCACGGTGGAGCCCATGTAGCACATGTTCTTGCGGTCGCCGAGCGGCACGTCGTCGGTGCCGGCGGCGAGCTCGATCACGTTGGCATGCTTCTCGACGGGCACGGACTCGCCGGTAAGGGCGGCCTCCTCGATCTTCATCGTGGCGCTCTCGAGCACGCGGCAGTCGGCCGGGACGGAGTCGCCCGCCTCGAGCATGATCACGTCACCGGGCACGAGCTCGGCGCTCGGCAGGTGCACGAGCTTGCCGTCGCGCAGCACCTTGGACTGCGCCGCGCTCATCTCCTGCAGGGCCTCGAGAGCCTCCTCGCTTTTAGCCTCCTGGACCACGCCCAGCACCGAGTTGACGATAACGACGAACATGATGATGGCGACGTCGGCAAAGTCCGCCTCACCCTTGACCATGCCCGTGAGTGCACTGATGACGGCGGCAACGATCAGCATGATGACCATGGGGTCGGCCATCTGCTCAAAGAAGCGCTTCCACAACGGCGTCTTCTCGGCTTCCTCGAGCTTGTTAGGGCCTGTCTTGGCGAGGCGCGACGACGCCTCGTCGTTGCTCAGGCCGAGGCTCTCATCGACACCTTGGTCGCTGAGTACCTCCGCCGCGGCGGACAGGTATTCCTTTTGCATATAGAGTCCCCTCCTGGGATTCGGGCCACTCAGCAGATTGATGCCCGATCATAATTCCCAGGAGAAGGGCAAGGGCTCATCAAGGCTGCCGTGCTGAGCGGCAGTTGATAGTGGAGCTATGGTACCCCAAAGCGACGCGTCTAGCCAAAACATTCCAATTGGAAACACGGCTCGAGTGCAACGATGCAGACCGTATGATGTTCGACATTGATAAAACGTTTTTTCTTCGGTGCATCATCAAACTGAAATATCGCCCAGATAGCAGCGGTTAGAACGGTTGGTAAAGTTTTTGCATATACCGTTTATTCGCAAAAAATGAACTTCTAATTCGGCATACGGTCGATTTTTTGGGGTATTCGGTCGGCATTTCGTTATAATCATCTCAGTTTTATTTCTTATGGTTTATCTATCAGCGCAAGACGATGTCAGATGGAGGTCTGAATGTACAAGCGCACCAAGATTGTATGCACCATGGGTCCCGCCTGCGATAGCGACGAGACCATCCGCGAGATGATCAAGGCGGGCATGAACGTCGCCCGTTTTAACTTCTCGCACGGATCCTACGACGAGCACCACGGTCGCATCGAGCGCGTCCGTCGTATTTCCAAGGAGCTCGGTCTGCCCGTCGGCATCCTGCTCGACACCAAGGGCCCCGAGGTCCGCACCGGCCTTCTGGTCGACGGCAAGAAGGTTGCCGTCAAGACCGGCGATAAGATCGTCGTCACCGCTCAGCCCACGTCCGAGGATTTCCACGGCACCTCTGAGCACATCTCCCTCGACTACCTGGCTCTGCCCTCCGAAGTCGAGAAGGGCTCCCTTATCCTGATCGATGATGGTCTGGTTGCCCTCGAGGTCGAGTCCGTCGACGGCCAGGACATGACCTGCGTCGTTAAGAACGACGGCCTGATCGGCGAGCGCAAGGGCGTCAACATGCCCAACGTCAACATCTCGCTGCCCGCTATCACCGAGCGCGATCGTCAGGACATCCTCTTTGGCCTGACCGAGAACATCGACTACATCGCCGCTTCCTTCATCCGTGACGGCGAGTCCGTCCGCGGCATTCGCAAGCTTTGCCGCGAGAACGGTGGCGAGCACGTGACAATCTTCCCGAAGATCGAGTGCGCCCTGGGCGTCGAGAACTTCGACGAGATCCTCGAGGCTTCCGACGGCATCATGGTCGCCCGTGGCGACCTGGGCATCGAGATCAAGCCCGAGCTCGTTCCGCACATCCAAAAGGAGATCATCGCTAAGTGCAACGCGGCCTACAAGCCCGTTATCACCGCTACGCAGATGCTCGACTCCATGCAGCAGAACCCGCGCCCGACGCGCGCCGAGGTTGCCGACGTTGCTAACGCCATTTACGACGGCACCGACGCCGTTATGCTCTCTGGCGAGTCCGCTGCCGGTAAGTACCCGGTCGAGGCCGTCAAGATGCAGGCCAGCATTGCTCTCGAGACCGAGAAGTACCTCCCGGCTCACGCTCCACTCGAGGTTCCGGCTGACGCTCACGGCACCCGCGTCGTCAACAACGTTGTGGGTATGTCCGCTGTGAACATGGCCACCACCGTTGGCGCCAAGTGCATCACCGTGCCGACGACCACTGGTCGTACTGCCCGCCTGATCTCGCACTTCCGTCCCAACATGCCGATCTGCGCGTTCTCCCGCCACGAGTGGGCCGTCCAGCAGATGATCATGTACTGGGGCGTCATCCCGCACCAGGCAGAGATTACCCAGGGCACCGTCAACGGCACGATCGTCAAGGCGATCGAGACCGCTAAGGAGCTCGGCTACGTCAAGACTGGCGATTTGACCGTCGCTACCGCCGGCGATCCCCGCATGAGCGTCCAGCTCGAGGACAAGGTCTCCTCGACCAACGTCGCTTACGTCGCTCAGGTACGCTAAATCGTACTTGCAAGCAGATTTGCATTGCAAAGGGCCCGGAAGGCATTGCCTTCCGGGCCCTTTTTCTGTGCCAATGCCGCCGCACGGCAAAACACGCACTCATTTCTTTACCAAAAGCGCGAAATCCACCCTTCGAGGCCAAAAAAAAGCCCCAAGCGCTAAAAGTGTTCGCCCGGTGGCAAACCCACACCTCACACAGGGCTGATAAATCGTTTTAGCAAGAACCAAATCGACCTGGTTTTCGGAAGTATGCGGCAAATTCTGGAACCTCCGAGCACACCCTGTTTTTTCGCAACAAAATGCCTGATAAACTAGCCTCAAAAGCCAGGTCCGCTCATAGGGTTCAGATTTTGCCGCATACTTCCGGATTGACGCTGGCATCACTCGCTTCAAAGAGATGATTTCGGCCAGGAGGGCATTATGGACCTGACGCTTTGTGGGCAATCCGCCTTTAACTACTACCGCATCCCGCCGCAGGTATTAGGCCTTTACCCCGCCATTAGCCTTGGCAATATGGATCGCAGATGTTGTGGCCTCGGAAGTCATGCAGTTGTAAAAGACCTGCTTCACGCACCACTTCACAGGCTTGTATTCACTCGGGCACAATCCGGGTCGCGAAGCCTGTTTAAATCGCACCTCCTGACCCAAGAACCACCTCCGGGGCCGTTTAGGCAGACTGAACATGGGTTTGATGTCACGTCACCGGAGTTCACGCTGCTCAACCTTGCTACGCAGGTTTCACGCAACCAGTTACTCATGGCTTGCTACGAGATGTGCGGCTCCTTTGCAGTGTTTAAGCCCTGCGAGCGAACGCAACAACAACTCGATGAAGCTATTTCGCTTAAGTTCATTCCACCCAACTGCGGCTGGGAGCGAGTTAACGACACCAAGGGCAATGACACCAACTTGTGGAAGCGCACGCCGCTTCTTACCGCAACGGATATCGCCGCGTTCGCCAAGCAAGCCGCAGGCCTGCGCGGCGTCAAACAACTGCGCTGGGCGGCCGAGCACATGACGGGGCAGGCCGCCTCGCCCTTCGAAGTACAGACCTCCATGCTTATCTCGCTCCCCCGCGACGAGGGCGGCCAGGGCATCGAGATCGCCAACAACGCGCGCATCCCGCTCAGTGAAGCCGCACGTTCGCTGTATGACAAAACCTGCTGCTACGCCGATATCCTCGTCGAAAGCGCCACCGACAGCATGGGCGTCATTCTGGAATGCCAAGGCCGCTCTGCCCACGACAGCGAAGCCGCGAGCCTCTCCGATGCCGAGCGCGCCACCGCACTCACAAGCATGGGCTACGACGTCATCCAAATTACCTATGACCAGATCAAGGAGAAGAAGAGCTTCGACCACATAGCCGAGCTCATCCATAAAAAGGCCGGGCTTCCCCACATCCCAAAGACCAAACAGGAACGCATTGCCGAAGATACCTTACGGCAAGAGCTACTTGTCGATTGGGTTGAGCTATTCACTGCCGGGCCGGCCAGCTAGCAGCTAGCAATCAGGGGCAGCGCAGGCACATCGGGCGATTCGACACGGACGGCAAAACCCGCCTCGGTCAGCTCGATGACCTCGGTAAACGTCGCATCGAAAAACTCCTCGGTTAGCAGGCGATACGGCGGATGATCGGGCTCACCGGGGTTTTCGCGCACGATCTCGTGCATAACGCCGATGGTCTTGAGCACATACTCCTTATGGATGGGATACTGCCCAAAACGCGTCGCCGCAGTATACAGGCGATCGGTCGCGCGCGGAATCGAAACAATGCCGAGCGTCTTGCCGAACCAGTCAAAGTCGCCTTGCTTTTTAATGCGGAACTCCTCGCACGGCTTGCCGCCGTGCGCCTCCAGGTACTGATTCACGCGCGTATTCCATACGGTATCGGCCACCAGATGCGACCAGACACCAAGTGTCAAATCGAGCAACGACTGTGCCACATCTTCGGACGCAAGCGAGAACTCACAGGCGCCGGGACCGGCAACCGGCTCGGCATCCTTGTAGCGCTGGGGATAGTGCACGCGGTTCAGCCGCTCGCGTTCCTCGATAATCGAGGTCGCCGCGGCCGGCGCACCGATGGGCGAACTTTTAAGCAACGGTGCCACATAGGTATCCCAGAACTCATGCTCACGAGGCTTAGGGATGGGCTCAGGCTTGGCAAAATGCGTAATGCGGTACGGAATGGGATCGGCGATGCCAGGGACCATATAGCCCACGAAGATATCCGGAACCACGCAGCCAAACAAAAAGGCATTGCGGTCGCGCACGCTATTGGCAAGCGCACCGGTGCGCTCCAGCAAACGCTCCGTCTGAGCGATATGAATGTTCCAGCTTGGCATAGCCACCCCCATAAAAACCTGGATAACTATACCATCACGGCAAAGCCGCGCGGGCGGCTACGCACGCTCTACGCAGCAACTAGTCCGTAGCACCGCTTTCGGTTCCATACGACGGCGAAGGTGCCTCGACCACATGGTGATATCGATCGATATAGATTGCACGGGCACCCAGGCGTCGCACCAAATCCTGGTGATGCGTGCTCATCAAGACCGTCTTACCCGCCGCGACGTAGGCCAGCAAGAAGTTGACCACGATGTCGCATGAATCCTCGTCGAGTCCATTGGTAGGCTCGTCGAGGACCAAGATATCCGGGTTCATCGACACCACCGCAGCCAGCGCAACGCGTTTCTTTTGCCCGCCCGAGAGCTGATAGGGAGAGGCATCGGCAAGGTCGACAACCTGAAACAGCCCCATGGCATCGCGCACGCGGCGCTCGAGCTCGTCTGCCGGCAGCCCCATCTGCGCGGGACCAAAAGCAACTTCCTCGCCCACCGTAGCGCAGAACAGCTGAGCATCGGCATTCTGGAACACAAAACCTACGCGCTGATGAAAACGCTGAGCGGCCGCGGAATCCTTTAGAAACGCCGCATCGATCACGTGCCCGTCAAACAGGTATGCCCCTGCGTCCGCGAGCTCAAGGCCGTTGATAAGGCGCATGATCGTCGTCTTGCCACAACCGTTAGGACCAAGCAGAGCAACGAGTTCACCACGATCCACCTGCAGCGAAACGCCGTCGACCACCGTATGACCCGCATAGGAAAACACCACGTCGCGAAACTCGATGAGCGGCGTGGTCTCGGCGCCGGCAGCACCGCTCGCGCACATCGCGCCATTTGTATCGTTTGCCAAAACGTCGCCCTTCCCTATCCACATCGACGGCTCGACCGCCCGCGCTACAGCACCGCGCACAACACGGCGAGCAGAACCACAACGGCTGCGTAAACGGCATCGCGCCAGCCAAACCCGGCGCGCGCGGGAGCCGGATACGCACCGGCAAAGCCGCGGCAAAGCATAGCCTCGTCCATCGCGCGGCTGCATTCCATCGCCTTGATAAAGGTCATGCCCATGATACCCGCGATCGAATCGGTACGCGAAAATCCCTCAGGCGCACGGCCAACGCTGCGCAGCATGACCGATTCGCACAGATTGTGCGCCGTGCGACCCAGCACCTCGATGTGCTTGAGCGCCATATCAAACGTAAAGATGACCTCGTCGGGCAGATGTAGCGTCTTGAGCGCCGCCGACATGCGGCTCCAGGTAAGCGTCCACGAAACGCCCAGCACGAGCGACACGTTAATGAACGTCTTAAGCGCAATTTTGAGCATGGCGCCCGTAGCGGAAGCGCCCAGCAGCAGGGCAGGCAGCGCCAGAACCACTGCGAGCCCCGTGGCGCCGAGCGCCGGTACAATGGTCGCACGCAGCCCGCGTGCGGGGCGCACCGCGACCAGCACCAGCGCGATAGCCGCCATCAACATGAGGTACAGCGGGCTCTGCGTCAGACACACGCATAGAACGCAGACGAACATCCCCACCAGGCGCACCGGAGCCGAAACGCAAGAAAGGGCGCGGTCGACCATCGACCCGCCCTCGTGCGCGCCCCCACCCAGGCGAACCCGCTCAAGCAGGCTCGCCAGGTGCAGGACGTTCTTTTGCATCACACGATGCCGAGCCCCCACGGGCTCGTAACGCTGCTCGACCGCAAGCCAGCTAGGCAGCTCGGCTATTGCCATGAGCACCGCTTTCCTTAACCGTCAGCGAGATCAGACGGAATGCGATGGTGAGCACCGCCACGCCAATCACGCCGGACAGGATATACATGGCAGCCTGACCGACAAAGCCAAGACCCTGTTCCTCGGAATAGGCCTGCAGGTAATCACCCGTAGGCAGAGCGTCGGCAAAGGTCGGAGTATCGAGGCCGACCGAAGCCTGCAGACTGTCGTCACCAGCCTCCTGAACGGCGGTCGCGGCGCCCTCGGCGTCCCACTCACCCCAGGCGTCACCCGTGGCCAGCAGGCCCAGCGGCGTGGCCACGACAAGCACGGCGACCAGGATGAGCGTGGGGACCAGCGAGGTCTTCTTAGCAGCAGTGCCCTCGGCAGCAAGCTGGCCATCGACGGCCTCGGGCCCGACGATAACGCTCGGCGCCGTCTTCTTAATGAAACCGTAGATGGCGGCCGTCGCCACGCCCTCGACCACGCCGGCAACCAACATATGCGGAATCATCATAGCCGGAATGGCAATGGACAGCGGGAAGGGGCAGTACAGCGGAGCGCCCGAAGCATTCGTGAAAAGCATCGGCTGAATACCAAACTCGATTGCTGCGCACAGGGCCGCCAGGCACAGGCCGACCCAGCCGCTTACGATGGCCGAAACCGAGGTGCCCCAGCTCTTGTCGTGCAAGCGGCTGTTGAGTGCACGGAACACGATAGCAGCGGCAAACGGCAGCACGAAGGCCATGTTAAAGCAGTTGGCGCCAAAGGACAGAATGCCGCCGTCGCCAAACAGCAGCGCCTGCAGCGCCAGCGCGACCGAGACGGCAATGGCAGCAGCCTCGGGGCCCAGCAGCAGCGCGATGAGCGCGCCACCAACGGCGTGACCAGTGGTACCGCCGGGCAGCGGCACGTTGAACATCATGAGCAAGAAGGAGAATGCGGCGCAGATGCCCAGGAAAGCCATATGCTCGCGATCGAGCGTGGCGCGCACCTTCTTGATGCAGTGGACCCAAACGGGCACCATCGCCACTGCCATGACGGCATCGGTCTGCGGGGACAGATAATTATCTGGAATGTGCATGTACGCCTCCCGGTTGTCGGCGCACGGAATTGCAACGCCGCCTGAATCACCTTGTCAGTGTTACGTATTGTCAGATTCGTAACACGCCGCGGGCTATCATAGCAAAACGGCGCGCTGCCGACAAAGCAGCACGCCGTTATGTAATGCGCGTGTCATATATGCAGGCTCAGCAGTGCCTTATACCGAGCATAGCAATCACGTAGGACTCGGCGGCAGCCACCGCTGACCTATACCCAGCGCAAGCCCTAGCCGCGGACCTCGCCGTTTACGCCCTTGCACACCTTGGTGACGATCTTCTGGTGCGCCTTCTCGACCTCTTCGCTGGTGAGCGTGTGGTCGTCGGAGCGATACGTAAGCGCAAAGGCCATGGACTTCTTGCCCGCTCCGATGCGGATGGGATCGCGGTAGACGTCGAACAGGCGCACGCCCTCGAGCAGCTTGCCGCCGGCGCTGGTAATGCGGCGCTCAAGATCCTCGCAGGTCACGGAGTTGTCGACCACGATAGCAAGGTCGTGCTCAACAGCCGGGTACTGCGAGAACTCGCGGTAGTTCTCCTGATTGCGGGCGCCCTTAATCAGCTTGTCCAGGTCGAGCTCAAAGGCAACGACGACCTCGTCGATGCCCATCGCCTCGCGCGCCTCGGGGTGAATCTCGCCGACCCAGCCCAGCACAGTGCCGCCGGACAGAACCTCGGCAGCACGACCCGGCTGCAGGAAGGCATAGCTCTCGCCCTCGACGGGACGGAAGCGAACCTTCTCGATGCGCAGCTGGGCAAGCAGCTCCTCAACGATGCCCTTGCCAAAGAAGAAACGCAGCTTGCGGTACTTCATGCTCCAAGACTGCTCGCTCCACTGGCCCGAGAGCACGCCCGCTACGGACTTGGTCTCCTTGGGCAGGCTGGCGTTCTCGCGACCGTGGAACAAGCTGCCGACCTCGTACAGGTGCACGTTGGGCGTGCCGTGGGCCTCGTTATAGGCCACGGATTGCAGCAGGCCCGGCAGCAGCGAACGGCGCATCTCGGTCTGCTCGGCCACCAGCGGGTTCATGAGAACCACGGGGCAGCCGCGGCCCTCGGTGGACATGCCAATCTTCTCCAGGTCGCCCGGGGCAGCAAAGCCAAAGGTCGTGGTCTCGTTGAGGCCACAGGCGCGCAGGATCTCGCCGACCTTGCGGGTAAGCTTCTGCTCGCGCGTCAGACCGCCGATGTGGTTCTTGGCAGCCGGAATGGTTGCCGTGACGCGACCCATGCCCCATAGGCGCAGGACCTCCTCGATCAGGTCGATCTCACGCGGCAGGTCGGGACGGAAGCTCGGCGGCGTGATCATAAAGTCCTCGCCGTCGCGCTCGACGGTGCAGCCCAGGCGGGTGAGCGAGCGCTCGATAAAGTCGGGCTCGATGTCGGCACCGCAGATGGCGTGCACGCGGGCCAGGCGCAGCTTGATGCTGTCGATGGTCTTGGGCGCGGGGAACACGTCCACATAGCCGGGGGCGACCTCGCCGCCGGCGATCTCCTCGATAAGCGCGCACGTCACATTGGCGACGTCCACGCAGCCGGTCTCGTCGACCTGGCGCTCAAAGCGGATGGAGGCGTCGGAGATCAGCGACAGGTCACGGCTGGTGTGCGAGGTGCGGCCGGCGTTGAAGCAGGCGCTCTCGACCATCACATCGACGGTATCGTCCTCGATCTCGGAATCCATGCCGCCCATGACACCGGCCAGCGCCACGGGACGCTTGCCGTCGGTGATGAGGCCCATGCCGGCGTCGAGCGTGCGCTCCTCGCCGTCGAGGGTCGTGAACTTCTCATCCTGCTGGGCGGCGCGAACCACCACGCGGCGATGGCCATCGCGCTCGGCAAAGGTGTCCAGGTCAAAGGCGTGCAGCGGCTGACCGGTGAGCATCATCACGTAGTTGGTGATGTCGACGATGTTGTTGTGTGGGCGCACGCCCAGGGCGTTGAGGCGCTTGACCATCCAGTCGGGCGAGGGGCCGACCTTCACGTTGCGCACGATGCGGGCGACGTAGCGGTCGCACAGGCCCTCGTCGGCAATCTCGACCGAAAGCTCGTCGTCGGTCGCGCGGCCGGTCTCGACCTTGATGGCGGGCAGCTCAACGTGGAAATCGCGGTCGAAGATGGCACCGGTTTCGCGGGCCATGCCGATCATGGACAGGCAGTCGGGGCGGTTGGGCGTGATCTCGCAGTCGAGCACGGTGTCGCTCGAGCCCACGTACTCGGCAAACGGCATGCCGCAGGGCGTATCCTCGGGCAGGATCATGATGCCGGAGTGGTCGCCGCCCAGGCCGAGCTCGCGCGCAGAGCAGTTCATGCCCATGGACACGACGCCGCGAAGCTTGCTCTTCTTGATCTTGACGTCACCGGGAAGCACAGCGCCGATCATTGCCGTGACGATGTGGTCGCCAGCCTCAAAGTTCTGCGCGCCGCAAACGATCTGCAGCGGGGCGGGGTTGCCGTCGGCGTCGAGATTCTTGTCGCCCACGTCGACCGAGCACACATACATGTGGTCGCTATCGGGGTGCGGGGTCTTGGTGAGCACCTTGGCGGTCACCACATGGTCGAAGGACTCGCCCACGGTGTCGATCGCCTCGACCTCAGTGCCGGTACGGATGTATTCGTCCGAAAGGGTCTTAGGATCCTCCGGAATATCGATCATGGTCTTGAGCCAGTCGTAAGAAACGCGCATCTAACTGGTCTCCTTTCATAAATGCGGCTTTGAGCCGGAAACTGCAACTAAGAAGAAAGCGTTCTAGAACTGGTTCAAGAACCTCATGTCACCAGTCATCAACGTGCGCAGGTCGGGCAGATCGTAGCGCAGTGCCGCGACGCGCTCGGCGCCAATACCAAAGGCGAAGCCGGTGTACTTCTCGGGGTCGATGCCGCAGTTGATCAGGACGTTGGGGTCGACCATGCCGCAGCCCAGGATCTCGATCCAGCCGCTGTGCTTGCAGAAGTTGCAGCCCTTGCCGCCGCACACGTGGCAGCTCACGTCCACCTCGCAGGAAGGCTCGGTGAAGGGGAAGAAGTGCGGGCGATAGCGCGTCTTGCGATCCTCGCCAAACATGCACTTAACAAAGTAGTCGAGCGTGCCCTTAAGATCGCCAAAGGTGATACCCTCGTCGACGACCAGGCCCTCGATCTGGTTGAACTGCGGCAGGTGGCAGGCGTCGGCCGTGTCGGGACGGTAGACGGTGCCCGGGCAGATCATGTAGATGGGCGGCTTCTGCGACTCCATGGTGTGGATCTGCACGCCCGAGGTCTGGGTGCGCAGCAGCACGTCGGACTCGCCGTGAGCGTGAGCCTCGGGATGCGCGACGCTGCCGGGGTTGTTGTCGACCACATAGAACGTGTCGCGAGCCGAGCGGCTCGGGTGATCCATGGGCGCGTTGAGCGCGGTGAAGTTGTAGTAGGAGGTATCGACCATGGGGCCGGACTCGACGGTGTAGCCGATGCCGCAGAAGATGTCCTCGGCCTCCTCGATGATCTGCTTGATCAGGTGCTGATGACCGATCTGCGGACGGATGCCCGGCAGCGTGATGTCGACGGCCTCGTGCTCGAGTGCGTGCTTGAGGGCGGCGGCCTTCATCTCGGTGGTGCGCTCGTCGAGCATGCCCTCGATCAGCTGGCGCATCTCGTTGGCGCGTTTGCCCATCATGGGACGATCCTCGGGAGCGAGCTTGCCCATCATGCGCATCAGGCCGGTGATACGGCCCTTGCGGCCGAGCAGCTCAACGCGCGCGGCCTCGAGCTTGGCGGCGTCGTCAGCGCTAGTGACGAGCTCCTTGGCCTCTTCCTCGAGTTTGACCAGATCATCAATCAGACTCATGTCTTCCCTTTCGTCTCTCGCACATCCGCGCTCCGGGACGGCTGACGCCGCCCGATGTTGCGGATGCGCGGCCCGGTTCGGTAACAAAAAAACCGCCCTCGGGCATGTACATTGCCCAAGGACGGTTGAATTCCGCGGTACCACCTTGTTTGACCCGGCGGATGTCTGGCCCGCCGCGCCCACTCTGTGCCTCTTGTCGCGAGGCTCACGGCTTCCCTACTGGGACTTTGCTGCCACTGGCCGCGTGCCCGTTGAGGTCGCTGCTCGGGAGTGAACGCTTGGCCCTTGCCACCGCAGGAAGGCTTGCAGCCCATGACCTTCCCTCTCTTGCCGGCGACGCGGCGGGCAAAACCCTCTCCGTCAACGCATTGGGCTATAGGATAACACATTTCGCGAGCGCATCGCCGCGTTCCGTTTTGTTCGCGCTGGGTACAAGGCAGGTAGCTGTGCAAACTGGCCGCGCACCCGCCTGCGGCGCTCGGCCTGCGAGATTAAGGATGCGGTATGGGAAAGAAACTCGATAAGAAGGCCAAGGCCGCCATGGCAAAGGCTGCCAAGAGCGTCAAGGCCGCTAAAGTCGACAAGGCCGTCAAAAAGTTCCGCAAACTCGAGGGCAAGCTGTGGACTCGCGAGTACCTGCTCAAGATTGCCGAGTTCGATGGAGCGACGATTGCTCCTGCCAACGGCGCTGCCGCCCGTGCCGACGCCATGGGCACGCTTGCCGGCGAACATCACAAGCTACTGACCAGCGAGAAGTCCGTTGAGCTCGTACGCTCGTTAGCGCGCGAGACGGTTGCAGGCGGACACGTAGACGACCCGCAGCTGCTCGACGAGATCCGCGTGCTCGGCCGCGACCAGCGCGAGGCAAGCGTTATTCCCACCGAGGAGGCCGAAGCCTGGACCAGGCTCACCTGCGAGGCCGACGCCGTGTGGCACAAGGCCAAGACGGCCAACGACTGGGTGAGCTTTGAGCCCTATGTGGATAGAATCGTCGCCCAACTTAAGCATCAGGCCGAACTCATGGACCCCAAGCGCGACCCATACGACGTTTGGCTCGACCAGTACGAGCGCGGCCTTTCCGCCAAGAGCTTCGACGCGTTTTGCGAGGAGGTCAAGGCCACGGTCGTGCCGCTCGTGCACGCCATCGGCGAGCGCGGCCAGCAGCCCGCTGCCGACTTTTTGCATGCCCGCGTGCCCGAGGCTGCCCAGCGTGCCATGAGCTTCGATCTGATGAAGCTTGTCGGCCTGAACCTGGACGACACCACGCTCGCCTTTACCGAGCACCCGTTTAGCGAGGGCTTTGCCGTGGGTGACGCGCGCATCGCGACACACATCTACGAGGACGATTGCATCTCCAACGTCTACAGCATCATCCACGAGGCGGGGCACACCATGTACGAGCTGGGCGTCAATCCCGCCTATGCGCGCACCTGCCTGGAGGGCGGCACCTCCATGGGCATCCACGAGAGCCAGAGCCGCTTCTTTGAGAACACCGTGGGCCGCAGCCGTGCCTTTATGGGACCGCTGCTCGAGGTGCTGCGCCGCCACGCACCCGAGGTCTACGGCGACGTCGACGAGGACACGCTCTACCACGCCGTGAACATCGCGCAGCCTTCGCTGATCCGCACCGAGGCCGACGAGCTCACCTATCCGCTGCACGTTATGGTGCGCTACGAGATCGAGCGCATGCTGTTTGCCGGCGAGGCCACGGCCAAGGACATCCCCGCGCTTTGGAATCGCTTTATGGATGAGTACCTGGGCATTCCCGTTCCCGACGACACGCACGGCTGCCTACAGGATACGCACTGGAGCGGCGGCTCGTTTGGCTACTTCCCCACGTATGCGCTGGGCAGTGCCTACGATGCCATGTTTGTGCCGGCCATGTGCCGCGACGGTGTCGACCTTAACGGCGCCTGCGCGAGCGGCGACCTGACACCTGTCCGCGCCTGGCTGGGCGAGCACATTTGGCAGTGGGGCCGCGCCAAGGACGCGCCGGAGCTCATCAAGGGCGCGTGCGGCATGGCGTTCGATGCCCGCTACTACTGCAGCTACCTGCAGGACAAGTTCACCACGCTCTACGAGCTGTAAGGCATAACCGACACGCCAACGCAAAGGGGACGCCGCGGAACCAATCCGCAGCGTCCCCTTTCCACCTAGTCGTTTAAGAACGTCCCCAATGACTACCTTACAGAGCTTCCAGCGCGGCGGCAATGCGCTTCATGGCGGCATCGGCGGATGCTTGGTCGGGCGCCTCGGCCAGCACGCGGATAACCGACTCGGTTCCGCTCTTGCGCACGAGCACGCGGCCCTCGCCTGCCAGCGCAGCCTCGGCCTCGGCGATGGCGTTCTGCACGCCCATGTTCTCGAGCGCGGCGTCCTTGTCCGCCACGCGCACGGCCACCTGCGCCTGCGGCAGCAACTTGCACGGAGCCGTGAGCTGCGAGAGCGTCTCGCGCTCGGCACGAATCACTTCCATCACGCGCAGCGAAGTCATAATGCCGTCGCCCGTGCGCTCGATATCGCCAAAGATCGTATGGCCCGTCTGCTCGCCGCCCAGGCTGTAGCCGCCCTCGCGCATCTTGGCATACACGTGACGGTCGCCCACACCGCTGGTCACGGCGCTCAGTCCGGCAAGCTCCAGCGACTTGACCAGACCAAAGTTGCTGGCGATCGTCGGTACCACGGTACCGCCCGAGAGGCGCCCGTGCTTGTTCAGATACACGCCGCACACGTACAGGATCTGGTCGCCGTCGACCACGCGCCCGCGCTCGTCCACGGCCAGGCAGCGGTCGGCATCGCCATCGTAGGCAAAGCCCACGTCCAGGCCCTGCTCCACCACATGGCGCTGCAGACGCTCCATATGCGTGGAGCCGCAGTCGACGTTGATGTTAAAGCCATCGGGCGCGGCATTGATCACGCGCACGTCGGCACCGAGCGCGTCAAACACCGGCTTGGCCACCGAGGAAGCCGAGCCGTTGGCGCAGTCGATACCGATTTTGACGCCCTGCAGCGAAAAGTTCGCACTTGCAATGAGCGAAGCAATGTAGCGGTTGCGGCCCTGCATGTAGTCCACCGTGGCACCGATGTGGTTGCCCGTGGCCAACGGAACTTCGCTCTTGCCATCGATGTAATCCTCGATGAGCTCCAGTACGTCCTCGTCCATCTTAAAACCGTCGCTATTGACGAGCTTAATGCCGTTATCGCAAAACGGGTTGTGGCTCGCGCTGATCATGATGCCGCAATCGAAGCAGCCCTCCACGGTCTGATGCGCCACGCCCGGCGTCGGGATCACGTGCAGCATATAGGCGTCCGCACCGCTCGCGACCAGACCGCTCACCAGCGCCGCCTCGAACATATAACTCGAGCGACGTGTGTCCTTGCCCACGATGACGCGCGCCTTAGCACTGCGGTTGGCGCCGTAATACCAGCCCACAAAACGGCCAATCTTATAAGCGTGCTCTACCGTCAGCCCAACGTTGGCCTCACCGCGAAAGCCGTCGGTGCCAAAGTACTTCATGCGCTCTCCTTACAAAATAGGGGCGGACAGATTGCCTGTCCGCCCCAAAATGGTACTCGATTATCTGCGCTACCAGAAAAACCCTACGCCGACGCGCTGTCGCGAGCCGCCTGGCATGTAGGGGTCTGACGCAGCGTAAGCGGCTTGTCCCCCGCCTCGGCCGACGTGGTCAGCGTATACGTGATAGTCGTCGTCTCGCCAGCATGCAGGTCAACGGTGCCCGAATAGAAGGGGATTCCATGCCACGTAGCGGCACCAAGACCAAACTGGGTACCCTCAACCGTAAGGTCACTGATGTTGCCACCCGTCGGGGCAAACAACGAGACATTCAGACGCTCGTCGTCACGCGCGGCATCGGGTGCGCTCGCCGCAACGTAGTCGGGCAACTTGCCAGCCTCCTCCTGCGTCATGATGTTCGTCAGGGTAACGGTGATGCGATAGGAGCACGTGCCGTCACCGTTCTTGATGCCCTGACCAATCTGAGTGTCGGCGTTCAGATACCAGTCGAGCTTGGAGAAGCTCAGGTTGTTAAAGTAAACGCCGGCAACGGGATCGGCACTCGGATCATCCGGATCGGGCAGCGAAGCGTCAATGCCTGTCTCTTTGATGGCATTCTGCTCATCATCGTTTCTCATCCACGCGATCAGGCGGCCCTCTTCGGCACCGCGCTCAACGGCGCTGACAAGCTTCGTAACATCGACATCGCCGATACCGCCAAGGACCTTGTCGAAGGCAGCGCTGGCGACGGATGCAAAGATGCCGTCCGACTCCTCGACCGGATAGTTCCAGTACACATCATGCATGAGGACCTTTGCGGCGTTGGTGCCGTCGACAACCGTTCCGTCGGGCAGTGACACGTTACCGACCAGGCCCAGCAGATACTGCAGGAACACCGGGTCGATACCGATGACGCCATCAACGTCCTGTCCATACTGGGACTTCCACAGCGCGGCGACACGCTGCGAGTTGCGGGGCCAATCAGGCGAATAGGTATTGCCCGAGTTGTACAGGTTGCTGTGGTTGCCGAACAGCGCCTCATCCTCTTCGTCGACGCTCTCGACCGCCTCATCCTCGCTGAGTCCAATGCGGGGAACAAACTCGCCAATCGACATCTGACCGTCGGTGACCGAAATCAGGCCCTGCGAACCGCCAAAGCCGCCGCAGGCACGAATCTCGACGTTGTTCATGGCGTACATAAGGTAGTTGCGCGTCTGGCCGTTGGCGCCGAGCATCTGGGGAAGGACGGGGGCGACCTTCTCCGCCGCGTCAACCGCACCGTTGAGGGTGGCAAAGCCGTCCTTGGCCTTATCGACCAGCTCGGTCACCTGGGAAATATGAGTATCGCCAATGCCCTGGACCTTCTCGTTGGCGCTCTTGAACACCTTCGAGCTGCTGGAAAGCGAATCGGCGACCGCCTGCAGCGCGGACACGTTAATCATGCCGTCCTGGAACAGCTTGCCGGGCGTGGCCTGCGAAAGGTTGTCGGCCATGGGAACCAGCGCGTTGCTCGAGACATCGGACAGGGCATCAATCATGGTGCGGGCTGCGTTGATGTCACTGCCATACACCGGGATAAACGAAGCTGCCGTCCACAGCGGGCTCGAAGTCTCCGCCTTCATGCTGTCGCAGAGTTCATCGATCTTCTCCGCGTCGTCAGGCAGCGTCGAAAAATCGCCCGACGTGACCTTGTCCTTAAGGCCACCGACGATCTCGACAGCCTCCTTCGCTTCGCTCTTTACGGTCTTTGCCGAGTTAAGCAGCATAAAGCCGCTTGCGCCAAGCACAACGAGAAGCACCGCGACTACAGTGGCAATAATGGCACCAGTGTGACGCTTCTTGCCCTCGCCCTTGCGATGGCGATGACGGACCAGACCGTCAGAGGTCGAACTCGACGAAGCGTCGCTACCGTAGTTCAAGCCAAAATCGTAATAATCTTCCTTGGAACCCGAGCCCGCAAACTCGGCACCGCTATCATCCAGGCGGGCGAACGTGCCAGTCTCGGAGGCGCCGGTGTAGATCGTGCCAAGGTTACCCGTAAGCCCCGCGCCACCGGCAGAGGGAGTATTGTTGTCGGCCTTGCCGGCATTAACGTTGCCGGCGGCATTCGCGGCGTTGGCAGCACCTGCGTTGTTCGCAGGTACCGAAGGAGCCCCGCTCGGCTGCGACGCGGAGGTTGCACCGCCCGCAAAGACATTCCCTCTTGCACGGCCGGTCTTTTTTGCCTTTTGAGACTGCTCGTACAGAGCGGTAAACATCGCCGTCTCGCCCGGGGACACGCGCTTACCGGAGCCGCCCTGTCCAGCGTCGCCCGGCGTGCCGGCCTTACCAGCCCCGTTCGGACGCGGCGGAACTGCAGGACGGCCGCTATCGCTGCCCTTAAAGTGATTACCAGCCATAAAGAAATCCTCGCAATTGAGTCGCAATGAAAAAGTCCATAACGTTACTAGTTTATGGCATTTTGAGCATCGACAGCTAAACTCCAGACACGGACATCAATTGGCGAAAATGCGGCACAACACCTTTTCTGTCTTGGCGGCGGCGTCAACTACACCGTGAGGAACATCATCACGATGATCATGGCAAAGCCGATAAGGTCGGTCGGCAAAAACACCGTGCCCAGCATAACGGCGCTGGTGATGGTCGCCGAAACCGGCTCCACAGTTCCGATGAGGCTCGCACGCACCGAGCCGATGTCCTTAACGCCCTGCATATAGAGCATGTAAGCAAAAAACGAGCCGATAACCACGAACACCGCGAGCGCCTCGATACCGGCGGCATCGAGCGCCGGCATATGCGCCCAGGGCTGCACGAAGACACATGAGACCACGCCCGCCGTGAGCATTGCCGAGCCCGTGACGATGGGGCTACCGTATTCGGGCAGGATCTTGGCGGGAATCACCGCCATACACGCGGCGCTGACCGCACACATAAGACCTGCTGTCAGGCCAAGCGGCGAGATATTCAGGCTGGTGGGGTCGCCGCCGGTGGCGATTAAAAAGGTTCCACCCAGAGCCAGGCCAATGCCGACGACTTCGCGAGTACGCGGCATGCGGCGATCGGTCACGCAGGCGTAGCCCATGATGATAACGAGCTGCAGGCACTGAAGCACCGTCGCCGTTCCGGCATTGGTCAGGCGCACGGCCGAAAGATAACAAAACTGATTAAAGAGCAGGCCAAAGGCAGTAAAGAGCAGCAACTGCTTGCGGTCGGCAGGCGTGGTCCACAGCTTGACCAGGCGCGCACGATCGCGCGTGACGACCACGACCATAAACAGCAGACCGGCGAGAATCTGACGCACGCTCATGAGCCACAGGGTATCGACGTGGTAGGTATCGAACAAAAAACTCGCGCTAGTGCCCGAGAGGCCCCAAAACGAACCGCCCACCAGCGTGGCCAAGACGCCCGTGATCAACTTGCGCGTCGAAGCGCTGTTCAGGCGATTGCGCCATGCACGGCGGGTGCCGCGGCTGAGCTCGTCGGTGCCCTCGGGCACATCAATGTTCGATATATCGGTCATCGGCACCGAAGCCCCCGCGCCTTCGACCTGCTCGACACACTCTTTGCTCATTCCACTCCCCCGAAACAGTCTGGAAGCAATTCGGCTTACCTTACCACGGCGAAGGCACCAGCCGGAGGCTTGTCCGTTTATCGGTAGGACAATTCCGCAGACGTCTTTCCATAGCTCGATACCGCAATGGCTTTGCATTATGCGACAGCCAAATCGCGGCAGCAGGCTCTTTTGAAATGGATATGACAGAGCCCCCGAATTCCACAATGTAAGCGATTTTTAAAAATGTTCTTGCCACCGAGTTCAGGCTCCGTTATATTATCCCTTGCGCGCTTGCGCACCCTTGATCGGGCGTTTAGCTCAGGGGGAGAGCGCTTCCCTGACACGGAAGAGGTCAGAAGTTCAAATCTTCTAACGCCCACCAAATGTTCACAGCTCAGAGGCTATGTCTCTGAGCTGTTTTGTTTTATGTCGCCAAATCCGCTGGCAACTCCAACCGTCATCGCAACGTAACATCAATTCACCTGACGAATGGCTGCCAAACAAATTCAATACCCCAACATCAACAATAGCCAGGCACAAAACTGCGCCGCAAGCTGCTCCAACCGCTCAATAGCCACCGAGGCCGAGACCAACGCGTCTCGAACCCATCCGAGCCGCAGCTTCTCGGCAAAACGCCACAACGTCCACACCCTGCGGTATCTTTGAGCCACTTACACCTGCAGCACCAAGGAGCCACCATGCGCACCGAGCTCGACGTTCCCTTTTCGCACAAAGAAGAAGCCAAGGCGTTGGGCGCCAAATGGGACCGGACCAAGAAGATCTGGTATGTACCCAGCGGCGTCAACCCCGAGCCCTTTGCCGAGTGGCTGCCCGGTGTTGACCGATTCGACCCCTCAGCGCCGTATATATATCTAGTACTGGGCGAGCGCGAGTGCTGGAAGTGTCACAAAGAGACCTCGGTCGCGGCCTTCGGCATTCCCTATCGAACCGATAACGACGAGAGCATCACCATCGCGCACGCGCCCAACGAAGCCGGGCACATTGCCATCGACACGGCCAACGCCAACGCACTCGCCATCGTGCCCGCTCTTGGCTGCGTGCCGGGCGAAATCCGCGACTACCTTCATAAGCGCTGCGGCTACAAGCCCGTAGGCGCGCGAGCCTCCAAAGCCCCGTCGCTCGGCAACACGTGCACCAGTTGCGACGCGCTGCAAGGCAGTCGCTATCTGTTCGAGGAGCCCTCGTCCCCGTTTGCCCTCACTGCCATCAACAAGCTGCCGGCACTGGAGTTTGTGCGCGTCGAAGTTGCCGGCGTCTTTGGCGTCCCGACCACGCGCACCGACTTTGACCAGGCGCTCTTTACCTGGGCACGCGACCATCACGCCGAGTTCCACAAGCAGCTCGGTGAGGGGATTTATTTGTAGAGACGAAGAGGCCTTCACAGTCAGCTCCTCCGCATCACCTATCCCTCGTCGCCGGCGTCGTACACGATATCGAGGCCACAAACAGGGCATTTCTCCGGATACACCGGCATATGAACGCCTGTCCGTTTTCTCACTTCGTCGCTGAGCCTGTCGCGCGCATCGATGAACCGAATGTCGAGACACGGTATTTGCGAGCCGCAGCAAGGGCAGGTGACGACAAACGACCCGCAATCAACCTCTACGCTCGGAAACATATTGTTGTCTATAAGGGCACACGGCAGTTTTCCGTACTTCCCCATCGCAATATCGCCTCGCCAGCTCATACACGCTCCCCTCTCGCTATACAAAACAGGAAGAGCATGTACCGGCAGGCGTGCGCGAGATTGCATCGCCACGCGATCCGATCAAACAACACGATCGTCAAAGAATGCCAAAGCCAAATACGCTAATACGGCAGAAGCCCCGCCTTTTCACGCTTCTTTTCCGAGCGATCGAACTCAATGCGATGGGCCTCAAGAAACACCGTATTGGGTCGCCACTGACGCTCATTCGGCTGCCTTAGCGTCGCACCCGCAAAGGAAACGTAGTCGGTCTTATCCAGCAGGTACGATCCGCACAGCCGATATTCGCCGCAAACAGGCTCAAACGAAATCAGGTGAGCATCAAATAGGGAATGAAGATCGCGCCGAAGCAGAATGCCGTTGCTGGCAACCTGCGATTTGGGTCCCGAGTAATTCTCGATATGTGCAGCCTCCAGAGCTTCGCTGACGCCGCAGTCCGACACCGCACAACGGCCGTCATAGGCGGCAACGAGCTGCTTGCGGAACCATTGTTGCCCCAATCGCTCGCGCCTTAACGCATAGCGGACCTTTTCGTCGTCGGTCGCACCCTGTCCGGCAAACTCAATATCGACGGGCATGCGCTTCAGATAACTCATGTCGGGTGCAAAACGTGGGTCCGGTCCGCCTTTATGAACAGGACCGTGCAGAACAAACCATCCGTTTTCGGGCTCGAACCGCTCAACAAACGCAAGGCCGAGCACCTTATAGCCCACCTCGGTTGCAAATATGACTCCGACTGGGACGCCACATTCCATGCAGTTGAGCATTTTACGGTTGTAATTCTGGTCTCGAAAACCAACGGTACCCGGCGCTTGAACCGAGTACTTAATGACCCACGTACCATCGTCCAAATAGAGCGGAGGCACATCGGTGTAGAAGCTCTTTTTGGAGTTATGGACCGAGAGCGCAAAGATCTTATTGGGATCTTGCTTCACCCGATCCTGGCCCGGCCAGAAGATCCCTGAATCCCGCGTTACGGGAAAGAAGTCCGAGCCAATTCTCAAACGATACTGATACTGAGGGCTATCTTCCTTGGTGTGGTGCGGAAGGCTGGTCCAAACGCCGCCGCGCTGCTCCTCACCCAGAAACCACTCCCATGCCTCAACGTATTCAGAAGGCACAAGACTGCAGGCACGGTCATAGCTTGGTCCATTCATCAACGGAACAGCAAGGTCAATGTCGTTCATCGCCAGCACCTACAACCATACGAACGCGAGTCATGCCCCTCAATAATATGACCGAGAGTCAATTATTACGAGATCTCATTCCGTGATCGGCACATCGTTGATGCTCTCGGTTTGCCGTTGGCGCGCTCGTACCCCGCCATCCCACTCCCCTGTATACTGATGTAGCACGTGTTTCATCCGGGCTTGTTGGGCCGGGTCGTTCATGGGAGGGTCTTGTGGCTGTTTCGAATCCGCCTAAGGGGAGCGTTTCTTCTTCGTCCATCAAGCCGGTGACGCGCAAGGCCGTGCGCTGCCAGCGCGAGGTCGCCTGGCTTGTCACGCAGGCAGCGGGCAGGCTCGTGGCGAGCACGGAGGACGTCAACGCGCCTACGCCGAGCTTTGTGCTGGCAGCGGCGCTGGATTTCGTGCGCCAATTGGAGCTTGCCGCACAGGATGCCAGCGGCCACCTCGACTACCAGAACGTTATGGCGCCCGACCTGCAAACGTTCTGCCGCATAGCCAAGTTGCCTGCCGCGCCCAATGCGCTTTCAGAGGCAGGCTACATGTTTACGCTTTCGGGCGCGGACCTTATCCGCGACATCTATGCATACTGCAGCGAGCTCGCCGAGCGCCACGTCTTTGACGCGGCTGAAGTCAAACCGGGATATGTCATCAAGCTGGTTCTTAGGCTGTTCTTGATGGACGGGTTCGGGGCCATGCCGGCGTAAGCCGAGTCTTTAGCATCACCGTCGACTGAGTAACAACCGCTTTACCTTAGTGGGCGCCAATTGAGGGTCGATTATTGGGTCGCCTCGTCCACTAACGCATTTATTCCACGCGCCCTGACAGTCGATACTTGCGGTTGCGGCTCGTCGCCGGCGCCGTGGGCTCAAGCTCGCCTTGAGCAATGAGCGCGTTGACGCGCGACCTAACCTGGGAAATTGTAAGCCCCGTGCGTTCTGCCAGCTCACGCGTCCCCAGCTCGCCGTAGTGTTTGAGTGCCGTCACAATTAAGCCCCCGCCATGATCGACCGGCTCGATCTTTGAACGGTAAAGTACGACCTTGAACCGATCGAACCCCGGGCAGAACAGAGGCTCGGCCAGACCATGCGCGCGCATGGCATCGATCATCATCGGGATGCCCGAGCCATTGCCCTCAGCCGGCGAACCTGCGCCATCCGGCAGCGGGACAATCGACATGAGTTTCACGAGCGTCGCGTTACGGCATCGGGAGCTGCCGTCAAACAAGTTCTCGCGAGTCTTTTCCCCGTAAAGGCCGCCAGGATTCGTCACCTCGACACGATCGTCAAAGACGTCGACGGCAATCGATTGTCCACAGAACCGATCCCCGTATTCTCGATGGATTACGGCGTTGGCGATTGCCTCGCGCAGAACCTCCTCGGGAATCTCCAGCGAGTCGACACGCGAGACGCCTTGGACGGTCGAGGTTCGCCGCAAATTCTTGGCGACGGCCGCGACAGCATCCGAAATCATCTCGCCCAACGTTCCCTCACAGATTGCGCGGTCCATGAACCTCAGCGACCCCGCCGTGCCTTTCCGGGTCCCCGCATAGACAGCCATGTCGATAAAGAGCTTGGGATAAAACTGCTGAGGGTAGGTGCCCGCAACTAGGAGTCCAGCCTTGGTGACATTGCCCCGGGAATCAAGGAAATTTAGGCGCTCCAGCTTCGTTTGTTTGTCCGGCGCGCCGCGCATTGCCCGAGGCGTCAACGAGAAAGCCCGATCTATCGTGCGGTCGACCAGCGACTCGTCGAGATCGCTCACACTCGTGCCGGGCACCGCATCGCGATCGCTAGGACTCGTCCGTTCATATGACGACAGTGCCAAAACCTCGGTCGACGAAAGCGGGACATCTTTGTCATCGATGCGTTTGTAGCTGCCACCTTGAGCGCCCCGCTCTATGACATAGCAAGGCTTGCTCGACGGGTCGAGCTCCTCAATCGTGATGACCAGAACCACGGTGCCCTGGAGCTCCACGCGCTCAATGGTGTATTTGGGCGGATTGGCCAGCTTTCCGCGACCGCCGGCATCGCCCATGCCCGCCACGAATTGGTTGAGCACTTTCTCGGTCTCAAAGTTTGCAACTGGAACAAAACCCGCGCGCTCACTCACTCCGAGCACGATGATGCCGCCGGCGGTGTTTGCGAAAGCGCTGACCGTTTCCCATACGTCGCGGGAAAGCGTCGTGGCGCTCTCCTTGACCTCGACGTTAAGATCGTCCGAGCCCATGCGCCTTAAAGACTCGAGCAGACCGGTCAGTTCGTTTTCGTTCATCTGCACGTCCTTTCGCTCGGTCCGGCGGAGAATGCCGCGAATAGATTTCCTTCATCTCTCAGTTATCTCTCGTAATTATCTCTCATCTTACTGCTATCTCTCATATAAGAGATGAGTGAGAGATGGCAGATAAGATGTCTGCCATCTGTTTCATTTAAACATATTCTTGCTGGTAGAACAATCGGTATTGAGACAATACCATGGTTGCCTGTCTCTTTGCAGCATTGTTATCTCTCATATTTATCTCTCATCTTTCTGTTATCTCTCGTATTCGTGACGAATGAGATATGAGAGATGTGTGGGCGGCGGATGAGCGTGGATTTTGGACGATCGGAAAATGAGGGTGGATATTTGGACGGTTTTTGGGCGTTTTGAGGCTGATTCCGTCCGAAAATCCACTCTCATTCGGCGGGCGTCCGAATTTCCACGCTCGTGTGTCCGAAAATCCACGCTCATTCGGCAGATTGGTCGAGGGTCCCATATGGGTATACTCTCGAGGATTCGACTCGATTCGCCCCCGCTGGGGCGTCAAAGGAGACTGCATATGCCCACCACCTCAACCGACCCGCGCGCCGCTGCCGCCGCACTGCTAGTGCCCGGCACTACCTGCCACGGCTTTGCCGTCGAGCGCTGCGAGACCGTGCCCGAGCTCGACTCGGACGCCTACGTGCTGCGCCACACCGCCTCGGGCGCTCGCCTGCTGTACCTGGCGTGCGACGACGAGAACAAGGCCTTTGCCATTGGCTTTAAGACGCCGCCGGCCGATTCCACCGGCGTATTTCATATTCTTGAGCACTCGGTGCTGTGCGGGTCGGCCAAGTTTCCCGTCAAGGAGCCGTTTGTCGACCTGATCAAGAGCTCCATGCAGACGTTCCTCAACGCCATGACCTACCCCGACAAGACCATCTACCCCGTTGCCACCACCAACGAGCAGGACCTGTACAACCTGATGGACGTGTATCTGGACGCGGTGTTCAACCCGGCCATCTATACCAAGCCCACCATTTTTGAGCAGGAGGGCTGGCACTACGAGCTAGACCTGCCAGAGGGTGTCGAGGGCGAGGGCGACGACAGTTCCGCCAGCCTGCGCAAGGGCACACTGCGCTATAACGGCGTGGTGTTCAACGAGATGAAGGGCGCGCTGTCCGACCCCATGAGCGTGCTGGACGACGCCGTCAACGCCGCGCTCTATCCCGACACCGCCTATGCGCACGAGAGCGGCGGCGACCCGCGCGCGATTCCCGCGCTCACCTACGAGCAGTTCCTGGACACGCACGCGCGCCACTACAACCCTTCCAACTCCTATATCACGCTCTACGGCGACCTGGACGTGAACCGCGCCCTGGCCTTTTTGGACGAGCGCTATCTGTCGCAGCCGAGTGCCGCGAGCCGCCGCATGGACGCAGCCGTTGCCGCCGGCGAGGACCCGTCCACACTGGCGCCCAATCCACTGGGCGTGCAAGCGCCCGTGACCTGCGAGTATAAGCGCGTCAAGATGGCCACCACGCCCGAGAACGCCCTGGTGGGCCTGGGCCTGGTGTTGGGCAGCGCGCTCGACCGCAAGCGCACGATCGCGGCGGACATCCTGTTCGAGGCGCTGCTGGGCTCCAACGAAGCGCCGGTTAAGAAGGCCATTCTGGCCGCCGGCCTGGGCGGCAACGTGGTGAGCTACACCGCAGCCGAGAGCCTGCAGCCCTACGAGCTCATCATGCTGCAAAACGCGCAGCCCGGCGTGGCGCGCGAGCTGCGCCGCGTGTTCCAGGACGCCTGCCGCGACCTATGCGAACATGGCGTTCCGCGCGAGCGCCTGGAAGCCATCATCAGCAGCAACGAATACGACCTGCGCCAGCGCGACTACGGTATCGCCGACGGTGTGGCCATTGCGTGCGACACGCTGAGCACCTGGCTCTACGATGACGACGCCGCGACGCTGGCGCTCAAGTACGGCCCGGTGTACGAGGAGCTGCGTGACGAGCTGGACGGCAGCTACTTTGAGGACCTGCTGCGCGAGCTGGTGCTGGAAAACGACCACATGGCACTGGTCGAGCTGGCGCCGGTGGATGCCGCCGAGGGTTCGGAGGGTGCCGAGGCCGCTGAGCTGGCAGCCAAGCGCGATGCCATGACCGATGCCGAGCTGGCCGACGTGGTCGAGCGCACGGCCGCGCTGCGTGCCGCGCAGGAGGCCGAGGACACGCCCGAGGCCAAGGCCACGCTGCCGCGCCTGCGCGTGTCCGACATTGGCGAGGCGCGCCCCGAGCCGCCGCTGGTCGTGGACACGACCGCGCCCATCCCCTGCCTGCGCCACGGCATCCCCACCAACCGTCTGGCCTACGCCATGCAGTATTTCGATCTGAGCTGCGTCGCGTTTGAGGACCTGCCCTATGTGACGCTGCTCTGCCGCCTGCTCAAACAGCTGCCCACGAGCGAGCACTCGGCCGAGGAGCTCGACAACTTGCTCGCCGGCAAGCTGGGCTTTTTGAGCTTTACGACCGAGGTCATGACCCAGCCCGACGTGGACGGCGTGCGCCCCTACCTGCTGGTGAGCGCCGGCACCCTGTCCGAGAAGATCGATGCGCTGGCGAGCCTGCCGCGCGAGGTGTGGTCGAGCACGCTATTGCTCGACGCCGACGCCGACCGCGTGCGCGACGTGCTCACGCAGATTCGCATTGGGCTTGAGCAGGGCTTTATCAACAACGGTCACTCGGCGGCGCTCGGTCGCGCGATGAGCTACAGCTCGCCTTCGGCTGTGGTGCGCGAGCAGCTTTCGGGCGTGGACTTCTATCTGTTCTTGCGCGACCTGCTCGACCACTTTGACGAGCGCCTGGACGGTCTGCGTGCCAAGCTTGCCGAGCTGGCAGACCGCATCTTTGTGGCCGATGGCTGCATGGCGAGCTTTACCGGCAGTGACGAGGACTTTGACGCGTACTGGGATGCTGCGGGCGACTTGGGTTTGGGCGCGGGCGACGGTGCCGATGCCGGCCGCGACACGCTCGTGGTGCCGGCGCCGTGCGACCGCCACGAGGCCTTTGTCATCCCCAGCGATATCTGCTTTGCGGCAAGCGCGTGCGACCCTCGTCGTCTGGGCATCGACGTGACGGGCGCCTGGGCGGTTGCTGCCAACGCGCTCTCCTACGACTACCTGTGGAACGAGATCCGCGTGAAGGGCGGTGCGTACGGTTGCGGATTCCGCGCGGCCGGCGAGCGTCAGGCGGCGTTCTACACCTACCGTGACCCGGCAATCGACCCCTCGATTGAACGCGTGGCACGCGCAGGCGAATGGCTCGGCAGCTTTGAGCCCGACGAGGCCGCCTTTGAGGGCTTTATCGTGAGCTGCGTGAGCGGCATGGACGCGCCGGTGAAGCCGTACGCGCTTACCAAGCGCCGCAACACGACCTACCTGGCCGGGCTCGATCCGCACGCACGCGAGGAGCGCCGCGCCCAGATGCTCGCGGCCACACCCGCTGAGCTGCGCTCGCTCGGCGCCGACGTGACGCGCATTGCAGCCGAGTCGCCTACCTGTGTCTTTGGCGGCCGAGACGTCATCGCCAAGAGCAACGCCGGCTTTAACATCATCGACCTGCTGGGCTAACCACAACAAAGGTAGATTTTTGGGACATGCCTGAAAATCTACCTTTTTCTTTTGCCGCTGCTTGGGTGGGGCAGCTCACCCCGTCCCACCAGTTTGTCTAAATCTGTAACATCTAGGCAGCAATATCGGCTCCAGATGTTACAAATCGAGACGTTTTCGGATGACGCCGGCCCTTTGTCTCAATCTGTAACATCTAGGTCCGATTTTGCCGAGTTACTGTTACAGATCGAGACAAACCGCCGCAGACACCCGCCCCACCAGCAAAAACCACCACGAAGGGGCAGGTGCCTTTGTGTTGGTTCGAACACTTGTTCTATACGTACACATGTTCTATAGTAGGGATGCTTGCACCGGACTTAAATTGCAACTAGGATATAGTTGCAGAATGTGAGGCGGGATGACTCGGACCGATAAACTCATCGCCCAACTGCTTAGCTGCCCTTCGACGTATCGGTATACCGATTTTTTAAAAGTCATGGCTTCATATGGCTTTGAAATGGACAACAAAGGCAAGACATCCGGATCGCGCATTCGCTTCTACAGGCCATCAGATGGCAGGATGTTCGTAATGCACGCGCCACATCCATCTGACGAATTGACGGCGGGGACCATTCGAAACATCGTTCGATTTCTGCAAGATGTCGGAGGTAGTCATGAGTAACGTTTTGGCATACAAGGGTTATTTCGCCCCAGTCGAGTTCGATGCCGAACAGCATGTGCTAACAGGTATGGTCACCGGCATTAGGGACGCAATCGTATTTGAAGGCTCCACAGCTGAAGAGGTGGAGCAATGCTTCCATGACGCCGTCGACGATTACCTTGAGTTTTGCGCCGAGAAAAGCAAGGAACCCGAGCGGGCTTTTAAGGGCTCGTTCAACGTAAGAACGGGCTCTGAGCTCCACAAGCAAGCGGCGCTGGCAGCGGCAAAGAAGGGTGAGTCACTCAATAAGTTTGTGACTGAAGCAATCGCTGCGGCGTTATAGCATTAACGCATAGGCCCAAACAACCACAAAGGGCGCAGTTCACAGGCATATTTGCGGTGGCTTTACTGCCCATATCGCGCTTGCCCAGATAAAACCTGCCAAAATAAACCTGTCCCTTTTTGGTAGGTTTGCTAGAGGAGGCTGGGATGGACAAGGCTGAGTTGCGGCGGGCGATGATTGCTCGGCGCGATGCTCTTGATTTGGATGTGCGGGCGGCAAAGTCCGCCGCTATCTGTGCGCGGCTTGTTGAGCTGATGGAGTCCAGCGGCACTGCGGGCCAACGCACCGTTGCCGTCTATGCCGCGATGGGTTCCGAGGTCGACCCCGCCGCGTTTGCCGCCGCGGCCGCCGCGCGTGGCTGGCGCTTAGCCTATCCATGCATGCTCTCGGCAAGCGACGCCGCCGCATGCAGCCAGCGCATGTGCATGCGGGCAGTCTCTGCCGGCGATGCGTCCGAGGCCCCGTTTATCGCCCACCCTACGCGGGCCTTCGCAGCCACGGACGTCGACAGCGACCACTTCCCCATCGTGCCCGCCGCCGAGCTCGACATGGTTGTCGTGCCGCTCGTGGCTTTCGACCGCACCGGCGCGCGCCTGGGCTACGGCGGCGGCTGCTATGACCGCTACCTGCCCACGCTCACGCCCGCATGCCAAATCATCGGCATCGCCTTTGACGAACAGCGCGTCGAACACGTTCCCACCGACGCCCACGACCTGCCGCTGTCCCACATCGTCAGCGCCTAGCCGCCACTGTATCGCACCCGCAAGATGTGCGTGGAAAATCTCCCACTTTGAGCCCCCTTACGAGCTAAAAACGGGAGATTATCCACGCTCATTCAACAAGCGTCCGAAAATCCACGCTCGTCCGTCCGATTATCCACGCTTGTGCAGCCAAACGCTCTGCAACTGCCTCAGCACGCACGCGGCACGCCGGCGACCTTGAGCTTGCGATCGAACTTTGTCGGATCCCTTAGATCATCCCAGCACAAGCGCACGATCTTGCAGTTATCAAGCAGCGAAAGCCTCGACTCGCGCTGGCGCTCATCGAACTGCGTCTTCGCGAGCTTGCCCTCCTCCGCCGCCTTCTCGCTTTTAACAAATCCGTCGAACTCCCCGATAATCAGCCGGTCGCCCACGCGCCACAAGTAGTCGACGCGATACGGTCGTCCCGGCTCAACCGGGTCGAACAGCTCAACTTGCAACTCCGGCGTCTGCCAGCCGCGCTCGATCATCAGGGCACGCGCCTTGGACTCGCCGCCACTTTCCGACAGCCCATCGGCACATCGTGCAACCCTGCGCGCCGTCACAACACCGCGACGATTCAGGCCAAGCTTGTCGACAGTCTCAACGAGATGCTCCTTCGACAACAGCTGCTCATGAAGCGCCGAGTCCGCAATGATCAGTCCCTCGACAAACGACGCATCGACCAGGCAATCCGTAATCGTTTGATCGATATCGGTCACGGCAATATCCATCTGGATTGCCCGTGTTTGACGAGCATAACGATGGCGAATCACCTGAGAGCCGGGCGTCGTCGATTGCGCCGGCGCCGCGGCGATATGGATGTGCGTCAAATTGGCATGCGAAACCGAAAGACCATAGATAACAGCCGCCGTATAGGAGCAAAATGTCCAGTCGGGATGCTTTTGCGCAAGGGCCCGCACCCGATGCAGATAACGCTGCCGAAACTTGAGCTCGGACCAATAATCCGGACGCGCATACAGCCCCGGCATGACCGCCTCTAGACTTCCCGCCGCCACCCGCCGCTCAATCTGCTTTGCCTCCGCCGTCGTGCGTGCGTACACGCAGCTCATCTGCTGTTCGCATGCTTTAATGTGGCTTGTAAGTCTTTGATTCGCCGTCATGTTTCCCATGTCGCCTCCCATATCTTGGAACGGCGCAAACGTACCAGACGGTTTCATGCGAAGTCTGACCAAATACCGTCTAGGCACTGACCAAATGCTTGACGGTTTTGGACGTTTTAGGCTGATGGCTTATATCTGCAGGTAGGGCGGTTGTCGAGAGGTCCCTGTCTCCACAATTTGATGCCTTGGTCCATCGGATTATCAGAAAGAAAAACCCGTCGAGATTCAAGACCACGCCAAATGCGACTTTATTTCTACACGCACCGTCTCTTAGCCGAGCCATCGGCATCTACATGCCTAAAAAATGAGCGTGGATAATCTCCCGTTTTGAGCCTAGTTTCAAGCCAAAAGTGGGAGATTATCCACGCTCGATTTGTAAACGTCCGAAAATCCACGCTCGTCATGCCGTGAGCACAGTCACAGTCGCAGCCACGGCCGCAGCCTAGTGCTCCTCGCCGGCGCGGGCCAGGTCGTAGGGCGTGGTCTGGTAGACGTAGTAGTTGAGCCAGTTGGTGTAGAGCAACTGAGCCTGGCTGCGCCAGACGTTGCGCGGCTCGGCAGTGGGGTCGTCACCTGGGAAGTAATGCGCCGGCACCTCCGGGTTGAGTCCGCGCTTCACGTCACGCTCGTACTCCAGACGCAGCGTGTCGGTATCGTACTCGGGATGGCCAAAGACAAAGAAGCGGCGGCTGTCGGTCGACTTGACGATGTACAGGCCCACCTCGTCAGACACGGCCACGACCTCGAGCTGCGGCTCGGCCTCCACGTCCTCGCGGCGCACATCGGTGTTGCGCGAATGCACGGCATAGAAACGGTCGTCAAAGCCGCGCACCAGCGGGCTTTGCGGCTTCACCAGATAATGCTCGAACACGCCGCTCGCCTTTGCCGGCAGGTCGTGCTTCTGGATACCGTAATGATGGTACAGGCCGGCCTGTGCGCCCCAACAAATGTGCAGCGTAGAGTGCACGTGCGTGGTGGACCAGTCCATAATCTGGCAGAGCTCGGGCCAGTAGTCGACCTCTTCGAACGGCATCTGCTCCACCGGCGCGCCCGTGATGATCAGGCCGTCATAGTGGATGTCGCGGATGTCGTCGAACGTGCGGTAGAACGTCTCCAGGTGGCCGGCGCTTACGTGCGTGGCCTCGTGCGTCTTGGTGCGCAGCAGGTCCACCTCCACCTGCAGCGGCGTGTTGGAGAGCTTGCGCATGATCTGCGTCTCGGTGGCGATCTTGGTGGGCATGAGGTTGAGGATGAGCACGCGCAGCGGACGGATGTCCTGGTGCAGCGCGCGGTACTCGGTCATGACAAAGATGTTCTCGCTCTCGAGCTGCGCGGCGGCAGGGAGGGCGTCGGGGATGCGAATGGGCATGGATGCTCCTTACGAGTCAGTTGCAGCTATGGTACAACGAGCGGCCCCGTCCGCGCGAGCACATCGCCCAGCGATGCCGTCAGCGGCCCAAATCACTCCAAAAGTAGAGATTAAGACATGTCCCAAAAATCTGCGACGCTTTAGCCTAGCAAAGTGGTAGCAGGACGCTACAATGGTTCGACGCGAAAAACTCGGCCGGAAGGATACATATATGTACCAGACGCGTAAAATCGGTGTGGTCGGCCAGGGCCACGTAGGAGCACATGTCGCCAACAGCCTGCTTATGCAGGGCATTGCCGATGAGCTGTACCTGTGCGATATCAACGAGGCCAAGGTGACGTCCGAGGTCCAGGACCTGCGCGACTCCCTTTCGTTTGTCCCGTATAACACCAAGATCGTCAACTGCTACGACCACTACGAGGAGCTTGCCTGCTGCGATGTCATCGTCAACGCCGCCGGTAAGGTCGCGCTGGCCGCCGGCAACCGCGACGGCGAGCTGTTCTTTACCACCGACGCCGCCCGCTCCTTTGCCAAGCGCATCGTCGACGCCGGCTTCGACGGCATCTTTGTGAGCATCTCCAACCCCTGCGACGTCGTGTGCACCGAGCTGTGGCACCTGACCGGCTACGATCCCAAGAAGATCATCGGCTCGGGCTGCGGCCTGGATTCCGCCCGCCTGCGCACCGAGATCTCCAAGAAGGTCGGCGTGAGCCCCAAGTCCATCGACGCCTACATGATCGGCGAGCACGGCTTTAGCCAGCTGGCCGCCTTTAAGGCCGCGACCATCGCCGGCAAGAGCCTCAACGAGCTTCAGGCCGAGAACCCCGACAAGTACGCCTTTGACCACATGGAGGTCGAGGAGCTCGCGCGCAAGGGCGGCTATGTGACCTACCAGGGCAAGCAGTGCACCGAGTACGCCGTCGCCAACTCCGCCGCGCGCGTCTGCGCCGCCGTGCTGCACAACGAGCACGCCGTGCTTTCCGCCTCCACGCTCATGACCGGCCAGTATGGCGAGGAGGGCATCTTTACCTCCCTGCCGTGCGTGATCGGCGCCGGGGGCGTCGAGGAGGTCTACACGCTCGACCTGTCCGAGTACGAGCTCGAGGGCTTCCACAAGAGCTGCCAGCACATCCGCGACAACATCGCCCAGCTCGACTGGTGGGACGCCGAGGCCTACGACGCAAAGTAGGCCGCTGGCTGCCGCAACCTTGCGAATCTAAGCGCGATGCCAAGCGGGCCGCGCCGGAAATCCCCGGCGCGGCCCGCTTTTTTGACTCACGCAGTGCCCTTGCGAATCGAAGGTGAATACTTTTCCGCGAAGTAAACGAGTAAAAACGAGCCCCCGAAGCATCGACACTTTTCGGACGCCGTTTCCTGCGGTTTCGTCGAGTTTTCCCTGCAGTTTTGGCGTCAAAAAGTGTGGATGCTTCGGGGGTCCAAAATAGGTCGTTCACTTCGCGGAAAAGTATTCATCTTCGTTTTCGCGCAGACACGAATCCGGCTGCCACAACGCAAAACGGGGCCCGCGCGCAGCGCAGACCCCGTCGTGAGAGGTTATTCCCGGTATATTAGTACTGCTCGATGCCCATGTAGCGACGAACCTCGGGGCTGTGGTCAAACACCTTGCCGCGGGCGGCGCGCAGCTCGCAGCTCATCGCGTAGAAGAAGATCGGCTCCAAGTACGAACGCACACTGGCGGGCACGTCGCCCACGCCGTACTCAAGCGCGTCGAGCACCATAATCGTATCGGTGTGCGTGTTGAGGAACGCAAGAGCGCGCTCCTCCATGGGGCGGCACTCGCCCGCGCCAAGCTGCACAAAGTAGAACACGCCGGGCTCGGTGGCCTCAAACGGGCCGTGGAAATACTCGCCGGAGTGGATATAGCAGCAGTGCTGCCACTGCATCTCCATGAGCGAGCAGATGGCCATGGCGTAGGTCTGGCTAAAGTTGGGGCCGGAGCCCAGGATATAGAAGAACTTGTGCTGCTGGCAGAGCTCGGCAAAGCGGGCGCCCAGCTCGGCGTTGACCTTCTCGCGAGCGGCGGGCAGCAGTGCATCCATCTGCTTGAGGCCCTCGTACATGTCGGCGAGCGCCTCGTAGCCTTCCTGCTGGTCGAGCAGCTCGGCGGCGATCAGAGCGCCGATGCCCTGAGGCACCTCGGCCTGCGGCACGCCCTCGCCCCAGGGGTAGACCCAGGTGGTCCACTTGCCGTTGTCGATCTTTGAGCCCTCGCAGTCGGTGAGGGCGACAACCTCGGCGCCGGCGGCCAGCGCCATCTCGCAGCCGTCGACGACCTCCTGTGTATTGCCGCTATGGCTGCAGGCGATGACGAGCGACTTCTCGCCAAGGCTCTTGGGGGCCATCAGGCAAAACTCGCGTGCCGTGTAGACCGTCGAGGAAAACGTGGTGGCCTCGCGCTTGAGCAGCTCGTTGGCCGGCATCAGGTCGATCATCGAACCGCCGCAGGCGATCCAAAAGACATTCTCAATCTTGCCCTTGCGCTCGATAATTTCCTGAATCAGATCGTGTGCGTTCATGGTGATACTCCTCCTTGTGTGGCGGTTTTGAACGACGTCAGCTCGTACCTGCGGTCGTTCTATGTTGTCCTATTTATAGCACGCATGACGACGCCCGTGAAGCCATCTCACCAAATTTGTTCTATATCGTTCTATCTGTGGACGTTAGATGTCGAACACGTAGCGCGAACCCACGATCTTTTGGCGTCCGAGCAGCAAGGGCCGCTCGTCCTCATCGGTAAAGTACGCCTCCATATAGAAGAGCGGCTCACCGACCGGCACCTCCAGCAGCGAGGCCGCCTGAGCATCGGCAAGCGCAATCTCCACAGTACAGGGGTCGGACTTGAGCGGCGCGCGGCCCGAATGCTCGGCAACGAGCGCAAAGATGGAATTGTCCGTGAGATCCTTGTCGGCAAGCGTCTGCAGATAGGGATGGTCAGCCAGCACAAAAGCGTTGTTTTCGAGCATGACGGGCACGCCGTCTGCCGTGCGCACGCGCTCGACAACGATGAGCTCGCAGCCGGGTTCCACCCCAAAAAACGCCGCGTCCTCGCGCGTCGCCGCAACCACCGTGCGCGACACCAGGCGTGCTCCGGCCGCCATGTCGTTGGCAGCGCAACCCTCGGAAAAGCTCTGAACGTCACCCTTCTGGACAATCTTGCGCTTAAGCTTGGGCGCACACACAAACGTGCCCCTCCCCTGCTGGCGGTTGAGATACCCCGCGCGCGACAGCTCCTCGATGGCGCGGCGCACGGTGATGCGTCCCACGCCGTAGTACTTCGCGAGCTCCATCTCGGAAGGAATGCGCGAGCCGGATGCGTACACGCCATGCGCGATCTCACCTTTTAGGTCGTCCATAACCTGCTGGTACAGCGGCACGGCGGACACCTCAGTGCGCTCGGTTTTATTGTCGGATGCCATCGTTATGCTCCATTCCGTGCATGCTCGGACTCAAATTCTTCAATCGCCGCCATAAACTGCTCGCCAAAGGCATCGGCCTTTTTCTCGCCGATGCCGTTGACCTGGATAAGCTCGTCGCGCGTCTGCGGGCGTAGGCGGCACAGACCGCGCAGGGCTTTGTCGGAAAAGACCATGTACGGCGCCATCTCCAGCTCGGTCGAAATCTCCTTGCGCAGGGCACGCAGACACTCGAACAGCTCGACATCGTCGCCCACGCGCGGGCGCTGATCCAGCTCGGCCTCCTCACGCAGCAGATCCACCGCACGGCGGGCGCGGGCCGAGGCCTTGCGCTTGGACGCGCGACGCTTAACGGTAAAGGCAAACGCCTCATCCTCGACCTCGGCGGCACGCGGGCCCAGCCCCACGACCGGGTACTGCCCCTGCGAGGTTGCCAGATAACCGCGGCCGCACAGCTGGCCGATGATGTCCTTGATGCGCCCGACGGATTCGTTCGACAGCTCACCGTAGCCGCGGTCCTCGTCCAGATGCATCTGGCGAATGCGCTCGGTGTTGCCGCCGTGGAGCACGTCGGCGATGAGCGACTTGCCAAAGCGCATGGGACGCGTGGCCACATAGCGCACGGCGGCGCGGGCCATATCGGTGACGTCCTCGACCTCGAACTGCGTGAGGCAGTTGCTGCAGTTGCCGCAGCCCTCGGCCTCGTCCGTGGCGGTGCCGCCCGTACCGGCCGCGGCATGCTCGGCCGCGGCCTCGTCGCCAAAGTAGCGCAGCATGTATTCGCGCAGGCAGCCGGTGGTATTGCAGTAGCCCTCCATCTGGCTGAGCAGACGATATCGATTCTGGACCGCCCACGCGCGCTGCTCGTCGTCGAGCGCCTCGTCGGCAGCATCGCCGCGGTCGATCAGAAAGCGGCGCATGCGAAAATCGTTACCGTTCCACAGCAAGTGGCAGCTGGCCGGGTCGCCGTCGCGGCCAGCGCGGCCAGCCTCCTGGTAGTAGGCCTCGATACTCTCGGGCACGTTGTTGTGAATCACGTAGCGCACGTTGGGTTTGTCGATGCCCATGCCAAAGGCGTTGGTGGCAACCATCACCTGGATATCGTCGTCGATAAAGGCGCGCTGGCTTTGGCGGCGAGCGTCGTTGCCCATGCCGGCATGGTAACGGCCAACGCGAATGCCGCTGGGGCCCAGCGCCTCGGCAAGCTCGCCTGCCAGCGCATCGACCGTCTTACGGGTCGAGCAATACACGATGCCGCTCTCGCTCGAATGCGCGATCACATAGTCGCGCACCCATGCGGCCTTGGCCTTGTCGCCCATCTCCTCGCAGCCAAAGTAGAGGTTCTTGCGATCGAAGCCCGTCACCACCGTCGCAGGGTTTTGCAGGCCGAGCATCTGCTGGATGTCCGCACGCACGCGCTCGGTTGCCGTAGCGGTAAAGGCCGCCACAATGGGACGCTGCGGAAGCGATTCGATGAACTCGCGAATCTGCAGGTAGGCGGGGCGAAAATCCTGGCCCCATTGGCTCACGCAGTGCGCCTCGTCAATGGCCACGAGCGGCACGCCGATGCCGCCGTCGGCCGCGGCCTCCTGTGCAAAGGCTAAAAAGCGTGGCTCGAGCAGGCGCTCGGGCGCCACGTACATAAGCTGGTAGCGGCCCTCGCACGCCCGCTTGAGCACGGTGTTTTGCTGAGCCGGGGTAAGGCTGGAGTTGAGATAGCTGGGTCGCGCACCCGCCGCAAGCAGCGCACGGGTCTGGTCCTCCATAAGCGACAGCAGCGGACTCACCACAAAGGTGATGCCGGGCAGCATGAGCGCGGGCACCTGGTAGCAAATGGACTTGCCGGCGCCCGTGGGCATAACGCCCAGCGCATCGCGACCGGCAAGGATCGCATCGACCATGCGGTCCTGTCCCGGGCGAAACGAGGTGTAGCCAAAATAGGCGCCGAGCGTGTCGAGCGCCATCTGCTGCATGCTATCGGTCATGGTTTCCTAACGTTCAAGTCATCTGCCGCCGATTATACGCCGCCACGCGGACCGGTGCCGCGCCGCTGCCGGCCACGGGCGATGCAATCCGAAGGGAACGAGCGTGGATTTTTGGACACTTTCCGGATGAGCGTGGATAATCTCCCACTTTGAGCACGCCGTTGAGCCAAAAACGGGAGATTATCCACGCTCATTCTGCAAATTGCCGCTCTGGCGGGCTTGCAGCGTCGAGCCGTTGCGCGGTTTGGAAAACCGCGCAACTAGAGCTACATGACCATGACGTAGCGCGATCCCACGTAGTACTGCTTACCCATCAGGACCGGCTCATCGTTGGGACCGGTAAAGCCGGCGCGCAGGTTGAGCAGCGGATCATGCGGGGCAATGCCCAGCTCGGCCGCCTGCTCGGCATTAGCTCGAACGGCCTCGACCGTACGGTAGCCAACCGAGACAATCGGCGTTCCGCCAACACGCTCGACCTCGGCAAAAATCGACTTGTCCTCAAGATCGGCCGTCAACAGCTCACGGTAGGCGTCAAACGGCACAAAGATGTTCTCCTCAAAGATGGGCTCGCCGTCGGCCGTACGCACGCGCTTGATATGGAGCAGCAGCGCATCCTTCTGCAGGCCAAAGAACTCCATCTCGTTTTGGCGCGCCGGAACGATCTGGCGATCGATCATATGCGCACCGGCCTTCATGCCGTTGTCGGCACACAGCGCGGTAAACGTCTGCAGCGTCGAGGCGTGGAACTGACGATTGATGTGCGGCGTGGAAACAAAGGTGCCGCGGCCCTGCTGCTTAACCAGGTAGCCATCGGAGCACAACTCCTCGACGGCGCGGCGCACCGTAATTCGGCTCACATCGTACTGCTCGGCTAGCTCAAGCTCGGACGGAATACGCTCCTTGGGTGCATAAACACCTTTCTCGATCGCATCCTTGATTTCATCGTAAATCTGCTGGTAAAGCGGTGCATTTTTGGGTGCAGGCATATCTGATCACTCTTATCGAAATATCGAAATAACTAATACGTATATAACGTCTAGGTTCATGTTACCTCATAATGATAAAACGATACACCCTCCCTACCAAAAAGCGACAGCTTCATTTTGGTAGGTTTTATCTGGGCAAACGAAGGCCTCCCGAAAGCAGCGAGGCTTTCGGGAGGCTCAAGCGGACAGGATTGCGCCGTGCCGGCAAAATGCCAATACCCTACTTGCCGTCGTCCTGCTGCAGGCTGTCCTGCTCGCAGAGGCGCGCCCACCTGTTGGCCATACGTGCGGGCTTGTCAGGATCGGGAACGGCCGTGGGCATGGGCTCGTCGACATGACCGCCCCACCAGCCGCCCACAAAGTCGAGCGTGTGGAACACGTTGATCACGGCGCCGGGATCAATGTCGCACACCAGCTTGATGATGTCCTGGCTCTCGTAGGTCGAGACAACGGCGTGCAGCAGGTACATCTTTTCGCGGCTGTATCCGCCGATGACCTCGGCACAGCTAATGCCGTGCTGAAAATGGTCAACATAGGCGGTCATGACCTCGTCTGCCTTGCGCGTCGTGATCTGCAGCGTCACGCGGTCGTAGCGACGATAGAAACTGTCGATGGTCTTGGTCGAAATAAACTGGAACACGATGGAGTACGCCGCATTGTCCCAGCCAAACATAAAGCCAAAGATCGCCAGGATAAAGCAGTTGAAACCAAAGATGACACCCCAGATAGTCTTGCCCGTGTGGTTGGAGACCCACAGCGCGATAAAGTCGGTGCCGCCGGTGGATGCGCCGGACTTTAGCGCGATGGCAGCGCCCAGACCCGAGACCACGCCGCCAAAAATGATGAGCATAATCTTGTCGCCCAAAAACGGGGCAAAGTGAAAGATGTTGAGGAACAGCGATGAGAGCACGACCTGCATCATCGAGAAGATGACGAAGCGCTTGCTAATGCCGCTCCAGCATAGGAGTGCCACGGGGATGTTGAGCGCGAGCATACCGAGCGAGATGTCGATGTGGACGCCGCCGAGCGAGGTAACGCGATCGAGTAGGACCGCGACGCCGGTGAGACCGCTCGGAAGCAGGTCGGCGGGTTGAATGAACGCCTGGATCAGAAATGTCTGGAGAACGGCAGAAATGGTGACCGCCACGGCAGTAATGGCACGGCGGACGATGGTGAGGCGGCCGAGCACGAGCACTCGGTCCGTGAGCTGTTCGATGGCGTTCGCCACGCAGGCTCCTTTCGAAGGCAGATGTAGTTGTGGGGCATGCCCGCGATTGTAGCATGAGCGTGCGGGGGCGCTTCAATTCACCCTCTCTCGACAACCAAAACGGGACCAGCAACCCCCACGACCAAAGGGCTAAATTCCAAGTGAGTAGACTTTTTACGATCTGCCGAGCACACCCAAAACAGCCACCTCTGTGACCTGCGGTTTTACAAAGGAAGATATGCATTGTGCTCGGCCTGCGCCAAAAAGTCTACTCACTTAGCCCGAATCGAAGCCAAACGGATCAAAATCGAAACCAAATTGAGCCAGTCCACCGCAAAAAACGTTTGAACCCGTGCTTCTCGCGGCGGATTGACATTACAAAGCGGCCAAAATGTCGGTCAGATTATCGATAACGGCATCGGCTCGCGATTGGTCGAGGTTGACGCCCTCGTGCGGACGCAGTGCCAGGACGCGGGCGCCGGAGCGCTTGCCGGCCTCGATGCCCAAAGGCGAATCCTCGATAACCAGGCACTCGGCAGGCTCCACCCCCAGCGCCTCCATGGCGCGCAGGTAGATCTCGGGGTCGGGCTTAAACGCACTGCACTCGTGACCGCTGATGGTGTAGTCCAGCACGTCGGCGATACCGGCAATCTCCACCAGCTCGTCAATAAGCTCGCGATAGGACGAGCTTGCGATGGCACACTTCACGCCGCGCTCGTGCAGCTCACGCATCACCGGCTCCGTCTGCTCGTTGAGAAGCTCGGCATACGGAACGGGGTGGTCCGGGCTGTAGACCTGCTTGTACTCCACGCGCAGACGCTCGCGCAGCTCAACATCGTCGGGCACCAGCGCCTCCCAAATGGCCGGCTCGTTAGACCCCGAAAGATCGGGGATCTCGTCAAAGTGGAACCCCTTCTCTTCCATAAACGCCACGCGACGACGGTTGTAGAACCACTCGGTATCGACCAGCACGCCGTCCATATCAAACAGCACCGCCTTGATCATACGCATCTCCTCCCACCTGCCAAAAAGGGACAGGTTTATTTTGGTAGGTTTTATCTGAGGTTTTGTGGCGCGACGGATACGCCCTCCCCAGAGCAAAAAAAGGGGACGGGGCGCAAACCCCATCCCCTTTCAATCAACCCGTAAGGTTTACTTACTTGTGATTAGTAGGAAAGCTTCCACATGTAGCGACGCATGGTCAGCGGGTGCTGACGGGCCTCGGCGATCTGGTTGCCGTACTCGCGCATAACGGCGAGGTGCAGCAGCGGGTTGAAGTAGGTGACGACGCTCGCGGGCACAGCGTCAGCCAGGCCGTAGTCCTTGGAGTCGATCAGAGCGACCTTGGCGCCCATGCGCTTAAGGAAGGTGAGGGCGCGGGCGTCCATCGGACGGGTAGCGCCATCGGACATGAAGAAGACGTAGGGCTTACCCTCGGTGGAAACCTCGAACGGGCCGTGGAAGTACTCACCGGTGTTGTAGGCAGCGGCGTCGATCCACTGCATCTCGGTGAACAGGAAGGCGGCGTGAGAATAAGCCATCTTCTCGGAGGCACCGGAAGCCATGAAGTAGATCATCTTGTCGTCCTTGAAGTCCTGAGCGAACTTCTTGGCGAGCTTCTTGCAGGACTGAGCAGCGTTCTCGCAGAGCTCAAAGACGTTGGTGAGGCCGGTGATCATGTCCTCGTAGTGGTCATAGCCCTCGGTCTGCTGAAGGATCTCGACAGCAAGAGCGATGGCGTAGCCGGGCTTCTCGCACTTGGCAGCGAAGTTGGCGTGGAAGCCGTGAACGATGACGTAGTCAGCGTCGACGGTCAGAGCGGAGCCAGCCTTGTTGGTGAGGGAGACGACCGGGCAGTTGTGCTTCTTGGCGGTCTTGTTGGCCTCGACGGTCTCGGGCGTGGAGCCACCGAGGGAGCAGGTGATCACGAAGGTGTGCTCGTTGACCCAGGAAGGCGTGTCGTAGTTGAACTCGTTAGCAGTGAAGATCTGAACGTTCAGCTTGTCCGTGTTGTTGGCCAGGAAGTACTTGGCGGGGTAAAGGTCGGACATGGAGGCGCCGCAGCCGACGAAAGCGACGCTGTGGATCTCGTGGTTGGACAGGACGTCAGCGACGATCTGCTTAGGGAGGTTAAGGTCGATCTCGTACATCTGACACATTCCTTTCAATTTTTGCGGCGCCACATTGCCGGGCGCTCGCAGGGTTACTGTGGTTTGGACCGAGTCGCCGGCCCGTTGAGGATGCGACAAAGGGACTGTCCCATTGTCGCATGTTGGGGATGGAAGCCTGCCTGGGGTATGGGATGCCAGGCAGGCCCCCGGGGGGAAAGCGGTTAGGCGCTTAGTCGCGACTAAGCCAGGATGCCGACCGCGGAGAGGGCGATGCCGCCCACAATGGCGATCACGAGAAGCCAACCGGTGTTGACGTTCTTCTTGATGAGCCAGTACATAAGGCCAGTGAGGCCGAGGGAGATCATCTGGGGCATCATGCCGTCCAGGATGTCCTGGATCACGACGGTGCCCTCAGCGAACTGCAGCGGGGTGGTGGCGCCGATCAGCGTAGCGATCATGCCGCCCACGGACATAAGACCCACGATGCCGCAGACATACATGAGCTTCTCCATGAGGTCGCCGCCCTGAAGCTTGCTCAGGTACTCGTGGCCGCCCTGATAACCCATCTTGGCTGCGAACCAAGTGATCAGCACAGAGGGGACGATGGAGATGAGCATAGCCAGGATCGGGCCCATGATGGAGCCCTGCTGAGCCAGCTGAACGCCCAGGCCAAAGGCGATAACGCGGATGGTGCCCTGGAAGAAGGAGTCACCGATGCCGGAAAGCGGACCCATGAGGGAGGTCTTGACCGCGTTGATCGAATCGGGATCGAAGTTCTCGGGATCCTTGGCGTACTCCTCCTCCATGGAGGCGGAGAGGCCCAGGATGAAAGCGCTCGTCTGCGGGGTGCAGTTGTAGAACGCCATGTGACGGTGGTAAGCCTCTTTCTTAGCAGCGAGCTGCTTGGGGTCGGACTCATCCGGATAGAGGCGATCGAGCGTGGGAACCATGCCGTAGAGGAAGCCCATGTTCATCTGACGCTCGTAGTTCCAAGAGGCCTGGATGGCCCAGGAGCGCCAGAAGAACTGGCTGACCTTCTTGTTCAGGGATACGTCCTTGGTTGCGGTTGCCATAGTGTGTTCCTCCTTAGTCTTCGTCGTCTTCGAGCGGATCGTAGTCGGAATCGACACCGGCGGCTGCATGGGAACCGTTGAACTTGAAGCCCATGAAGACGACAGCCAGGCACACACCGATCAGAGCGACCGCGATGACGGACAGGTTGAGGTAAGCGGCGAGCAGGAAACCGATGAACAGGAACGGAGTCATACCCTTCTTGATCATCATGGTGAGCAGCAGGGCCAAGCCGTAGGCGGTCATGATCTTGGTCGAAACGTTAAGACCAGTGGACAGCCACTCGGGAACCATGTTGACGATGGCCTGAACCAGGTCGGTGCCAACAAAGACGGCGAGGAAGATCGGCAGGAAGTACATGACGGCGTACAGACCGGAGCCGGCGCAGATGTGCATACGGTAGGCGGTCTTGAACTTTCCGTTATCGATCGCGTTATCTGCCACATGGGTGAGGGCGGCGATGATGGAACGGAACACGATGCCGAGGAGCTGACCCAGGACGGCGACCGGGATGGCGATCGTCATGGCGGTCTCGGCGGAAGCATCGGTCAGGCACGCAAAGGCAGCGGCCACGATGCCGCCCAGGACCATATCGGGCGGAACGGCGGCGCCGACCTGCACCAGGCCCATGGACACGAGCTCGACGGCGGCACCGACGGCAAGGCCGGTGGGCACATCGCCCAGCAGCAGACCGACGAGCGTAGCGCCAACGAGGGGCTGCTCGAAGTTAAGACGACCGAGCAGGCGGGAGTCCCACATGCAGAACACGCCGACGAGGCCGACGAGCACCGCACTGATGAACGTATTCATACCCTTCTCCTTTCAGTCAGGCAAAAGCCTGGTTGATTACAGCTTGGCGTCGATGTCGACGCTCTGATACGTAGGGGTCTGCTGGACGTAGAGCTTGATGCCCATGTCGAGCAGCTGGTTGACGTCGGCCTTCTGGGTGGCGTCGAGGAAGACGGAGCTGTCCTTGCCGCCGACCTGATCGGCACCGTCGTGGTTGGCGGTGGCGCCCAGGTTGATGGCGTCGAGCTTGTAGCCCTGGCAGAACTGCAGCATCTCGGCAGTGTTGCCAAAGACGAACATGACGCGCTCGCCGAGGGTGTTGAGCTTGTCCATCTTGGCGAGGGCACGCTCGACGGTGAAGACGTTCAGGCGCACGCCCTGGGGCTTGGCCAGCTTAAGAGCGCCCTTCTTGATGTCATCGTTGGCGGCAGCGTTGTCGACGACGATGATGCGCTCGGCCTGAACCTTGGTGGTCCAGGTAAAGACGACCTGGCCGTGCAGCAGACGGTAGTCAAGACGTGCGAGGACGATCTTGGCGGGACCGGAGCTGTGACGGGACGGCTTGGCCTTCTTGGCGGGAGCCGCGGCAGCCTCGACCGGTGCGTTGGGGTTGGTCAGACCGGTGCGGGCCTCGTTGATGAGGGCTGCGAGCTCGGCGCCCTTGACGGGAACGGGGCTCATAGCGAGCGTCAGTGCCAGCGGAATGTTGAAACCGCTGACAACCGTGAACTTCGTGCCGTTCTTGGAAAGCTCGACCATGTTGTTGTTGACCGAGCTGCCGAGCATATCGGTCAGCACATAGACGGTGTCGTCCGCGTTGAACGTGGCGATCATGGCGTCCACCTTATTGGTGATGGGCTCCTTGTCGTCACGAGCAAGCGACACGACGTGGACGTTCGACACGTCGCCGAGAACCATCTCGAGCGTGTCTTTGGCGCCTGCGGCCAGGCCGCCATGAGATGCGAGAATGATCTGATTCATCTTGCCTCCTCCTTTTCGTTATGGTCATTATAACGTCTTATATGTTGCTTATATTGCTAATTAGTATAAAGACCGTTCGCGGGTGAAAATCGACCGTTGACGGGCTTAACGTACTTGAAACGTTGGGGCTGGATAGGCCGGCGCTGGCTGGATAACCCCAGGCCAAACGCCGTGCACAATCCTCTATCGCACGAAGTACCAGGGGCTTTCCTGCACGGTGGGCTCCAGCGCGATGCCAGTGCGTTCCTTAAACAGATCCATGTCCTGAGATTTTTCGGTCCACCACGCGTTGGGCTTAAAGGTCATGCTCTCGACAATACGTTTGACAATGGCGCTGTTGCGCAGCCTGGAGAAGTCGGTGTTCATGATCAGGATGGACGCAAGCACCAGCACGATGCCCAGGACCTTGATCGCGCCGGCGGGCTCGGCGTAGACACCAATGCCCAGCAGTACGGTGACGACCGTCTCGAATGACATTACGACGGGAACTTTCGACGTCTCGAGCCCCATGGACAGACCCTGCATATATAAGACATAGGCCACGGCTGTGGGGATAAGTCCAAAACCAAAGAACAGCAGCAGCAGCTGTGGCGACATTGCCGCGGCGACATCTGGCCACGGAGCCGCGATAGCCGCCATAACCGCACCGCCAAAAACAAGGCCCCAAAACGTGACAGCCAGCGGGTGGACCGTCTTGGTTGCTATCCGGCTAAACACCGCGAGCGACGCGCCACAAAAACCCGCGATCACGCCCGACGTGACGCCCCAAACCGAAAAATGAAAACCGGAAAGGTCGCCATTGGTCACTGCGAGTACACAGCCACCGATATTAAAAGCGATGGCAACGAGCTTGTTGGGAGTCACATCCTCGCGATAAAGCACGCGGCCGAGCATGACGCCAAACACCGGCGAGGTGTAGAGCAGCACCGAGGCCGTGGACATGCCCACCTCGCCCATGCACTCGTAATAAAGCGTGTTAGCGGTGGCGAGGCCGATAATGCCAAGAAGCGCACAGGGAACAAGCTCTTTAGGACTTGCCTTGAACAGTGCCAGGGGACCCGATGCTTTTCCCTCACGATCGCCTCCCTGGCAACCCATGAACGCCAAGACCGGAGCCATTAAGACGGCACCCGACAACAGGCGAAAGGCCGCCATGCTCTGAGACGAAACACCCAGGGCCGAGATGCCTTTTACAAAGATTCCGATGCTGCCCCACATAAGCGCGGCGATCAGCACCAGCACATAGCCCAGATTGCTTTTCTTCAACGCAGCCTCCTCGGTATTGTTTCCAATATGTTTCACACTACGTTATAGTCGTTATATACATTTTTCAAGACACAAATCGGCGAGCGGGAAAATCCGCTCGCCCACACACTCATTGGGTACTCATTGGGGACGTACTTAAATGACTAGTCGTTGGGGACGTTCCTGAATGACTACTCATTTGAGTACGTCCCCAACGACTAGGACTGTCCCCAACTGCCGCCATGAATTCAGTTGCGGTGAAATAGTTCCTGAATAGAGGCTTCAGACCCCCAAACAGGAACTATTCCACCGCAACTTATGAGGACATCGAGCTGTTAGGCTGCTCCATCCCCTAGTAATCCAGCTTCCACATGTAGCGGCGCGTCATGTAGTCCTTGTGGGTGACGGCAGAGAGCGCGCGCATGTACACGTTGTTGAGGATCGGGGCAAAGATCAGGTGGTTGAAGTACTCGCTCACGCTGTCCTTGATGTCGTTAAGGCCGAGCTCCTTGGCGTCGAGCTGATAGACGCGCTCGCCACCGTACTGGTTGACGAAGCGGATGCCGCGCTCGTCGTTGCAGCGGCTGCGGCCGACACTGATGAGCTGGAACAGCGAGGTGCGCTTGTCCAGGATCTCGAAGGGGCCATGGAAGAAATCGCAGGTGTTGATGGTGCAAGAGTCGATCTGCAGCATCTCCTGCACGTTGCAGATGCTAAAGACGTAGGCGGCACCAAAGAGCGGGCCCTGGGCCATGACGTTGATGCAGGGCTTGTCGGCGTTCTGCTCGGCCCACTTGGCAGCGAGCGGACGGGTGTACTCGACGGCCTTGCGATAGATGGGGTCGACCAAGTCAAACGCGGCCATAGCGGTCTCGTACTCGGCATAGCCCTCGGTCTGCTGCGTGAGCTCCATGGCGATCATGGTCACGACGGCGGAGTTGGTGCGACCCATGCAGGACTCGTCGACGGCCAGGCTGTCGTACTGGATCTTGTAGTCGCAGACCTCGGTGAGGCCGGACTCGTCAACATAGATGGCGATGGTGCTGGCGCCGTGGTCCTTGGCGACCTGGGCGGCAACGATGGTCTCCTTGGTGCCGCGCATGGACACGACGACGGCCAGGGTGTTCTCGTTGACGTAGGCCGGGGTGGCGTGCACGAACTCGTTGCTGGTGTAGCTGGAGCTCACGACCTGCGTGGCCTCGTGCTCCATAAAGTACTGGGCAGGATAGTTGCCGCCGTTGGATCCGCCAGCGCCAATCCACACGACGCGCTTGATGCCGCCCTTGTCTGCCTTGTCAGCCAAAACCTGGAAGACGACATCCTTAACCTGTTCCTGAGTAGTCATCGTGCATCAGCCTTTCTTCTCGTTTGATGCTCTCGATGGCATACAAGTTACATACATGTTTTGGTTATGTCGACTAGTTGTATGCTATATTTGTCTTAGATATTTTGCTGATGCGGTTTTCGACAACTGGCTACCAGCGGTTTTGTTGTTGTATTGAATACATGCTTGCTTAGATAGGCATACAAGTTAGATACAGGTTGATCACATGAACGCTTCGTCTAAAAAGAAACTGAACCAATACGAGCGCTTGGCGGGCATGTTGCGTGACCGCATCGCCGCCGGCATCTACGCACGCGGAGACAAGCTGCCGTCCGAGATGGAACTCATGGACGAATCGGGGCTGTCGCGCAGCACCGTGCGCCACGCCCTTAAGGTTCTCGTTGATGAGGGCCTGGTGCGCACCGAGCGCGGGCGTGGCGCCTTTGTGGCCGACACGCCCGCGCTCCACGAGAACAACCTAGTGTTTTCGAGCTATACCAAGCAGGTCGAAGGTCAGGGCATGAAGCCCACCACGCGCACCGTGGACTCGGGCTTTGCCAAGGCGGCCGGCAGCATAGCTAAGTTCTTTGACGCCGCCGTGGGCAGCAAGCTCGTCAAACTTGTCCGTCTGCGCTACCTGGACGACGTGCCGCTGTGCCTGGAGACCACCTACCTGCCGCCAAGCTTCGAGACGCTCATCGATCGCGATATCAACGGTTCGCTCTACGCGACGCTGCGCCAAGAATTCCATCGCGCGCCGGCACAGGGGCATAAGACCTTTGAGGTGTGCTACGCCTCGCAAAACGAGGCGTTTTTGCTCAACGTCGAGCGCGGGCAGGCACTAATCTTGATCACCGACTACGTCTACGACACCGACGGCCGCCCGCTCCATGTCTCCAAGCGCATCCAACGCACCGACCGTGCCAAATACACCGAACCCATCGGCTAACCAACACCAAAACCACCACAAAGGGGACAGGCACCTTTGTGGTGGTTTTAGGCGAGGAGGTCGGGAAACCAGGTTGGCTTGGGTTGGTTGGGTGTGCGCTCGGCCAGGACCAGCTCCATCCAGCACATGTCGTACCAGCGGCCGAACTTTTGGGCGCAGCGATCGAAAGCGCCCACCAGGCGATATCCCATATGGGCATGGAAATCCTGGCTGTTGTGCGTCAGGTACTCGTCGTCCTTATCGTGCGGCACGGCAATGAGCGCGCACATGTTGGTGATGCCCATCGCGATCAGACATTGCTTGAGCGCGTCGTGCAGCTTGCGGCCCAGCCCGCCGTGGCGCACATCGCGCGCCAGGTAGATCGATGTCTCGACCGACCAGTCGTACGCCTCGCGGCTGTTAAGCGAACTCACGTAGGCATAGCCTACCGGACGCCCGTCCAACTCCATCACCAAATATGGATAGCGCTTGAGCGTACGCTCGATGCGCCCAGCGAACTCCTCAACGCTCGGCACCTCGTATTCGCAGGTAATCGCCGTCTGGTGCACATACGGCTCATAGATGGCAAGCAACGCCGGCGCATCATCGGGCGTCGCCAGGCGAATCGTCGGCTCGGACATCTCGGTCATACAACCCTTCTCCCCAAAAGCAAAGGCCGCCCTGCGCCAAGCTCAGGCGCAGGGCGGCCCCTTGTCATTACATCAGGCTACAGGACAGCCGCCAACGCGTCGATATCCTCCTGCGTCGTGGCCCAGCTGGTGCAAAAGCGCACCACCGTGTGAGTATCGTCGTACTTTTCCCAGTACTCGATCGAGGCATGCTCGCGAATGCGGGCCATGTCCTCGTTGGGCAGAATCACAAACTGCTGGTTGGTCGGCGTCTCCAAGAAGAACTGGTAGCCGCGCTCGTGCAGCACGCGACGCAGCGCCTGAGCGGTCTCAATCGCCTGGCGACCAATCTCAAAATACAGGCCATCGGTAAAAAGGGCCTCGAACTGCACGCCCGTCAGGCGGCCCTTGGCCAGCAACGCACCGTGCTGTTTAATACGCGGAATGGGATGCGCCGGGGCGTGCATGCCGCAAAACACCACGGCCTCGCCGCACAGAGCGCCGCACTTGGTGCCGCCGATGTAGAACACGTCGCACAGCTGCGCCAGCTCGGGCAGGGTAATGTCGCACTCATCGGCCGCCAGCGCATAGGCCAGGCGGGCGCCATCCACAAACAGCGGAATCTCGCGCTTCTGGCACACTGCATGGATCGCCGCGAGCTCGGCCTTGGAGTACAGCGTGCCGTACTCGGTCGATAGACTCACGTACACGGCACCCGGAAACACCGTGTGCTCGTAGCTCTCGTTTTCGTAGAACACCTGGATATAGTTCTCCAGATCCTCGGCGTGCATCTTGCCCTCGTAGCCGGGGATGGTGAGCACCTTGTGGCCGCCAAACTCGATGGCGCCTGCCTCGTGACAGGCGACGTGGCCGGTCTCGGCAGCAACGACGCCCTCGTACGGCGCAAGCAACATGTCGATCACCGTCGCGTTGGCCTGCGTGCCGCCCACCAGAAAAAACACGTCGGCATCGGGGGCCTGACAGGCCTCGCGGATAAGTTGCTTGGCACGCTCGGTGTGCGCATCGGTACCGTAGCCGGGCTGCGGCTCCATATTGGTGTCGACAAGCGCCTGCAGCACCGCCGGATGTGCACCGTGGGAATAGTCGTTGTTAAACGCGAGCATGGCAATCCTCTCTTACCGGGTATCGGCCAGATGATTCAAACGGGGCTATTGTACGCCGTTGGGATAGGCGATGCGCGCGGCAAGGCACTCAAGTGCCAGTACCAGGGCAAAACCGCAGCTCACGTCACTCAAAAAGTGCGCTCCAATCACGATGCGCCCAAAGGCGACGAGCGCCGCGATCACAGCCGCCGCCCAAAAGATCACGCGGCGACGCGAAGGTTTTTCCTTAAAGGCTGCCGCGGGAAGCCCGGCGAGCATAAGGCCAATCGCCGCATGCGCCGTGTGTCCGCTCGCAAACGACTTGAACCCGTCCTTAATCACGCCGGCGGCGATATAGGCCCACTTGTCGGGGTTGCCGATCACCCACCACGGCTGAAAATTGAGCCCCGGCGTGACCTCGATCACGCGCATGCGCGGGCGCGACCATAACGGCTTAACAATGACGTTGAGGATGATGGCCTGAGCGACCCACACGGCCAGCACCATCAACGCCCAGCGCGTGAGCTCGTCGGGCTCGGTCGCGCGCGTGAGGCGATAGACGATAAGGTTGGCAGCGATGACCAGCACAAACGTCAGCACCAACTGAACCGCGATGAGTTTGCCGCCAACCCGCAGGGACGAAACGATCTCGTAGCCAGCCAGACCAACGTTAACGAGGATGCCGAGCACGGCGAGCCATTTGCTCCCTCTGGAATCGGGACGCACCGCGCGCACGAGCATAACGCCCGCAATGCTCGCCGTCAGCTCAAACGGCAGCTCGCCAGCGGCCTCGATAAAGCGGCCGTACATGCTGCCGATATTGAACAGCGCGCTCGAGATTTGGTAATCGAAGAAACTGCCCACGCCCAAACAAAGACACAGGACAACCGCGATAATGGCGACATCTTTCTTATAGATGTATCCGAACATACTTTCCTTTCGATGGAGCCAGATTGCCCAAACGGGGCGTTTGCAGCGTCGACCCGTTAGTCGTCGTCGCTGGCACCCAACTGCTGCAGCAGCATGAGTGCCGCGGCCACGGGGCCGGTGCCGTCGTTGGCGTCGAGGCCGCGACCCAGGCCGCTGCCCGCGCCGGCGCCCGCCTTGTAGGGCACCGACAACTTGCGGCTCTTGGGGAAGTTCACCGCGCCATAACGGGTCTTAAGCTCAAAGGCCACCTTCTTGGGCACGTCGACGCCCAAAAACGTGATGCGACCGCCACTGAGCGTGACGCTCTCGAGCCCCAGACGCTCGCCGCGGATGCGGATGCGCGCGCGATTGAACAGGTTAAGCCCCGCCAACGGCAGCTCACCATGCGCGGCCTCGGTCTCTTCCTGTACCTCGTCGATACTCTCCAGGTCCTCTGCAGCCGCGAGCCTGCGGTACACGAGCACGCGCTGATCCACCGCCGGCAGGTACTCCTCGGGCAAGAAGTAGTCGACCGGCAGATTAATACCCACGCTCGCCGCTTCCACGCCGGCGTCGTCATCGCCGCGCGCCTCGGCCACAGCCCGGCCCAGCATCTGCGTAAACAGGTCAAAGCCCACGCTCGACAGGTTGCCGTGCTGCTCGGCCCCCATAAGCGAGCCGGCGCCGCGAATCTCCAGGTCGCGCATGGCGATGCGCATGCCGCTGCCCAGGTCTTGGAACTCGGACAGTGCGGTCAGGCGCGCCGTCGCCTCCTCGGTGAGCGGCAGCTCGCCGGGGAACATAAAGTACGCGTATGCCTGCGTGGCAGAACGGCCCACACGGCCCTTGAGCTGGTAGAGCTGTGCCAGACCCAGGCGCTGCGAGTCCTCGATGATGAGCGTGTTGGCGGTCGCGTTGTCGATGCCGCTTTCCACGATGGTCGTGGCAATAAGCACGTCAATCTTCTTGGTCGCGAACTCGATCATCACGTCCTCGACCTCGCGCGGGCTCATCTTGCCGTGCGCCACGCCCACGCGCGCCTCGGGCGCGGCCTCGTGCACGCGCGCCACGGCATCGTCGATGGTCTTGACGCGGTTGGACACGTAGTAAACCTGACCGCCGCGGCCCACCTCCAGGCGAATCGCTGCGCTCACCACATCGGGGTCGTACTCCCCCACGTGCACGATCACGGGACGACGCCCGGTCGGCGGCGTGGTGATTAGGCTCATGTCGCGCACGCCGCTCGTGGCCATCTGCATGGTTCGCGGAATAGGCGTTGCCGAAAGCGTGAGCACGTCAATCTGCTCGCGCAGGTTCTTGAGCTGCTCCTTGTGCTGCACGCCAAAGCGCTGCTCCTCGTCGATGATCACCATGCCCAGGTTCTTGGGGTTCACGTCGGCAGAAAGCAAGCGGTGCGTGCCGATGAGCACATCAATCGTGCCCTCGGCAAACGCCTTGAGCGCGCGCTTCTGCTGCGCCGGGGTGCGGAAGCGGCTGAGCACTTCGACCTCCAGGCCAAACGGAGCAAAGCGCTCAAAGAACGTCTCGTAGTGCTGCTGGGCCAGAATGGTCGTGGGGCAGAGCACCATGACTTGGCGGCCGGAGTCCACGCACTTAAACGCCGCGCGCAGGGCAACCTCGGTCTTGCCGAAACCCACGTCGCCGCACAGCAGGCGGTCCATGGGCTTGGGCGCCTCCATGTCGGCCTTGATGTCGGCGATAGCCTCCAGCTGGTCACGCGTCTCGTCGTAGGGGAAGCTCTCCTCCATCTCGATTTGCTCGGGCGTATCGGGCGGACAGGCGATACCGGTAATCGACGAGCGGCGTGTATACAGGTCGACCAGGTCAAACGCCAGCTTTTTGGCGTTCTTGCGTGCCTTGTTGGTGGCACGCGTCCAGTCGGCGGTATTGAGCCTGGTCAGGCGCGGCTTGTCGCCGTCGGGGCCAACATAGCGTGTGATGCGGTCGACCTGCTCGAGCGGCACGTAGAGCTTGTCGCCGTCGGCATATTCCAGCAAAAAGTAGTCGCGCTCCTTGCCGCCCACTTCCTGGCGCGCGATCTCGCTAAAGAGCGCGATGCCGTGGGTGGCGTGCACCACGTAATCGCCCGGCTTAAACGGGAACGTGATCTGCGTAATGTCCACCTTGCGGCGGCTGCGCGCGCGGTTGGCGTCCATGCGGGCGTTGAGGTCGGCGATCGAGAACACGGCCAGGTTGGCATCGGGCACCACCACGCCCTGCGGCAAGGCGGCATCGACAAAGGTCACACGTCCGCGCGAAATAGTGGGCACGGCGGCGCCGGCGGCAGCCTGCGCGGCGCCCGCCTCGAGCGAGCGGGCGTTGAGCGCGTCGGCCTTACGCTCGCGAATGGAAGCATGGGCCTCCTGGCGTGCGGCACGGTCGGCGGAATCCGCCGCTGCCACGCGAACGCGGTCGCCGATAGCGCCGACATTTTCGGGCGCCGCGGTCAGCGATTCCTCAAAGGTAATGCCCTCGTCGCCAAAGGTGAGCTCCATCGACTCGCGCGCACCGCGGTCGGGGATGGCAAACACGCAGGCATAGCGCTTGCCCACGACCTCCTGGATGCGCGTCATAAAACGGTTGTCCGAGCCTGCGATGGCCGGCTGCTCAATCTTGAGCTCTGCCGTCACCGCGCCGCCGGCACGAATGAGGCTCACGTAGTTCAGGCGCTGCTGGGCACCAAAATCGAGCTGTTGGGCGCGCACGTACAGACCATCCAGGCGGTCAATCCCTGCCTCGCCGGCACGGGCCTCAATATCCTCGTAGGCGCGCAGGCAGTCGTCGAACAGCGAGCGCGGCTCGGACAGAACCACGAGTGCCTTGCCGCTCACGTGCGCCAACGGGCTTACGGTCTGGCCGTACATCACCGGCAAAAAGCGGTCGAGCTCGGGCGTGACGATGCGCGCATCCACCATCTCGAGCAGCGCCGCCAGCTTGCTGTCGTCCTGGCTGGCACGGTAGAGCGCCACGTGCATGTTGTGGACGGCATCGTCGGTAAGCGCCAGCTCGCGGCAGGGGAAGATCTCGATACTGTCCTCGTTGCCGATGGTCTGCCCCGTGGAGCTCACCATGCGGCGGATGCGGTCAATCTCGTCGCCGAAGAACTCGATGCGCACGGGCGCCTTTTCCTGTGCGGGGAACACCTCTACGGTGTCGCCGTGCACGCGGAACAGGCCGGGCGCGTCGGCGGCACCGGCATTGGTGTAGCCCATGCCCACCAGGCGCTGCGGCACCTCGTCAAAAGGAATCTCCTCGCCCACCGCAAAGGTCGTGGACTCCCAATAGCGGCTCTCGACCGGCGGCACGCAGCGCAGCAGCGCGCGGGCCGAGGCAACCATGATGCAGTTGTCCCCGCGCACGATGCGCCCCAGAGCCTCGCAGCGCTGCGCCACCACGGCATCGTCGGGCGCCTGCTCGCGCCACGGATAGTCCTTGCGCTCGGGAAAACGGCACACGTGCGCCAGGCCCACGTAGGCGGCAAGGCTGCGCGCGGCGCGATCGGCCGCATCCTCGCCACTCACAATGTAGACCGTCGGGCGCGGACGGCGCGCAAACTGGGCCGCCGCCATAAGCGTGCGACCCGACTGCGACACGGCCAGCGTCACGTCCTCGCCGGCATCGAGTCCCGCCTCGACGGTCTGCAGCGCCTCGGCAGTGTAGAGCTGCGCAGCTATACGGTGAATGAGCATGCTGTTCCTCCGGCATCGCAACGCCAAAAGCCCGCCGGGGCAAGCTCGGCGGGTCGTACGTCAAATACATTGTCTGTCATGGTAGCGCATGGAGAGGACTCCGGCTCAAGGGCAAACCCAGCCCCGCAAAAAACGCCAGACGAAGATGCGTTCCGCCCTACCCCGCTACGCGCACGCTGGGGCACAAATCTGCCAGCGGACACTCGTCACACTTGGGTTTGCGGGCGTCGCAGATCTCGCGACCGAAGGTGATCCACTGATGGTTAACCGACTCCCAATACTCGTGCGGCAAGATCTTGAGCAGATCCTGCTCGGTCTTGAGCGGCTCTTTGGCGTGCGTCTTGGGACTCAGCATCAGGCGGTGCGCGATGCGGTTGACGTGCGTATCCACCGCGATGCCTTCCACGATGCCGTACCCCACGTTGAGCACGATGTTCGCCGTCTTGCGCCCCACGCCCGGCAGCTTTACAAGCTCCTTCATGTCGGCCGGTACCTCGCCGCCGTAGTCGGCAACGATCATCTGAGCGGCCTCCACGGCATGCTTGGCCTTACTCTTATAAAAGCCGAGTGACTTAATGGTGTCCGCCACGTCGCCCACACTTGCCCCGGCCATGGCCTCGGGCGTTGGCCACTGGGCAAACAGTTGGGGCGTCACCTTGTTGACCTGCGCGTCGGTCGTTTGCGCCGAGAGCAGCACCGCGATCAGCAGGCGGAAGGGATTCTCGTGATCCAGAAAACACTCGACCGGGCCATAGCGACGGTTGAGACGCTCGCACACCTCGATGGCGCGCTCGCGCTTGGCGGCATTGGTCTCGCGTGGCATAACGACTCCTCGGCTCAACGGCACAATAAACTTATGGGCACAATTGTCCCACGTCCGAGACGCTTACGCCTCCAAGAATGCGCCGGTCTGACGGCTCCACAGGCTCGCGTACTCGCCACCCGCCTCGACGAGCTGCGCATGCGTGCCGTCCTCGACGATCTCGCCATCGGCCAGCACCACAATGCGGTCGAGCGCCGCCACGGTGGACAGGCGGTGCGCCACCACAATGGAGGTACGTCCACGCATCAGGTTTTCGAGCGCCTCCTGCACCAGCGCCTCGGACTCGCTGTCGAGAGCAGAGGTCGCCTCGTCGAGCACCAGAATCGGCGCGTCGGTTAGGATGGCGCGGGCGATAGCCACGCGCTGACGCTGGCCGCCCGAGAGCTTGACGCCGCGCTCGCCCACCATAGTGTCAAAGCCACGGGGCAAGCGGTCGATAAACTCCAGGGCATTGGCCAGACGCGCGGCCTCGCGAATCTGCTCATCAGTGGCGTCGGGACGACCGTAGGCAATGTTTTCGCGAATGGAGCGGTGGAACAGCAGCGCTTCCTGCGGCACGTAGGCAACTTGGCGGCGCAGGCTCTGCTGCGTGCAGCGCGAGACATCCTGACCGTCCACGAGCACGCGACCGCCCTGGACATCGTCCAGGCGCAGCAGCAGCTTGGTGAGCGTCGTCTTACCCGAGCCCGATTTGCCCACCAGGCCCACGCGCTGGCCCGCCGCCACATGGAGCGTCAAGTCGTCGAACACGCTCTCGCCCGCCGCAGCGTCACGGTACGCAAAGCTCAGGTGCTCAAAATCAATCGCGCCCTCGGTCACTTTGAGCTCGGGGGCGTCCGGGTCGTCTGCCACCAAACATGGCTCGTCCAGCACGCGCGTCATCTCGGCCGCATCGCCCAAAGCGCGGTTGATGCGCTGCATCATGGAACTCACGTAGTTCAGGCGCATGGTGAGGTTATAGGTGTAGGTAAAAATCATGACGAGCGAGCCGGCCGAGATGCCAAACCACGCGTTGCCGCCCGCCACGAACACACTCACCACGGCCATGGTGATGACGATAAGGCCCGAGGTCGTAAAGTTGCGCTGCATCATGGCGTGCATCGAGACCGTCTCGGCATCGCGCGCGGCACGATCGGCGGCGTCGAACAGATCACGTTCAAAGTCCTCGCGCCCGCAGGTCTTGACGGCCAAGATGTTCGTGACCGCGTCGGAGAGCACGCCCGAGAGCTTGTTCTGCGCGGCGGACGTCGCGGCCGAAAGCGGCATGATGCGCTTGTACATAAGCCAGACAAACGCAATGTAGACGACCATGATGCACACCTGGATCACGGTAAACGTCGGCACCACCGGGGCGAGTGCGGCCACGGTGCAGATGACCGAGGTGATGGTGGGGACGAGCGAATACACCGTCACGTCCACCAGCCCCGTGTAGCCGCTCATAAAACGGCTTGTCTGGCTCACAAGCGATCCGCCAAAGCGGCTGGTATGGAATGTCATGGATTGGTTGGAGAGCGTGTCGAAGCATAGACGCGCCAGGTGATAGTTGCCTGCGATCTCGAGCTTGTAGACGGTGTAGTCCTGTAGCTTGGAGAGGATCTGACCCACCAGGTTAACGAGTACGAGCGCCAGGATATAGGGGCCGAAGACCTCAAACACCTGGTCACCCGCCGCGGGACCGGCTTGAACGCGGTCGACAATGAGGGCCATCACATAGGTATTGGCAAACGTCAGCAAAAAGATGTAGCCCGCCGACGAGAACACCGAGAGAAAGACAATCAGCGGCTGCGTGCGCGTGACACCCCAAAACCGCTGCAGCGTGCGGCGCACGGTGGAGCGGCTGAGCGGGCTGGTGCTTCTCTGAGACATGGGCTTCCTTTCGCGTCTGATAGGGCGAAACGCCATTGTTGCACATTGGAGCACACTCCAGACAAGTGCGATACGAAAAGCGGTGGGGCGCCCGCGTTTGCGCCGGCGCCCCACCGTCTTGTTGCAATTAGCCTTCGTCTTCTTGGTCTGTGAGAAGGTCCGCGGACGTGAGTCCCAAGATCTCATCGGCTTGGTCGACGTCTTCCAGTGCGTCGATGTCCTTGAGCTTGCGCTCCATGACGTTGGTGCGCGTGGTGATGATGCCCTCGACCGTTTTGCCCGCGGTCTCGATCTGCTGCTGGGCGCGGCGCAGCGCCTTTTGATAGCGCGGCAGCTCGGCCTTGACGGCGGAGAGCACGCGCAGCACGTCGTCGGTACGTTTTTGCAACTTAAACGTCTGATAGCTCATCTGCAGACTGTTGAGGATGGCCGCCATGGTGCTGGGACCGGCAACGTTGACGTGATAGTCGCGGCCCAGGGTCTCGATAAGCCCGGGGCGGCTGACGACCTCGGCGTACAGTCCCTCAAACGGAACGAACATAATGCCAAAGTTGGTGGTCGCGGGCACGCTCAGGTACTTCTCGCAAATGTCCTTTGCCTCGCGCTTGACCATGGTGTCGAGCGTCTTGCGTGCCGCGGCAACGGCCTCCGCATCGCCCGACTCCTGCGCGTCGAGCAAATGCTCGTACGCGTCGCCCGGAAACTTGGAGTCAATCGGCAGCAGCACGGGATCGCCCTCGTCCACCGGCAGCTTGACGGCAAACTCAACGCGCTCCGAGGCGCCGGGCTTGGTGGCGACGTTTTCCAGATACTGGTCGGGTGTAAGAATGTCCGCCAGAATTGCACCCAGCTGCACCTCGCCCAAAATACCACGCGCCTTCACGTTGCCCAGCACGCGCTTAAGGTCGCCCACGCCGGTGGCGATGGACTGCATGTCGCCCAGGCCCTTGTACACGGCCTCGAGCTGGTCGCTCACCTGCTTAAACGATGCCGACAGGCGATCGTTGAGCGTGCGGGAGAGTTTCTCGTCCACCGTCGCGCGCATCTGATCGAGTTGCACGTTGTTGTCTTTGCGGATAGCACCCAGCTGGGCATCGACCGTCTCGCGCACCTTGTCCAGGCGGTGCTCGATGCCCTCGCGGTTGGCACCGAGCTGTTGGGCCGTCTCGCGGCGAAGGTCATCCATCCGGTCACCAGCTTGCGAAAACTCACGTGCAATGGTCAGGTAACGTTGCTGCCCCACGGCCGCATCTGTCGTCTGCTGCTGCGCGATGGCGTTGGCCGTGCGGCGAGTTTCGGCCAGCGCGACGTTCAGGGCATCGAGCGCGTTGTTGGCCTGCTCGAGTGCTGCCAGCGTTTCCGCGCTACTGTCGCCACGCTCCCGCAACTCGGCACGCAGGCTCTTGAGCTGGAGGGCGCAAGCCACAGCAACCCCCACCGCCACCAAGGCGATCACAACAAGCACGATATCAATAGCAGACATAGACTCCGCCCAACAAACTCAATCGGTCATCAATCAAAACCGCGATCAATCTTACCCCGCCACACGCACGGATCACCCACTGCCTTGCAGACAAATTTCTCTTAGAGCCGCGGACGCTAAAACACTAGCTCTCCCAGCCGGTGCGAATGGTTGTCATGACGTCGCCTAGGCGCTGGCCCAGGGCTGACAGATGTTGGAGCACTTCGCCGGGCGAAGCACCGTTGAGGATGCAGGTGAGCGCATACGAGACCAAGAAAATCGCCGCAAGTCCTAGCGGAATGAGCACGATCATCGCCAATGTGCGCAGGCGCTGGCCCACGCGGCGACGACGCGTGCGGCGTTTGTCGAACGCAAGCTCCTGCGCATATGAATCTTGTTGTACGGAATAGTTCTCTGGCGCCGATCCGCCCGCAGGCGAAACCGCAGGCGTGGCATTTTGCGCAGGGGGCTGGGCGGCTACCCCTTGCATTTGCATCTCCATAAGCCGTTGCTGTTGGCGCAACATGCGCTCGGCTTGTTGCTGCGGAGTCTCAAGAAACAGATCCATGCTGGCCTCCAAAATCGGAGCATTCGACGCTTACGACCAGCATCCCGCACCGCCATGACCGCGACAACGCAATCGCCGGCAATAGCCACAAAGTTTCTTTTGCTCAAAAGCTGTCGAAAAGCTCAACAACTCCCCTACCAGCACTTTCTCTGAGCTTTTTTCGTCAGCAATCTTTTGGCCTTCCACCCTTACGCCAACTGACCAAAATCTAACCAAAAGCTTGACGAAAATTGTGGAGACCGGGACCCCACACAAAAAGTGCCGCCCCAAAGGGGCGGCACACAAACTTATTATCAGCTTTTCTGTAACGAGCATGCGACGACTCAACGCCGGGGCGCAGGGCGGGGAAACCTTCCCCTCTCGCTCACGGCTTCGCAGGGTCGCG
>CATYIV010000006.1 GCA_958407465.1 uncultured Collinsella sp. | reverse complement strand
ATTTTGCCTCTTGACAATGTCCTGCTCATATTAAAAGGAACGTCCCCAAGTGCCGACTCAGCCCCACCTTAGAAGTGGCGGCGGATGGCGTCGACCATACCCTGGGGCGTGGTCTGGCCGAGCACGTCGGCTGCGGCATCGGCGTCCATAAAGATGTTCATGAGCGCCTGCAGGGCCTCGACCTGGCCGCCCGGCTCGGCGATGCCCAGATTAATGACGATCTGCGCCGGCACCGGAGCGCCCATGCCAGCCATAGCGTTAAATGTCACGGGCGCGGTGGGCTTCACCACCGCGATATAGGGCTTGGTCACAAACCCCGGATCGGTATGCGGAATGGCAATGTTTGCCGCCGGCATGGCAAGGCCCGTGGGATAGGCATCCTCGCGCGTGAGAACGGCGTCGAGCCAACCGTCGGCAATGTAGCCACGTGGTGCAAGCTTGCCCTCGAGCCGCGCAAACACCTCATCCGGCGTCGCACACTCCCAATCAAAAAACACCAGCTCAGGCGTAAACAGCGCTTCGTTATCCGCCATGCGCTCACCTCTCTCACCTAGCCATCGGGGACGGTCTTAAATGACTAGTCGTTAAAGAACGTCGCAGGTGACTACCCAAAACAAAAGGTGGCCACGCGCGCCTTGGCGCCAATGACCACCCTGACTACTCGGCTAAATTGTACTGTGCGCCGCTAGCCGCGAGGCGCGTCAATTGCGACCTTGCCGCTCTCCAGCACGTGGACGCGGCCGTCGGCGAGCATTTGCACGACCTCGGGATACAGCACGTGCTCAATCGCGTGGATGTGCTCCTCGAGCGTGTCGACATCCCAACCTTCCTCGACAGCCAGCGCGCGCTGGGCGATGATGGGGCCGTTGTCGTAGATCTCGTTGGCAAAGTGCACGGTCACGCCGGTCACCTTGACACCGCGCGCAAAGGCATCGTCAATCGCATGCGCACCGGTAAAGCTCGGCAGCAGTGCCGGATGCAAGTTGACCACGCGGTTGGGAAACGCCGCCAGTAGAGGCGTGTGCACCATGCGCATGTAGCCGGCCATGACCACATACTCGCAGCCGCGCTCGAGAAGCTCGTGCGCGATGATCTCGTCGGCGGCAATAGGGTCGGCATAGACATCCTTGGACAGCGTGAGCGTCTGGATGCCCGCGCGCTCAGCGCGCTGCAAACCCTTAGCCGAAGGACGGCTCGACACCACAAGCTCAATCGAAGCGTTGAGCTTGCCGGCAGCGATCAGATCGATCAGCGCCTGCAGGTTAGTACCCGAACCGCTGATGAGCACACCGATCTTGAGCGGCTCGGCCGTATCGGTGCCGGTCGGACGGGTGTAGGGCACAAAGCCCAGGCCCTCGGCAGCAGCCATCTGCTCGTTAGCGCTCATCGGAGTACACGACCTTACCGGAACCCTCGACGCACTCGCCCACGCGGAACGGCTTCTCGCCCAGCGCGATCAGGGCCTCGGTAACCGCGACCTCGTCCTCGGGGGCGACGATCAGGCACAGGCCAACGCCCATGTTGAAAGTCTTGCATGCCTCATTGGGCGCGAGCTCGGCCTGGCGCGACACGTAGGTGATGACGGGCGGAACGTCCCAGCCCATCTCGGCACCGTTGCGGGTGACCACGGCGTCGACGTCGTCGGCGAGCGCGCGGTTGAGGTTCTCGGTAATACCGCCGCCAGTGATGTGGGCGATGGCGTGCACGTTGGCGCCGCCGCGGAGCAACTCAAGAATCGGCTTGACATAGATGCGCGTGGGGGCCAACAGGGCGTCTGCCAGCGATGCGCCACCGAGCTCCTCGAGCGGACGGCTCAGCTCCTCGGCCTTAGCGGCGGCCTCGGGCGTGCCCGGCTTAATACCGTCGACGCCAATGACCTTACGCACGAGCGAGTAGCCGTTGGAGTGCACGCCGGTGGAAGGCAGGCCCAGGATCACGTCGCCGGGACGGACATTCGCGGGGTCGAGCATCTTGGGACGGTCGACGACGCCCACGGTAAATCCGGCAAGGTCGTAGTCGGCAGGAGCCATGACGCCGGGGTGCTCGGCCATCTCGCCGCCCACGAGCGCGCAGCCCGCGAGCTTGCAGCCGTCGGCCACACCCTTGATGATCTTTGCCATGTGCTCGGCCTCGATGTGGCCGATGGCAACGTAGTCCAGGAAGAACAGCGGCTCGGCACCCGAAGCCAGAATGTCGTTGACGCACATAGCAACCAGGTCCTGGCCCACCGTCTCGTGACGGTCCATGATCTGGGCGAGCACGAGCTTGGTGCCCACGCCGTCGGTACCGCTAATCAGAATCGGGTCTTCCATATCCTTAAGCGCGGCAGCCGAGAACAGGCCACCAAAGCCACCGATGCCGCCGATGACCTCGGGACGGTTGGTGTCCTTAACCATCTGCTTAATAGCGTCAACGGCGCGGCCGCCCTCGGCGGTATCGACGCCGGCATCCTCATACGTCACATGCTTGCTGTCGCTCATCTGAGCCTTCCTCTCCCACTACCGTGGCGCCGCCCGGGCGCCAAACGGTGCTCATAGTTGCGTTCATTTCGGCGCGCGCCATAACAACGCGCGCCGTCATATCAACAAAACAGCAGGTAAAACCTACCAAAATAAACCTGTCCCTTTTTGGCAGGTTTTAGGCCTCGCCGTGTTCCTCTTCCCAGCTGCGATCGTCGTATTTCTCGACCACGGCGTCGTCATCAAAGTGCAGCGGCTTGTCCAGGTTGCGGGGCTTAAAGCCCTCCATGAACTTGTCGCGGCCAAAGCTCTCGGGAATCGCCACGGGGTAGCGGCCGGTAAAGCACGCATCGCAGTAACCGCCCTTGGGCATGACCTTAAGCAGGCCCTCGACCGAAAGGAAGGCCAGCGAATCGGCGCCGATATACTCGCAAATCTCGTCGACCGTCTTGTTGGCGCTGATAAGCTGCGACTGCACGTCGGTATCGATACCGTAGAAGCACGGCCAGATGACCTCGGGCGAGTTGATGCGGATATGAATCTCCTTGGCGCCGGCGTTGCGCAGCATCTTGACGAGCTGCACCATGGTGGTGCCGCGCACGATGGAGTCGTCGATGACGACCAGGCGCTTGCCCTCGATGTTGTCACGCAGCGGGTTGAGTTTCATGCGCACGCCCATGGCGCGCAGCTCCTGCGTGGGCTCGATAAACGTACGGCCCACGTAGCGGTTCTTGATGAGGCCCTCGCCAAAGGGAGTACCGCTCTCGTGCGAATACCCCTCCGCGGGCGGCAGGCCGGAGTCGGGCACGCCGATGACCAGGTCGGCCTCGACGGGCTCCTCGTGTGCCAGCTGACGACCCATGTCGTAACGGCAGGCATAGACGCTCTTGCCGTTCATGATGGAGTCGGGGCGGGCAAAGTAGACCTGCTCAAAGATGCAGTTGGCGGGCTCTTCGGCTGCAGGCACGCCCTGCTCGGATACCAGACCCTCGGCGCTGATGCGCAAGATCTCGCCGGGACGGACGTCACGGACGTACTCGGCACCCACGATGTCGAGTGCGCAGGTCTCGGAGGCAACGACCCAGCCGCCGGCGCGGGTGACATGGGTGGTGGCGTCGACCGTCGCGGCGCCGTCCTGCGACGGCAGCTGCGAAACGGATGCGGCATCGGCCTGGTCCAGACCCTCGTCCACCAGCTTGCCCAGCACGAGCGGGCGAATGCCGTGCGGATCGCGGAATGCGTAGAGCGCTTGCTCGTTAATGAGCGTCATGGCGTAGCCGCCGCGCACAAGCTCCATGGTCTTACGAATGCCCTCGCGCAGGTGGCCCGTACGCTGGGTAAAGTAGCCGATAAGCTTGGTCGCGACCTCGGAATCCGAATTGGAGAGGAACGGCACACCCAGCTCGATCAGCTGGCGGCGCAGCTCGTCGGTGTTGACCAGAGTGCCGTTGTGAGCAAGCGCGATAATGACGCTATTGATGGTAGAGAGGTGCGGCTGAGAGGCTTCCCAGCTCTTGGCGCCGGCGGTGCCATAGCGCACATGGCCCACGGCCAGCTGACCGGAGAGCGTCGACAGGTCGGCATTGGAGAACACGCGGTCGAGCAGGCCCAGATCCTTGCGGACCATAACCGTACCGCCGTCACCAACAGCGATTCCCGCCGATTCTTGGCCACGGTGCTGCAGCGCACGCAGGCCAAAGTACGTCAGTCGAGCCACGTCGCGATCGGGCGCCCATACGCCGAAAATGCCACATTCCTCATGCAGCTGGTCGGAGTCCGGATCATACGTCGACATGGTGTTCACCTGTCCCGCGGCACGCTCGGCCGCGCGGATGGTTTCTTGAGACATGGCATCCCCTCAGAGCCTCGTTATTTGGCGTTACCTGCCCTATTATACGCACGGCAAGACAAGCACTCCCGCGCATGAACAGCGCTTTTTAAAAGCCCACCGAGCTTATAATCCGTTTTGCAGCCAAACATTTTATTGGGCAACCGCCTCGGGGCCGACGATCCCGCATACTTCCGTTGCGACGTGTCTCGCCCGCCGTTAGGACTTACATTGTTGCAATTGGGACGTTCGTCCTGTCTTTTGGCAGGTCGGCGGCGTATCCTTGTACCTACAGCAAAACGAGAAAGGTTATGTATGGATCGAAACGAACTCGACCCCAGCGTCCCCAGCGCCACGGAGGTCAAGAAGATCCCCCTCATCATTAAGGTATACGCCGTCCTGTGCATCCTGTCCGGCGTGGGCACGCTCCCGTCGGTCGGCGCCTTTATGTGGCAGGTCATCACCGCACTCATCAACGGCAACGCCGCCGCCAAGCTCGGCGACAACACGCTCGTCGCGGTCGGACTGATTGTCGCCGGCATTATGCTCTCGGCTGCCAGTGCCGTCATCTTGATCATCTTTGGCCTGGACCTCATCAAGAACCAGCGCCGCAATGCCGCCCGTCTGTCCTATATCCTTATCGCGTTTACCGTCGTCGAGCTTTTGGTTGACGTGATGCTCCAGGGCATCGGGCCCTTCTTGCTGCGCCCTGCCATCCAGCTCGGCATCCTCGTCGCGCTTTCGGCCACCGTCGACCCCACACTGCGCCAGGAGCGCGAGCTGCAGCGCCGCCTGCAGGAGATGCTCGACCGCGACGCCGCCGCCGAGGGCATGCTCGGGCGCGATGAAACCGGCGAGGGCTACATCAAGCTCAACTACTTCAACCTGTTCTGGGTATTCTTTGTCTGCTGCGTGCTCGGCCTGGTCCTGGAGGATATCTGGCATATGACCGTCAACGATCCGGGTGTCTACCAGGACCGCGCCGGTATGCTGTTTGGCCCCTTCAGCCCCATCTACGGCTTTGGTGCCGTGCTCATGACCATGGTGCTCAACCGCTTCTATAAAAAGAACCCCATCATCATTTTCCTGGTGAGCGCCCTGCTCGGCGCCAGCTTTGAGGTGTTCGTGGGCTGGTTTATGCAGACCGCGTTTGGCGTGGTCTCGTGGAGCTACTCGCACATAACGCTGTTCGGTATGCCCGACCCGCTCGTGGTCCTCACGGGCGGACGCACCTGCACGGGCTTCGCCTGTCTGTGGGGCCTGGGTGGCCTCATCTGGATCAAGCTGCTGCTGCCGAGGCTGCTCAAGCTCATCAACATGATTCCGTGGAAGAGCCGCTACTCGGCTACCGTCATCTTCACCATCATTATGCTGGTCGATGGCGTTATGACGCTGCAGTCGCTCGATTATTGGTATCAGCGCGTCAACGGCACGGAACCGGATATTCCCGTTGCGCAGTTCTACGGCAAGTACTTCGATAATGACTTTATGGAAAACCGCTTCCAGAGCATGACCATGAGCCCCAAGGATGCGACGCGCGTGTAGCGCCCACCGCGCCCAAAACGCAAAATGCCCGCCGGTATCTGAACTGCGCCCCAAATCTTGGACGCCCTAAATAGCGACTAGGCCGCAAGGGCCTGATTCCGGTACTCCTCCGGGGTCAGGCCCTTCAATCTTACCTGCCTCCGGCTCGTGTTCCAGTGGACTATGTATTCCTCCAGGTCGCGTTTGAAATCCTCGAACGTCTTCCACTCGCGGCCCCTGTAGAACTCGTCCTTGACGTGGCCGAAGAGCTGCTCGGTGGCGGCATTGTCGATGCAGTTCGCCTTCCTGGACATGCTCTGGACGATGCCGGCGGCCTCGAGCCTGGATGTGTACGAGGCGTGCTGGTACTGCCAGCCCCGGTCCGAGTGCATGGTCGGGGCGGCGCCCTCGGGGATCTTGGACAGCAGCTCGTCGAGCATCCTCGCCTGCTGGGCCATGTCGGGCGTGGTCGATATGTCGCTCGCCACGATCTCCTTGGTGCAGAAGTCCAGCGTCGGGGCCCAGTAGGCCTTGCCGCCGGCCACCTTGAACTCGGTGACGTCCGTCCCCAGCTTCTGCCACGGGGCCCCGGCGTCGAAATCCCTCGCGATCACGTTCTCGAACGTCCTGCCGACGACGCCCTTGTACGAGTTGTACCTGTGGTAGGCCGTCTCGCGTCTGATCCCGCAGCGAATCCCCATCTCGCGCATTATCTTGAGCACGGTCTTGTCGGCTATCACGGCCCCCTCTTCCGCCCTGAGGCACATCGCTATCTGCCGGTGCCCGCAGCCGTTGGCGGTGCGCGAGAAGATCTCGGCGGCCGCCTCCCGGAGCTCGGGGCGCGTGGGCCTCGGCGGGTGCGCGAGGGCGTAGTAGTAGGTCGACCTCTTGAGCTCGGCGCATGCGAGCAGGTGCCCGAGTGCGTGCCCCTCGGCGCGCAGGGCCGCGACCGCTTCGGCCTTCGCCCTGGTCAGAGCCCGTCCCTCTCGACCAGGGCGCGTAATTTTTTTAGGTAGGCCACCTCGGCCTCGAGCCTTCGGCAGCGCTCCTCGAGCTCCTCCTCGCGGGTCCGCGGCCTCGCCCTGGAACCGCTCGGCCGGCCCTTGGGCCTCGGGCGCAGGGCCTCCGCGCCGCCCCGGCGGTAGAGCGCGCACCATCTCTTGAGCGGCGACATCGACATTATGCCGAACGCCGCCATCGCCTCGGCCTTCGTCATGCCGCCGTCGACCACGGCGGAGGCTGCGGCGACCTTCTGCTCGTATGTGTACCTGCCTTGCTTTCCGTCCATGCGCAGCAGCACCTCGCTCCCGAATGCGCGGTATATCTCCTGCCATCTTCTCACGGCTTCCGCGGGAAGCGAAAGGGCAATCGCGGCAGATTTATACCCGTGTCCGAGCTCGAAGAGCCCTATGGCCGCCTTCCTGGCCTCGACATCATGCTTCACCCTCAAATCAACGCGCATAAAGAAAGCCTCCCATTTCTCATGTCCAAGAAATGGGAGGCAGTTCAATCACACGTACCGGCGGGCGTTTTTATAAACGAGCCTTCTATCGACGCAAGCCTCTACGCCTCGCGCTCGACCTCACTCACGCATTCGTTCTTGATGGTGCCAACGAGTGCCTGCAGCGCATCGACCACATGCGGGCGAATGTCCCCGCCGATGAGCACGAGCATGATGTCGTCACCCACGGCGAGCTCGCCGCTTGCCAGCCACACGCGCACATAGCCGATACCCGGCATCGCGCTCGTGGCCTCGATAGCAGCCTGCACCTTGCTGGCGTCGTAGCCGAACACCATGCCTCCCACCTTGTGGCCCGGCGCCACGCCATCGGTCTCGACACCGCGCGCCTCGGCCTTGGGCGTCGCACGCACCACACCGTTATGTGTCAGATACATACCGCACGCAGGTGCCGACGAATCGGCCTTGGCCTCGCGCAGCCAAGCATCAACCGAAGGCATCGTTTTGCCATTCTCGAGCATCATTTCCCCTTTCACCGTCATTGAGTAGCCCATTATCTATTCCTCGACCGGCGTGAGCACCATGACGGCACGTGTGTTGCTCAGCGATAACGAACGACAGGTCACAAGCGTTACGACCTTGGTTGCCGAGGCGGCGCGATCGGTGGCATCGCTCGCCACGGCAGAGGCACCGTCGAGCATCTCGGACAGGTAGTTCTTGAGCCCGTCGTCGCCCTCAAAATTGGATGTGCGCGCCTTGGAGTACGTATCCTCAACGACCTTGGTCGCCAGCGGACGCAGCTTATACGTAGCATCCCGTGTGATGTAGTACACATATTCAATGCTATCGAACGTTGCCTGGTCAGTCGTATCCGAAATCACGTTGAACATTGACCCATCGTTCATATGGTGGCCGTAGATCGTGGTCTGCTGGTCAACCATTCCCGGCGCGGTGTCATCGCTATCCAGGAAAATGGCCCCAGATGCATTGGCCGTACCGTCGAACAGCGTGTTGAGGTATTTGGAGTTGTTGTTGGTCTGCACCACGGGATAGTTGATGTTGGTTCCCGGCACATAAATCCAACCCACAATCTCGGGGTTTGTCTGAGCAAGTGCATCAAAGTCGATAATCGGCACGCCGCTGGCGTCCTTATCGCTTATATATTGCTTCTCGATTTTCTGATACGAATCGCTCGCCTGCTTATAGCCAATCTGAGCATTAATAAAGATAGCGGCAGCGGCGACAATCAGACCGATGCCCACGATGATGAGCAGAATGGGAATAATGGAGCGGCGCTTTTTGCGCGGCGGCTCGGTGTAATCCGACGGCGCGGCATGCGATGAAGACCGGGGCGGCTTCTTAGCGTTGCTATAAGATGAAGGTCGATATGCGGCCGGCACGTCCTGTCGACGATGCGTCGCCGGCGTTACGGAACGCGGCGCGCGCGGCTGCTGAGGAGAGGATGTCCGACCCTGCTGTGCCGCATGGGCAGCACCCGGCTTCGACGGATCGGGAATCTGAGAAGCCTTGAATCGTTTTCCCTGATAGTCGGACATGGCTCTCCTTATACTGCGGTGAAACGGCGGAACGCCTAGGCGTCGGCCATCTCCTGCTTCATCTTCTCGATAACCTTGCGGTACTCGGGGTCGCAAGCGCCCAGAATCTGCGTGGCGTAGATGGCGGCGTTCTTGGCGCCGTTGATGGCAACGCAGGCCACGGGCACGCCCGAAGGCATCTGCACCATCGACAGCAGCGAATCCATGCCGCCCAGGTCACTCGTCTTCATAGGCACGCCGATGACCGGCAGCGGCGTAAAGGCAGCCACGACACCACCCAGGTGAGCGGCCTTGCCGGCGGCGGCGATAATCACTTTGATACCGCGATCGGCGGCAGTCGAAGCCCACTCGTGGACCTTCGCCGGTGTGCGGTGTGCGCTCGCAATGACAAGCTCATAGGGCACGCCCAGCGCCTCGAGCTCGGCGGTGCAACCTTCCATAACGCCCAGGTCGGACTTGGAACCCATGATGATCCCGACAACCGGCTTTTGATCTGCCATAAACAAAGACCTCCTGTTGAGAACGGCGACGCGGCGGATCCGCGACCCTTAACTACTGAGAGTAGTATAGCTGCTCCCGTCCCTGCGGTCTTTGTGGCGCTTCGCGGGCGGGCCAGGCTTTATCTTCACTCCGGTTGCTTCGCAAAGTCGTTCAGATAAAGCCTGGCCCGCCCGCGAAGCGCCCTGCGACCTACCGGGAATTGCCATGACGTACGTTGGCTGATGAATTGGAAGGAAAGGTCAACGGAGACTGAAGGCAATTGGTTCAGCGAAAAACCCTGACGAATCTAATTCGTCAGGGCCCCACCAACGCTCACTCGTCGTTCATCGTTAAAGCTAGATATTCTCTTCCGCCCATTTCTCGAAATCGAGTTCTCGTCTCTGAGCAGTTCGGTAGACTTCCATGTCTTCGCGAGCGCCTACCACTACGATGGCCATCTTTTCTTTAATTCTGATGAGGCGGTACACGATTCGAATGCCACTTCCCCTGAGCTTGATTTTCATAAAGCCAGTCAAATCCGTACCTGCCTTGTTTCCAAGAGGCTTGCCGAATCCACCTTCGTTCTGCGGCAATGGGTTCGTTCTGATTTTTTCTATAGCCTTAAGGACGATCTTTCGTTGGGAGCCGTCCAGACGCTTAATATCCTTGAGAGCATCCGGGTAGAAAGCGACTTCGTACCCACTCATTCAAACTCGACCTCATCCATCTGATCGAGTTCGTCCTGGCTCACACCCAGCTCTTCCATAACATCAGACAGGGAAACAAGCGCATCGTCACGTGCCACAGCCACTCTCTTAAGTGCCAACGTTAACAAGGCGAGGTCCTCCTCCGCTTGCTTCGCTTCCCTATATTCATCGGGTGTCACAATCACAAACGCTGGCTTGTTGTGTTTGAGAACCACAACTGGATTGTCGTCCCCAACCTTCGAAAATGCAGCCGAGCCCTTACCGTGGCTGAAATCGCTAATTGGAACAAGGTTGTCGAGCATCTGCAAAGCAGGCATACATACCTCCTAAAAATGAATTCTTTTTCGAATTCATTTTATCATTCTTTTTTGCTATATTGTACCACGCAACCGAAACAACCTTTTAGGATACGAATCCGAGCTTAGAATGACTGTTGGCCCTCGCACCGCCCTTGCCTCTTTTATTACGTCAAGTGGTATACAGCGAAGCAAAATGGCGATCTAAAGTGCGCGGCACTCACCTCGTATCGCTACAAAAAACAAACTGCTCCCCACCCACTCGGGCAAGGAGCAAGCCTCATTTTTAATCAGACTGAGAACCACGAATGCAGAAACACAGGCGACTTCAGTCCCTTATCGCCGAGAGACGTTATTGTACAGCCATTTCTTTAAGCTTCTCAGCCATCAACAAACACACGTCTTCCGATTGCGGGTACACGCCAAAATGATCGAAGAAACCATGGTCACATCCGGCATATTCGATGACCTCGACATCGATTCCTGAAGACCGTAATTTTGTAGCCCATTTTTCATCGGGGATACGAAGCGGATCGTATTCGGATGTCACGATAGTCACCGGGGGGAAATCAGTGCAGTCCTCAAGCATTAGCGCAGAAATCAACGGGTCATGAGGAGACATTTTTCCGTGTGCACAAAGTTCGACCATCGGGCCGTCCGAATCGCGAAGATGGTCGATGCGAAAACGCGCAACGTCCTCTTGATCGGCTATCGCAGGAAAATCCTCATATCCCTCGCCCTGTTCGCCCGCAAGGTCGACTTCAGGATAGATTTCGAAGGCATGGGCTACAGCTCCAGCACCCCTGAGCTGAACACACGCATTAGTAAGGCTTCCTCCCGCAGAGTCGCCGGCGACCATTATTTTATGAGGATCGATTCCGAGATCCCCGGCATGCTCGCGCACATAATCAAGAGCAAGAACGCAATCCTCGATCTGCCCGGGAAATGCCGTCTCCGGCGCCAAGCGGTATTCCGGATAAACCACCACTGCACCAGACTTTTCGGCGATGAACTCGAGCTGATGTTCAAATTGCAGAACATTCCCCGCCATAAACGCGCCGCCATGCAGGTAAACTAGCGCTGGACTTGCCTCCTTATGATTTGGTGGCGTCCAGACGAATAAATCTATATAGCGATCGGCTGCCTCCATGAGGACCTCATCGCGCTGAACCTCACCATCGAGTAGGCGGTATGTCGGCTTATCCGGGCGATGACGCATTCCAATAAGGCTCGTCCAGCTCGGAGACATGCTAACATTCCGCATCTTCTTGCGGGATACCTCGAGAATTCGCGGGTCAAGCACATGCTCTCTTTCATCATCAGGAACCGGACGAATTTGAACCTCGAGTCCCCTCTTCTCGGTTATAAACGAGCGACCGGAGATGGCGCCAATCAACGCCTCGTCGTATTGTCTGCCCATCTTAAATCCCCTCTCGGCGATAACGCCAAATCGATATTTCCATAACTTTTGAGATAACGGCTTATGATGTCCTCAGTTGTCGTATATCTATGTACTAAAGAAACTGAAGACCAAGGGGTCCACCATGCCTGCAGCAAAAGACGAGCTCACTCAGCCAGAGCTTCTCTATCAGACCGTTGAAAACGATATCCTCAAGAAAATAGTTTCTGGCGAACTCCCCGGCGGCAGTCAGATTCCCACCGAAACCGAGCTTTGCAAGCAATACAAAGTAAGCAGGATCACCGTAAGACGCGCCGTACAGAATCTCATTGACCAAAACTTGCTCTACCGCCTGCGAGGCAAGGGGACATTCGTAAACCCATCGAAGCTCACCCTGAAACGAGGAACAAGCACCATTTTCAATTTGAGCTCCGACCCCCAATACGGCGATAAAACAACCAAGTCCATCTTGGAAACAGGCCTGATCAAGGCTGATGCCCACATTGCACGGGAGCTCAAAATTGACAACGGAACCGTAGTGCAACGAGTTGCGCGCTTGGTTTATATCGAAAATGCCCCCTGCGCCATCGACACCATTTATGCAACGCAGGGCACTCTACCCGGACTACTGGAGCTTCTCACAGACAATGCCAGTCTTTTCGACCTGATCGCCAACCATTACAGCATCGCAACCGGTATTGAGAAACTCAAAATCACCGCAGGAATAGCGGGGCTCCAAGAAGCAAACCTTCTCGGTTATATCGTTGGAGCCCCCGTGAGCGTTGTCGAGCACGTCACATATGCCTGCAATGAAATGCCGCTCCACTATTCGAAAACCGTTTGGCGAGCAGACGCATCGTCCTTCGAGTTCAGCATCTCAAAAGATGGACGCCTTCTCTAGCCCAAAATCCCCAGGACGCCGAGCACAATACCCGCAGCGAGAATGCCCACAATCTGCCAAATAATTTTGACCTGTTTCTTATTGCAAAGACACATGATCCCGAACGCGCAGAGCGGCAAAAGAGCCGGGAATATCCCATCGAGCGTTTCCTGCAACTTAAACGCGGTGTCGCCGAAGTTAAGAGCGAGCGGAGTGGTAACTGCAACGGTGGTCGCCACCATTCCACCAACTACCATTAGTCCCACAATCGCCAGGCCGGACGTAACTTTGTGCATTACATCAGAATCGTTCAGCTTCGAAATCATGCCACTGCCAAGCGAATAACCATACTGAAGCCCAAACCAGCGGATCAGGATCGTTGGGACATTATAAAGAAGCAGGAACAGGATTGGGCCGAGCAGACTGCCCGAAAGGCAAAGTCCTGTCACAACGCCCGTCGCAATCATGCGAAGCGTACTGGCAATCAGTGAATCTCCAATACCGGAAAGCGGAGCCATAAGCGATGCTTTCATGGCGTTAATTGAGGCGGTGTCAAAGTCCTGATTGTTGGCGTTTTCCTCCTCCATGGAGGCCACAATGCCGGCGACCAGAGGATTAAACGTAACTTGAATATTGTAGAACTCAAGATGACGCTTATATGCCTCGATCCGGTCTTCAGGCTTATCGTATAACCGCTTGATTACCGGAATCATGTCGTAGCAGAAACCAACGTTCATTTGTCGGTCAAAGCTCCACATGATGTTGAGTGGAAAGCTGCGCCAAAATAACGCCTTTAAGTCTTTCTTGGTTATTCTCTTATCGGTCGATTTATTTGACTCCGGCGAGAGCTCAAGAACATCATTAGAATTCGTTGTCATCGTCAACCTCCTTAGCGACCGCCGCACTGGCAGGCATAAAAATGTGAGCCATATTGAGAATCCCAATCAGGATCAGCGAAAACGCCACGATACCGATCGTCGGAATGTTTAGATAGGCACTCAGCAAGAAGCCTCCAAAGAATAGGAAGCTCAGCTCCTTGGTGGACAGGATTGACATAAGCTGCGCAAATCCAAGCGCGGGCAGAATACCCGTTGCGATCGTAAGCCCATTCGTAAGCCAATCAGGAATGGCGTCAATCAGTGCCTGAACAGCATCATTTCCAACGTAAAAAGCCACGCCGCAAATCAAGCCAAGCGCAATGATGTAGAGAATTCCATTGGTCCACATAGCGGCTGCAATCGTTTTGGGGTCGTCTTTTTCGGCACCACGATCAGCCCAGACAGCCATAGGAGGCGTAACAACGCTATACATAAGGCTGTCAAACATGCCGGCAAGCACCGCAGTGGGCATAGCAATAGTCAGAGCGGTCTCGGGACCCGCACCCATAGTAATCGCAAAGGCTGTTCCCAAAACTGAACCAACAATTACGTTGGGCGGCACGGCAGCACCAACCTGCCAGACCCCCATGAACGCGAGTTCGAGCTGGAAACCAACAATAACGCCAGTCGGAATATCACCCAAAAAAATACCGACGATCGCTCCGAGGACAATCGGCCGCTCGACCATCGCAGTACCGAGTAAATAATCCGATTGACCTATCGCAGCGGCAAGACCAACCAGAAAAGCCTGAAGCAGCATATTTCTCCCTCTTCCTACAAATCAAAACTTGTTACGATGCGTTTTTTCTCGCTAGCAACCTGCCTTACCTCGAACTCGATTCCATCAGCCATGGCTTTCTTAATTTCATTAATATCGGATTGGGAAAGGCGCACAGCAGGGCCACGCTCCTTTACGCTATCCCCCAACGGTCGAGCGCCGCCTAAATTCACAGACGTTATTTTTGGACACGCACGCGCAACTTCACAGGCGTCATGTACATTTCCCGCAACAACAATTAGCTCGTATTTATCCACCGCGCTTCCGTTAAGGGCCACGATGGAATCTTCTACACTTTTGACAACCAATTTGGCATCAGCGGGTTTTGCAATTCGCAGCGCTTGAATTCGCTCTTTGCTTGCGGCGTACTCATCTGAAACCACAAGAATAGCGTTTGCTTCAAGCGTTGGATACCAAGAGAACACGGTCTGCCCATGCACTAACCGGCTATCGACGCGACACAGTTTAATCATTTTGCCCCTTTCTCGACTTGAACACAGACAATCATCCTTGACTGCTAATGGCATATTACGTCATATGACGTAATATGCCATTACATAATATCCTGAACGGTTGAATATCACCGCTAAATGGTATTTATCTCTAAAAACAGGAGGTGCAGTCCGTCTAGACACAGTGCGTCGGGGCGAGAGGGGCCGAGTTTCCTCCTGAGCGACTCTGCTTGCAGCCGGAGCGAAAGGGGGAAATCTCGGCCCCTCCCGCCCCGGCCGGGCAGCTCGACCTAAACCGTGTGCTGCGGCAGGTCCTGCAGGGCGATGACGTCCATGCCCATGTCGTTGGCGCTGCCGTGACCCTGCTGGTCCTCGCGCACGGCCTCGATGGCACTCACGTAGGTGTTGGCGGCAGACATCGCCGTCACGCAGGTCACGCCACGACGGACGGCCTCGGTGCGTAGCAGGTAGCCATCGCCACGCGAGCCCGGGCCATACGGCGTATTGACGATCACCGCAATCTTGCCATCGGCGATGAGGTCACCAATGTTGGGACGCTCGCCGTCGTGCGGGCCGCTAATCTTTTCCACGACCTCGCACGTCACGTTGCCTCCACGCAGCACGCGCGCCGTGCCCTCGGTGGAGCAGATATCAAAGCCCAGGTAGCGCAGGATACGGGCGACCGAAAGGATATGACGCTTGTCACGGTCGCACACGCTGATGAACACCTTGCCGGCGCTCGGGTCGGGCAGCTTGTAGTCAATCGCCAGTTGCGTCTTGGCGTATGCCTCGGGATAGCTCTTGGCGATACCCATGACCTCGCCCGTCGACTTCATCTCGGGCCCCAGGATAACGTCGGCGCCCGGGAAACGGCCCCAGGGCATAACGGCTTCCTTCATGCAGAACCAATCGAGCTGACGCTCGTCGCTCGGCAGGCCCAAGCTCGCGATGGAATCGCCTGCCATGATGCGCGCCGCGCACTTGGCCAGCGGCACGCCGGTTGCCTTGGAGATGAACGGCACGGTGCGGCTCGCGCGCGGGTTTGCCTCGATCACGTAGACGGTCTCGCCCTTGATGGCGTACTGCACGTTGACCAGGCCGCGTACGCCCAGCGCCATCGCGATGCGGCGCGTGGTCTCGCGAAGCTTTGCCTGCAGGCTCTCGCTAAAGCTGAACGGCGGGATGCAGGTCGCGGAGTCGCCAGAGTGGATACCGGCCTCCTCGATATGCTCCAGGATACCGCCGATATAGACCTTTTCGCCATCGCACAGGGCGTCGACATCGGACTCGATCGCACCCTCCAGGAAGCGGTCCAGGTACACCGGGTAGTCGGGGCTAATGCGCGCAGCCTCGGCCATGTAATCGCGCAGATGCTCGGCATCGTAGGCGATCATCATGCCGCGGCCGCCCAGCACGTAGCTCGGACGCACCAGCAGCGGGTAGCCGATGTGCGCGGCCACGGCCTCGGCCTCCTCAAACGAGGTGGCCTGGCCCGCCGGCGGGTACATGATACCCAGCTTGTCGAGCAGAGCGGCGAAGCGCTCGCGGTCCTCGGCAAAGTCGATGGCATCGGGCTTGGTGCCCATGATGTTCACGCCGCTCTCCTCGAGCATGCGCGCCAGCTTAAGCGGGGTCTGGCCGCCGAGCGTCACCACGACGCCATCGGGGCGCTCAACGTCGATAACGTCCATGACGTCCTCGTAGGTGAGCGGCTCAAAGTACAGACGGTCGGACGTGTCATAGTCGGTCGAGACGGTCTCGGGATTGCAGTTGACCATGATGGTCTCAAAGCCGCGGGCCGCCAGCGCGTAGCTCGCGTGCACACAGCAGTAATCGAACTCGATACCCTGGCCAATGCGGTTGGGGCCGGCGCCCAGGATCATCGCCTTGGGCTTGTCCGCCGGCGTGGTCTCGTCGGGAGCCACGCACTTCTTGGCATCCGGGCTCGTGCGGTAGATGTTCTCGTACGTCTTGTAGTGGTACTCCGTGGCGCTCGAGAACTCCGCAGCGCAGGTATCAACCGTCTTCATGCTGGGAACCACGCCCAGGCCCTTGCGATAGGCGCGCACAAAGCGCTCGTCCGAGCCGGTCAGCGCGGCAATCTCGGCGTCGCTCGTGCCGTACTGCTTGAGCAGGCGCATCGCGTCGGCGTCGATATCCTCCACACGCAGGCCGCGGATGCTCTCCTGAACCTGCACCATGTCGTTGATGCGGTTGAGGTACCACGGGTCGATGCCGCAGGTGGCATGGATGCGAGCGATGTCCCAGCCACGGCGCAGGGCCTCGACCACAAAGAAGATGCGGTGCTCGGTCGGGGTTGCCACAGCCTGAGCAAGCTCATCGTCGCTCAGCTTATCGGCACCCTCTTTGCCACCGGCGCAAATGCCCTGGTGGCCATCCTCCAGCGAACGCATGGCCTTGCCAAAGGCCTCCTCAAAGGTGCGGCCGATCGCCATGATCTCGCCCACGGCCTTCATGCGCGTGGTGAGCGTGGGATCGGTACCCTTGAACTTCTCGAAGGCAAAGCGCGGCACCTTGACCACGCAGTAGTCAATCGTGGGCTCAAAGCAGGCAGGCGTTGCCTTGGTAATGTCGTTGACGATCTCGTCGAGCGTGTAGCCCACGGCAAGGCGCGCGGCGGCCTTGGCGATGGGGAAACCCGTGGCCTTGGAGGCCAGCGCGGACGAACGGCTCACGCGCGGGTTCATCTCGATGACGATCAGGCGGCCGGTGTTGGGGTTCACGGCAAACTGCACGTTGGAGCCGCCGGTCTCGACGCCGATCTTCTCCAAGATGGCGAGCGAGGCGACACGCATGCGCTGATACTCAAGGTCGGAGAGCGTCTGCGCCGGCGCCACGGTGATGGAGTCGCCGGTATGCACGCCCATGGGGTCGAGGTTCTCGATAGAGCACACGATGATGCCGTTGCCGGCGTGGTCACGCATGACCTCCATCTCGTACTCTTTCCAACCCTCGATGGACTCCTCGACCAGTACCTCATGGGCAGGCGAGAGCTCAAGGCCCTGGCTCACGATGGAGACGAGCTCCTCGTGGGTATGAGCGATGCCGCCACCGGCGCCGCCGAGGGTAAAGCTCGGGCGCAGTACGCAGGGATAGCCCACGCGCTCGGCGATGGCCTCGGCGTCGGCCACGCTGTAGGCATAGCCCGAGCGCGCGACCTCCAGGCCAATCTCGGCCATGGCCTCGTTAAAGAGTTTGCGGTCCTCGCCGCGCTCGATGGCGGCCAGGTCGCAACCGATCATCTCGACGCCGTACTTGTCCAGCGTGCCGTCTTTCGCCAGCTCGACGGCGGCGTTCAAACCGGTCTGGCCGCCCAGCGTGGGCAGTAGCGCGTCCGGGCGCTCTTTCTTGATTACGCGCTCGATAAACTCGGCGGTGATGGGCTCAACATAGGTGCGATCGGCCAAGCCCGGGTCGGTCATGATGGTCGCCGGGTTGGAGTTGACCAGGATGACCTCAAAGCCATCCTCCTTGAGCACCTTGCAGGCCTGGGCGCCGGAGTAATCGAACTCGCAGGCCTGGCCAATGACAATGGGGCCCGAACCGATAACGAGGATACGCTTGATGTCAGTACGTTTCGGCATGTTAGTTCTCCTCGGTCTCGGTCGCGGCGGTCTCAGCAAAGTTCCAGCCAGCCAGGCGGTCCTTCGCGGTATCGATGTTCAGGTAGTTCTCCTCGCCGTCCATGAGTCGCGTAAAGGCGGTAAAGAGATAGTGGGCATCGGTGGGGCCAGGCGAAGCCTCGGGGTGGTACTGGACCGAGAAGCACGGGGCGTCGAGCAGCTGGATGCCCTCGGCGGTGCCGTCGTTGAGGTTCACGTGCGTCAGGCGAATGCGGCCAAAGCGCTCGTTCATCACGACCGGCGCGATTCCGCGGCGCACCCAGACGCGCAGATCTCCATCGGCCGCATGCTCGGTCTCGCCGCCGGAAAGCTCGGGGACAAGCTTGCCCAAGCTGGGGAACAGCAGACCAAAGCCATGGTTTTGCGCGGTAATCTCCACGCGACGGCTTACCAGGTTCATGACCGGCTGGTTGCCACCGCGGTGACCGAACTTAAGCTTTTCCATCTGAGCGCCGCAGGCCAGGTTGATCATCTGGTGACCAAGACAAATACCAAAGACCGGCACCTTGCCGATCAGCTGCTGCACCTGCTCGTAGGTCTCCACCACGGCGTCGGGGTCGCCGGGACCATTGGACAAAAAGACACCGTCGGGATTCATGTCGAGCACCTCACTCGCAGGCGTATCCCACGGCACGACGGTAAGGTCGCAGCCGGCGCGGACCAGACCCTCCAGAATGCCGCGCTTCACACCGCAGTCGTAGGCGACCACTTTGTGACGGGCAGGAGCGGCAGCCGTAAGCGCAAAGTCATGCGTGGCAGGCAGGTCGGCGGCCACAAACTCATGAGGCGCGGGGCAACTTACGGTCTTGACCAGGTTCTCGCCTACCAGCGTGGGCGCTGCGGCCAGACGCTCGGCAAGCTCGTCGACGTCGAAGAACTCGGTTGAGATAATGCCCATCTTGGAACCATTGTCGCGCAGATGGCGCACCAGAGCGCGGGTGTCGACACCCTCGATAGCGACGATGCCGTGAGCGCGCAGGTACTCCGGCACGCTAACGGCCGAGCGCCAGTTAGAAGGCGTGGCGCACATGTCGCGAACGATCATGCCGCGCATGGCCGGAGCGCTCGCAGGGCGCACGGCGTCGCCGGGGAAGGCCGACTGGACGTCGGTCTCGTCGATACCGTAGTTGCCGATCTGCGGATAGGTCATGGTTACGATTTGGCCGGCATAACTCGGGTCGGTCATGACCTCAAAGTAGCCCTCGAGCGAGGTGTTGAAGCAGACTTCGCCGGTCGCGGTGCCCTCGGCGCCGCATGCACGTCCATAAAAAATGGTCCCATCCTCAAGATACAGGATGCAGGGACCGCAGGTGCCCTTGCTGGTTTTGGCCAGCATACGCTGGCAAAGCTCGCTGGGCGCGAAGGTGCGGGCGGTAGCGCCCGCGGTATGGTTGTTCGCCATAATTCTCCTTCCCGGTCTCACAGGACCGGCTTAAAGGTGTGTAGTTAGGCCTCGCGGTATTGTAACCGCAAGCATGCCTCATGGCGTTAATTTCATCGAAATGTTTACGAAATGATAATTATGACTTTCTATGCATAATGATTTTTCTGGGACGGGGATTAAAAAATCATCCCGCGAGGCTTGTGGCTCACGCGGGATGATGACGTCTTATTATTTCTTGTCCTGCTCCAGCAGTTCGGACGGTGTGCGATCGGGCTTGCCGCCGCGGAAAATCTCGCGGCCATGCAGACGATGCTCCAGGTCACGTTCGGCCTTTTCCTCGTCAATCTTGGTCTGGCTCACCACCGGGTCCTCAATCAACGACGACACCGAGTTCACCTGCTTCTGGATGCGCTCGGCGATGGTGTCATCCATACTCACGATGCGCATCTTCCAGTCGATACTCGTGGCGTTGGATGAGCTCTTGGTCCACACGAACGTCAAAATGGCGCTCTGGTGGCCGCGCGCGGGGAACATGCCAAAGAAGGAATCGTGCTGAATGTTGCTATCCTCGTCGATATAGGCGTGAACGTTATACACCACGCGGTCGATCTTATCGTTGAGCAACGCGTTGGTCGCAAGCGCCGCGGCCTGAATCTGCCCGTTGGACAGCAGCTCGAGCTCGTTGGCAGACGATGTGTCCAACACCGTCACCTCGACCGTGCCCGTGCGTTCATCGGCTTCATCGACGGTGAAGTCGAGCGGGAACTGCGTAAAGCCGTTGCCCCACTCAAGGCCGCCCTTCAGCGCCGTCGAAACGGTATCGACCGAAACGCTCTCGGACAGGTTGGCGGTGTTCAGACGACGCATCACGCCGTAGCCAATCTGCATGCCCACGATCAGCACCAAAATACCGATGACCACGGCCATCGCGGTCTTCGTAATGGTATGGCTCACCTGCGAGCCCGAAGGATCGTCCTCGGACAGCGGGTCGATATGTTTTGCCTGGCTCGCGCGGTCCTCGCTGCGCAGCTGCGCTAGCGCCGCTTTGTCACCGCGCTTGGCCGCAGCCTCCTTCTCACGCATGCGCTCGGTACGCTTTTTGGCGAGCGTGGGATCCAAGACGCCGGATGCATCGATTTCGGAGAATAACTCCGTCACTTCTTCCGGAGTCAAAGGGTTCTTGTCAGCCATAAACTTCCTGTCATATCAATCAGTCGAGCTCGTGCGCACGCGCACCTTCGAACTGCATTCGATAGTAACGGGCATAGGTGCCGCCACGGGCGAGAAGCTCCTCGTGCGTGCCACGCTCCACAACGCGACCATGCTCAACGGTCGCAATCTCATCGGCATGCTTAATGGTCGAAAGACGGTGGGCGATGACAATCGTGGTGCGGCCGCGTGCCAGCTCTTCGAGTGACTCCTGCACCGCCTCCTCGCTCTCGTTATCCAAAGCACTCGTCGCCTCGTCCAAAATCAGGATCTTGGGGTTCTTGAGAAACACGCGCGCGATGGCAACGCGCTGCTTCTGTCCGCCCGAAAGACGGCTGCCGCGCTCGCCCACCACGGTGTCGTAGCCCTGCGGAAGCGACTCGATAAAGGCATCGATGTTGGCGCGACGGGCGGCCTCGGCGATCTCTTCTGCCGTAGCGCCCGGCTTGCCGTAGGCGATGTTCTCGCCAATCGTACCGTCAAACAGATAGACATCCTGCTGCACCAGGCCGATGGCGCGGCGCAGGCTCTGCTGCGTCACATCGCGCACGTCCTGACCGTCGATGCTAATGGATCCGGTAGCCACGTCATAAAAGCGCGGCAGCAGCGAACAGGTCGTGGACTTGCCGCCACCCGAGGGGCCAACCAACGCGATGGTCTGCCCGGGCTTGATAGACAGGTCCATATGGTCGATAACAGGACGCTCGTCGGCATCGCCCTCGCCCAGCTCAACATCCTCGTAGTTAAAGCACACGTCGTGATACTCCACGGCGCCGGCAGTCACCTGCAGATCCGTAGCGCCCGGCTTGTCCTGGATATCCGGCGCCGTCGAGAGCACCTCGTCCATACGCTTAAAGCCGGCGATAGCCTTCTGATACGTTTCGGCCGAATTGACGAGCGTCTCAAGCGGCGTGCAGAACAGCGAAATATAGAGTGCAAAGGTCGCCATATCGACCGCCTGCAGCTGTCCCTTGGCGACCAGCCAGCCGCCCAGCAGCACCACGATCACATAGAGCACACCCGAGAGCAGGCCATACGTCGCGGTATAGACGCCCATGGCGTGATACATGTTCTCCTTGGACAAAAGGTAGCGGTCGTTAGAGGCACGGAACTTGGCACGCTCGGTCTCCTCGTTGGCAAAGCTCTTGACCACGCGCATGCCCGCCAGAGAATCCTGCAGCTGTGCATTAATGCCGCTGATCTTCTTGCGGTTGTCGCTAAAGACCTCGCGCATGCGCATGTTCTGCCAAAACATGACGACCGCAAACGCCGCCGTCACCACGGCCATGGCAAGCGCCAGCACCGGAGCGATGGTAAAGAGGATCACAAACGAGCCGATAATCTCGATACCGCAGATGATGATCCACTCGGGTACGTGATGCGCCGCCTCGCAGATATCGAACAGGTCGTTGACCACGCGGCTCATCATGTCACCCGAGCTGTTGCGGTCGAAGTACGCAAAGCTAAAGCGCTCATACTGGTCGAACAGGTCCTCGCGCATTTTGGACTCCATGCGCGCGCCCATCACGTGGCCCCAATAGCTCACAAAGTAGCGGCAGGCGCAGCGGACGGCATACATCAGCACCAAGCCCACCGCGATCATGCCGAGCGCCTGCATAATGGCAGCCTGACCCTGAGTAAATAGCCCACCGGTCAAATTACGCAGAATAATAGGAAAAGCAAGGTCAATGGCGGCAAGCACCAGAGCACAAACAGTATCAGCAACAAAAAGCCCCATCTGGGGCTCGTAATACGAAAGAAACCTCTTAAACATGCAGTCCTCGAAGAGAAATAAATAGCGTGATAAATCCGGTTGAGCCGGTCGGGCTGAAAACAAAGCGTCCCAACAAACATAACGCCGATGTTCTAGCAACGTCAGCGAAAACGTCCCTAAGCGAGCAAGGTGTCTTGAAAGAGGAGCGACGCGTACTTCGGTACGCGAGCGACGATTGAAAGGCAGATTGCCGCTTAGGGGCGTTTGCAGCGTCGACTCGTTACGCGGTTTGGTAAAACCGCGTAACCTAGAGCTCCGTGCCCCCAAGGCGGTGTGCGATGCTGTCGCAGGCCAAGGCGCCCACGACGGTCTTGGCGTCTTCGATCTTGCCGTCGAGTACGGCGTCGATCAGCTCATGCAGCGGCACCAGGTCCACGTTGACAAACTCGTCATCATCGGGGTTGGGCGCATCAAACTCGAGCTTGGTAGCCAAGTAGATGTGGATAATCTCATCGCAAAAACCACAGGACGTGACAATCGACGTCAAAAAGCGAATGCGACCAGCCCTAAAGCCCGTCTCCTCATGCAGCTCGCGCTTGGCGCAATCGAGCGGGTCCTCGCCTGGATCGAGCTTGCCGGCGGGAATCTCGACCGTCACGCGGTCGATGGCGGTGCGGTACTGACGCACCAGTACGATCTTGCCGCTCTCGGTCAGTGCCACAACAGCCGCCGCACCCGGATGGCGAACGATATCGCGGGCGCTGCGGCGACCGTTGGGCAGCTCAACCTCAAGACGGTGGACGTCGAGGATCTTGCCCTTCCAGGCGCACTCCTCCGAAAGAATCTTCTCGTGCAGCTCGGCATCGTGCGGGTCGTCATCGCCCAGCACCAGCGCCGGCTCGTCAGCGACCTCGCCACCAGGCTCGCCCTCGGCGTGCCCATACACGCGGCTGTCCTCTTCGACGATCTGCGCGTCCACGAGCTCTTCGTTCTTCTCGTCCATCCGTCTCATTCCTCTCGGATTTTAGGCATCCCAGGCGTCGCGGCCGCGCAGCGCGCGCAGGCCGATGTCGTGACGCAGGGTCTTGCCCTCAAAATCAATCTTCTCGCAGGCCTCGTAGGCAAGGTTGCGAGCGTTCTCGAACGTGTCGCCCAGAGCGGTCACGGCAAGCACGCGGCCACCATTGGTCACGAGCTGGCCGTCCACCACGGCGGTGCCCGCGTGGTACACGGTCACGTTCTCCATGGCCTCGGCATCGGCGATACCGGTGATGACCTTGCCCTTCTCGTAGCTGCCGGGATAGCCCGCGCTCGTCAGGACAACGGCCACGGCCCACTCGTCACGCCAGTCGAGCTCAATCTGATCGAGCTCGCAGTTGGCACAAGCCAGCATGACCTCGACCAAGTCGTTCTTAAGGCGCGGCAGCACGACCTGCGTCTCGGGGTCGCCAAAGCGGGCATTGAACTCCAGCACCTTGGGGCCGGCAGGCGTGAGCATAAAGCCGCCGTACAGGCAGCCGCGGTAGTCGATACCCTCGACAGCGAGCTCGGCCACGGTCTGCTCCATGACCTTCACCATCGTGGCGTGCTCCTCGTCAGTCACGATGGGCACCGGGCTGTAGACGCCCATGCCACCGGTGTTGGGGCCCTTGTCGCCCTCGAGCGCGCGCTTGTGGTCCTGCGAGGTGGCCATGGGGCGAACGGTCTTGCCGTCGGTAAAGGCCAGCAGCGAGCACTCGGGGCCAACGAGCATCTCCTCGATAACCACGGTGTTGCCGGCATCGCCAAAGGTGCCGCCAAAACACTCACGCACGGCCTCCTCGGCCTGCTCAAGTTCGGTCGCCACGATAACGCCCTTGCCCGCGGCAAGGCCGTCGGCCTTGACGACCAGCGGGGCGCCCTGCTCGCGCACGTAGGCGAGAGCCGAAGCCTCGTCGGTAAACGAACCATAGGCTGCCGTCGGAATGCCCGCACGCTCCATGAGCTGCTTGGAGAACAGCTTAGAGCCCTCCATCTGGGCGCCCTCGGCACCCGGGCCAAAGCAGGGAATACCCGCCGCGCGCACGGCGTCGGCCACGCCCGCCACGAGCGGAGCCTCGGGGCCAATTACCACGAGTCCGCATCCGTGGCTCTGAGCAAACGCCGCCACGGCCGCAGGATCGCAGTCGTCGAGAACAACGTTCTCGCCACAGCTCGCGGTGCCGCCGTTGCCCGGCGCGATGTAGAGCTTGCCGGCGCGCGGTGATGCCGCGAGCTTAGCTGCCAAAGCATGCTCACGGCCGCCGCTGCCCAACAACAGGATGTCGATGGTTTGAGTGTCCGCCTTCAAGGGTGCCTCCTCTATGGATTAACGGCCCGCTCCGCGCGAGCCCTTTGCAAGCAAATATACCCCTCGGCCGCCCGCTTGGGCTGCAAAGGGGTATATCGCAATAACCAAATAGCCCCGATTACTTCCAGAATCGGTTGATGATCTGCTCGCGACCAGCGCCAACGCCAATGAACGTCACGCGGGTGTGTGCCAGATCCTCGATAAACGCCACGTAGTCCTGAGCCTCCTGCGGCAGCTCGTCAAAGCTGCGGCAACCGGTGATGTCGCACTTCCAGCCAGGGAGCTCCTCGTAGATGGGCTTGGCATGCTCAAAGCGCACCTGATGCTCGGGCACGCTGGTATAGCGCTCGCCATCGACGTCGTAGGCCACGCACACCTTGATGGTGTCGAAGGCCGAAAGCACGTCGAGCTTGGTCACGGCGATGTCGGTGAGGCCGTTGACGCGCGAGGCATAGTTGGCGATAGGGCCGTCAAACCAGCCGCAACGACGACGGCGACCGGTGGTCACACCGTACTCATAGCCCTCCTCGGTCAGCGTGTGGCCAGCCTCGGACTCATAGGAAAGCTCGGTGGGCATGGGGCCCGAACCGACGCGGGTGATATAGGCCTTCATGACGCCCAGCACGCGGTCGACGTTCTTCATACCGACGCCGGAGCCGGTGATGGCGCCGCCGGCGGTGCAGTTGGAAGACGTCACGTACGGATAGGTGCCGTGGTCGATGTCGAGCAGCGTCGCCTGGGCGCCCTCAAACAGCAGGTCCTTGCCCTCATCGATCATGTTGTTGAGCAGCAGGCTCGTCTCGGTGATGTAGGGACGCAGGCGCTCGGCCATCGGCAGGTACTCGTCGCAAATCTGGTCCACGGTGTAGGTGGGCAGGTTGTAGATGAGCTCGAGCTCGGGGTTCACGCGGGCGAGAGCGGTCTCCAGCTTGTCGCGGAACAGCGCCTCGTCCAGCATGTCCTGCATGCGAAGGCCAATGCGGGCCATCTTGTCCTGATAGCACGGACCGATGCCGCGCTTGGTGGTACCGATGTTCTTCTTGCCGAGCTTCTGCTCAAAGGCGCCATCCAGATCAATGTGGTACGGCATGATGACATGCGCGTTGCCGCTAATCTTGAGGTTCTTGGTGGTGATGCCGTCGGCCTCGAACATGTCGATCTCCTCAAGGACAACCTTGGGGTTGACGACGCAGCCGTTACCGATCACCGACACGTGGTCGGAATACATGATGCCGGAAGGCACCTGGTGCAGGCCGTACTTCTTGCCGTTGACGACGATGGTGTGACCGGCATTGTTGCCGCCCGAGTAGCGCACGACGGCATCGAAGTCGCCGGCGACCAGGTCGCAAATCTTACCCTTGCCCTCATCGCCCCACTGGGCACCGACCAAAACGGTTGACGGCATGTTTACTCCTTACATTCATGGACTGTCTACGCGCCACGCCGGCACGCAGAAGCACAAAACATTCCCAGTATACCCGTGCAACGGGCGCCTGTCCTACTCCTCGGCATGTGCCCCATCAAGCTCATAGAACTTGGTGGATGCCGGCAGGAACATCAAGTCGACGTCGCCGATCGGGCCCGAACGGTTCTTGGCCACGACGATGCGCGTAACGCCCTCGTCGGGTCGATCGTCGCGCGAGGCTTCGGCCTCGTCGGCGGAGCGGTCCAAGAACATGACGATATCGGCGTCCTGCTCGATGGAGCCCGATTCACGAAGGTCGGAAAGCTGCGGGCGCTTGCCGGTACGGGATTCGACCTGACGCGAGAGCTGCGACAGCGCGATGAGCGGGATCTTGAGCTCCTTGGCCATGATCTTCAGGCCACGCGACATCTCCGAAACCTCGACGGTACGGCTCTCGGAGCGACGTCCCGGCGGAGGACTCACCAGCTGCAGGTAGTCCAGGATGATGATTGCCTTCTGCTTGTTATGGAGCATGCGGCGGCTCTTGGCGCGAATCTCGGTCACTGTGGTGCCGGGCGTATCGTCAATCAGAATATCGAGCTTGGACAAGGTCTGCGTGGCCTCGTTGATATTGGCCCACTGCTCGGGGCTAATGCGGCCCATGCGGAAGTCACTGATCGAGATCATGGCGTAGGCGCAAATCAGACGCTGGGCAATTTCCTTGCCCGACATCTCCAGAGAGAAGAAGCCGACGGTATAACCAGCAGCGGCAGCGTTGAGTGCCAGGTTTAGAGCGAACGACGTCTTACCCACGGCAGGGCGGGCGCCGATGATGATGAGCTGGCCCTCGCGAAAACCCATGAGCATACGGTCGAGTGACGGAAAGCCGGTGGGCACGCCCGCCGCCTGACCACCGGCCTGGCACACTTCCTCGGCCTCGTTATAGGCCTCCACCATAAACTCGGTCAACGTCTTGTAACTCGACTTGACCTCGCGCGCCGTGACCTTGAGCAGTTTGCTCTCGGCCAGCTCCACGACCTCTTTGGTGTCGGTGGGGGCGTTATATGCCAGCGCGTTGATCTCGTTGGTGGCGCCGATCAGCTCGCGCAGCATCGAATCGCGACGAACGATGGCGGCATGGTGCTGCCAGTTCACGAGCGACAGAGTCTGACCCATCAGCTCCAAAATGTAGGCCTCGCCGCCCACGGCATCGAGCTTGTTGATGCTTCGCAGGTAATCGATCAGCGAGATGGAGTCGATGGGAATGCGGCTGTTGTACATATCGACCATCGCGGTGTAGATGGTCTTATGAATGGGCCGGTAGAAATCATCGGGCTGCAGCTCGACCTGGGCCTCTTCGACCACCTCGGGCGATAGCAGCATAGCGGCCAGTACATTGGCCTCTGCATCTTGGTTTTGGGGAAGACCCAACTTTGAGCCGCGGTCCTCGACCGTCAGCCCCGTCTCCCTATCGTCATATGCCATGAGCATCCTCATTCATATCGCTTGCGAGCATCCATAGTATCAGCCACGGTCCCAAAACGCGCCGCGCGCCGCCAATCATCACCGAACCAAACGGATGAACGGTCCTGTATATAGGACTTCGACGCAACGTTCACCATGACACTCACTCAGCGCAAAAAACAAAAGGGCGCCCTGGTTTCCCAGAGCGCCCTTCTTAGAACAAGATTGTTGCGTTGCAGCAAATGCTACTCGGCAGCAGCCTCAGTCTCGACCTCGGCGGTCTCGGCCTCGGCGACCTCAGCGGCCTCCTCGACCTCAGCCTCGGCAGCGAGCTCCTCGGCGGTAACGCCGACGAGAACGACAACTTCGGCCTTGATCTCGCGGTACAGCGAGATGGCAACGGTGTGGGCACCGGCAACCTTGATGGGCTTACCGAGCTCGACGCGCTTGCGGTCGATGTCCATACCGAGCTGAGCCTTGATGGCGTCAGCGATCATAGCGGCGGTAACGGAGCCAAAGAGGATGCCCTCGTCGCCGACCTTGACGTCAACGGTGACCGTCTTGCCCTCGAAGGCAGCCTTGGTCTCGTTGGCGGTAGCCAGACGGACGGCCTCGCGCTTGGCGATGTTGTTGCGACGCTCGTCAAGCTGCTTGAGGTTGCCCTTGGTGGCGGCAACAGCGAGCTTCTTGGGGAACAGGAAGTTCTCAGCGTAACCCTGAGCGACCTCTACGACGTCACCCTCGCCGCCCTTGCCCTTGATCTCATCGAGAAGAATAACCTTCATGATGCGTCTCCCTTCTTAGCCGCGGTCGCGGTTGCCACGAGAGGAAACCACGGGGACGGTGTACGGCAGGAGAGCCATCTCGCGGGCGCGCTTGATGGCGTTGGCGATGTCATGCTGATGCTGCGTGCAAGCGCCAGTGACGCGACGGGGCTTGATCTTGCCACGGTCGGTCATGTACTTACGGAGAAGCTGAGTGTCCTTATAGTCGATGAACTCAGTGTTCTCCTTGCAGAACTGGCAGTACTTACGACGCGGCTGACGTGCAGAAAAATCATTAGCCATGTCAAAATACCTTTCATTTGGCAACTTCGGCGAACCGAAGCCGCCTCTCACTCAAAAATAGGTGAACAACCCTTAGAACGGGATGTCCTCATCGTAGACGTCGACCGCGGGCGGCGTAGCCACCGGTGCGGCAGGACGTGCTGCGGGCGCGGGAGCTGCGGGGGCGTAACCGCCCTGATCGTAGCCACCCTGGCCACCACGGGAGCTCATAAACTCGATCTCATCGACGATGACCTCAAGCTTGCTCCGGCGCTGGCCGTCGCGCTCCCAAGAGCTGTAGCGCAGCTTGCCCTCGATCGCGACCTTGTTTCCCTTTGCCAGGAAACGGCTCACGGCCTCGGCGCGGGTGCCGAACATGGTGCAGTCGACAAAGTTGGGATAGTCCTCCCACTCGCCAGTCTGCGCGTTACGGCGACGATCGTTGACGGCGACGCCAAAGGACAGAACCTGGGTTCCGCCGGCGGTGGCGCGCAGCTCGGGATCGCGGGTGAGGTTACCGGTGATGTTCACTCGATTGATGCTCATAACTCACTACTTCCTCTTGGGGCACAAGCCCAGTCCAAAACGACAGTCTTACTCCTGGTCGTCGCGACGGACGATCATGTGGCGGACCACAGCGTCGGTGATGCGCAGGACGCGATCAAGCTCGGCGATCTGGGTAGGATCTGCGTGGAAGTTGATGAGGGTGTAGTCACCATCGGTGAGGTCGTTGATCTCGTAGGCGAGCTTGCGCTTGCCCCACTCGTCAACGGAGTCGACCTTGCCAGCGCCCTCAGCGATCGTGGTATCGATACGCTTCATAACAGCGAGACGAGTCTCGGGGTCGAGCGACGGGTCAACAAAGAACAGCAGTTCATAAGCCTTCATATTGTCACCTCCTCTGGGCAAATGTGGCTTCAGGTCGTGAAGGTGCGCCTGAAGCAGGAAAAGACTTGGTAATAATATCTTTCAACCTCCTAGGCTGCAAGAATATGCAGCTACAACCTCATGACCTCCACATATGCCCATACTCGCACGACGTTTCATGCGCATTCCAACCAAATGCTGACCAAAAGCTTGACGGATCTGTGGACAAGATACGGTGCCGTGAGGACAAGCTGAGCCAAGTCGCAGGTCAACGGGCGCATGGTTGTGGTCGCAAAATGCATACCAGTGGCCCACAGCACCACCCAAAGATTTTTAAATTCATTGCCAAATCGCTTATAAATACCCCTTTTGAACAATTGAGTTGATCAACTACGCTGGTCGGAAGCCGTTTTTTGGCATCTCAAACCCCGCTGCAACGCCAAACGCGGCCAAGCGTTTTAAAAAATGCCAACTTTTCTGTTTGCACTTTGCGATTCCTCGTGTATACTGACTTTCGCATTTAACGGAGAGTTGTCCGAGTGGCCGAAGGAGCACGATTGGAAATCGTGTAGGCGTCAAAAGCGTCTCCAGGGTTCAAATCCCTGACTCTCCGCCAGTTAATTCCAAAGCAGGCCTTCGAGCCTGCTTTGTTTTTACCCCACGCGGAGGGGTGGCAGAGTGGTTGAATGCGGCGGTCTCGAAAACCGTTTGGCCTGTATAAGGTCACGAGGGTTCGAATCCCTCCTCCTCCGCCATTTTGGTTGAGAAAGCTCCCAGATCGGGGGCTTTTTTCTTTTAAGTCCCTTACAAGCAAATACGACGGAGGAGGAGGGATTCGAACCCGCCAGGGCGCAAAGCGTAAAGAAAACGCGCCAGTGGCGCGTTTTTAGCGCAGCGCGGTCGGCGTAAGCCGACCGGATAAATTTTGAGCAAAGCTCAAAATTTGGACATCCCTCCTATTCGACCACGCCCCCATCGCGTTCAGCATCAACCCGGATCCCCAAACATGGAACCTATGACCGTACCCAGTCCCGACCGTTTGCCGAGCAATAGGGTCGCAATCGGCGCCGAACATGTACTATGTACGGGCATTGTCTAAACCCGTAACTCAAAGGACCCCATCTTGCCCGTTGCCGCCGCTATGATCGTTACCGCACACGCCTCGGATGCCATGGTTGCCATCCCGTTTTGGCTCGAGATGTTCGCCGTCGTCGCGGCATCGATCTCGGGCGTGTTGGTCGCACGCGAGCACAAACTCGACCTGGTGGGCGCCGTCGCGCTCGCCGTGGTCTGTGGACTGGGCGGCGGTCTTTTGCGCGATATGACGCTGCAGGTGGGCAACGTCTACATCCTCAACCAACCGATGGCGCTCCCGCTCTCCATCGCCACCGCGGCCATCATCTACATCTTCCCGGCAATCGTCGACAAGCCCGAAAAGCTCATTCCCCTGCTCGATATCATCTCGGTGGGTATTTATGCGGCAACCGGCGCAGACAAGGCGCTGGTCTACGGCTTTGCGCCGGCGGTGTGCATCATGATGGGCTTTTTTACCGCGGTGGGCGGCGGCATGCTGCGAGATGGTTTTATGGGTGTGGTGCCGGGTATCTTCCAGCGCACCAACTTCTATGCCATCGCGGCCATCGCCGGATCGGCAAGCTATGTTTGCCTTGTCATGAGCGGCTTGGTCAGCAATGTCGTCGCACTGGTCGTTTGCGTCGTGGTGACCATGGGACTACGCTGGCTGTCGCTGCGCTTTGATATCAAAAGCCCCACCGAGGATGACATCGCACGCTTTTTGCATCGCAAAAAGTAGGTAGCGCGGGCTCATCCTTCGAAATGCAACCGAGAGGTTCTTTTAGAGCGCCCACGCGTTGGGTACCCTGTTAGGTATATGCCGAGTATCTAACGAAGGATTCACTATGCCCTGCAATCAACTCCCGTTGACCCAGCGCCGTAAAGCATGGGGCCGCATCACCATCCTATTCGCGCTCATCGCGCTGGCGATCACCGTGCTTCCCACGGCGTCGTTCGCCGGCACGGACACCGCAGGAAACGTACTTGCGACCGACAATGACGCCAATCCGTCCGGCGTCGAAGGTGACCTGTACTGGGCAGGTCAGGCCCTCAACTTGGATGATGTGTCCATCGGCCGCGATATCATCGCCGCGGGCGATACCCTCTCGATCCGTGACTGCACAGTGGGCGGCGCCGTCCGTCTGGCGGCACGCACCATCGACATTGCCAAGACCACGGTTGATGGCAGCGTGACCGTCGCTGGCCAGCATGTCGTGCTCAATTCCGACAGCACCGCCAACTGTTTCTACGCGATAGGCGAGACGGTTGCCCTGCGAGGCTCCACCAAGTCGGCAGCGCTTGCGGGCGACACGGTGACCATCGATGGCACCGTCAAGGGCGATGTCGAGGTTTGGGCCGACAAGCTCATCCTGGGCAAGAACGCCCACATCACCGGCACCGTGAACGCGCACGTCTCCGAGGACCCCGAGCGCGCCGCGGGAGCCGAGGTCGGTGCGCTCAAGATCGACCGCACCGAGAACGAGGATACTTCCACCGTTAACGATGTCATCGGCGGTATCGTCGCCGCGGCACTCTCGACCTGCTTTGTCGCTCTGCTGCTCGAGCTCATCTTTCCGCGCGCGACCGCCAGCGCCGCCGGCATGCTCCACCAGCGCTCCATGCCCCTGTGGGTGAGCGGTCTTCTGGGCACGATTGCTATCGTCCCCGCCGTCCTACTGCTGATTATCTCTATCGCTGGTCTGTCGCTTGCCGGAACCCTCTTGTGCGGCGTTATCGGCATCGCGTTGATGTCGAGTGCCTTTGCGGGGTGCGCGATCGCCCGCATGGTTGGACACAACCAAAACCGCTACGCCATGGCAGCCGTGGGCGGCGTAATCGCAGGCGCCCTCACGGGGCTTCCCCTCGTAGGTGACTTCATCAGCGGCGTGGCCTTTGTCTTTATGCTCGGTTACATCATCCAAATCATCTGGCGCAACGCCCGCGTCAAGCCGCAGCAGCCGGCTAACACGCCAGGACTCCCCACCGCTTAGCCGCCAACCACCACAAAGGGACCAGGCACCTTTGTGGTGGTGCAGACCAGCTCAGTCCCTATGCACAAAAAGGGCGCCGACCATTACGGTCGACGCCCTTTCTTGTTAGACGCTATAAAGTCCAGCGCTTATTTGTTGACCTGGCCGGCGCGGACGGCGGCCTTCTTGCGGTCGGTGGCGTTGAGCAGGCGCTTGCGCAGGCGGATGTTCTTGGGGGTAATCTCAACCAGCTCGTCGTCGGCGATGTACTCCAGCGCCTCCTCCAGCGAGAAGGTGCGGGGCGGCACCAGCTGAACGGAGATATCGGAGGTCGAGGAACGCTGGTTGCCCAGGTTCTTGGTACGGGCGATGTTGACGACCATGTCGCCAGCCTTGCTGCGCTCGCCCACGATCATGCCCTCGTAGCACTCGGTGCCCGGCTCAACAAAAAGCTGGCCGCGCTCCTGCAGCGTACCCAGAGCATAGGCAACGGCCTTCTCGGTGGTCATGGAGATCATTGCGCCGTTCTGACGGTTGCCGATCTCGCCGGCGTAGGGACCGTACTCCAGGAAGGTGTGGTAGAACACGCCCTCGCCGTGGGTGACGTTCATGATGCGGTTCTTAAGGCCCATGATGCCGCGGGTCGGGATCTTAAACTCGAGGTGCGTCACGATACCCGAGGTATCCATGCTCGTCATGATGCCACCGGAGGTACCGAAGACCTCAACGACCTTGCCCGAGTACTCGTCCGGGCACTCAACGACGGCCTGCTCGACAGGCTCCATCTTGTTGCCGTTCTCGTCCTTCTTAAACAGAACGCGGGGACGGCCGACCTGGAACTCAAAGCCCTCGCGGCGCATGGACTCCATCAGAACGGACAGGTGCAGAATGCCGCGGCCCGAGACCTCGACGCCGCTCTTGTCCTCGAGCTCCTCGATCTTCATGGTCACGTTGTTCTCGGCCTCGTTGAACAGGCGCTCCTTGAGCTGACGGGCGCCCACGATGTCTCCGTCGCGACCGACGAGCGGGGAGGTCGAAGCCTCGAAGACGATGGACAGGGTCGGCGGGTCGATCTCGATGGGCTCGAGCTCGACGGGGTTCTCGGGATCGGTGTAGACATCGCCGATATCGGTGCGGTCGATGCCCACGACGGCGGCGATGTCGCCGGCGCCGACTTCCTGGCACTCGGTGCGGCCCAGGTAGTCGAAGGTAAAGAGCTGCTTGACGGTAGCGGTGGCGCTGGAGCCGTCGTTCTTCACAACCAGAATCTGGTCGCCCTGATGGATGGCGCCGGAATACACGCGACCGATGCCGATACGGCCAACGAAGTTGGAGTGGTCGATGGTCACGCACTGCATGGCCAGCGGAGCGTTCTCGTCAACCTCGGGCGCGGGCATGTCGTCGATGATCATATCGAGCAGCGGATACATGTCCATGTTGCCGTCGTTGGGATCAAGGCGGGCAAAGCCATTCATGGCGCTGGCGTAGACCACGTGCTCCATGGCGAACTCAAGCTGGTCGTCGGTGGCGCCCAGGTCGGCCATGAGGTCCAGGCAGTCGTTGTAGGCCTTCTCGGGGTTGGCGCCCGGACGGTCGATCTTGTTGATGACGATCATGATCTTAAGGCCGGTGTCGATAGCGTGACGCAGCACGAAGCGGGTCTGGGGCATGGGGCCCTCAAAGGCGTCGACCAGCAGCAGGGCGCCGTCGGCCATACGCAGCACGCGCTCGACCTCGCCGCCAAAGTCGGCGTGGCCCGGGGTGTCGATGACGTTGATCTTGACGTCCTTGTACTCGATAGAGATGTTCTTGGCGAGAATCGTAATGCCGCGCTCGCGCTCCTGGTCGTTGGAATCCAGGACGCGGTCCTCGACCTGCTGGTTGGCACGGAAGGCGTCCGTGGCACGCAGGAGCTTGTCGACCATCGTCGTCTTGCCATGGTCGACGTGAGCGATGATGGCGATGTTCCTCAGATTGTCTACGCGCATGTAGTTCCCCTATCTTCTATCTATATACAACCGGCACGCGTATGCGGCCCGCCCAGCGATACAACGCTCAGCGGGAATATTGAGCCTTTTACCGAAAACTCGTTTATTTTAGCGATTTTAGATGAGAGGGGTTTCCTCACCTGCAGGTTCAGGGTCGCTCCACATAAAACCATCGCCGGCGCCCATGCCCTCATACAGCACATATGCCGAAAAACCACTCTCGAGCGTGGTTTCGAAGAAGCTCACGAGCAGAGCATCGTGATAGCCGCCGTCAATCTCGACGCAGCCGGTGTAGCCGATGGCATAGCGAGCGATACGGCCCAGGCCCTCGTCCTTAAGACCCATCTTGTGCTCGGAGATAAAGTTGGTGGCCGCCTCGAGGCACGCCTCTTCGCCATCCTCATCGAGCGCCGCCAGATAACGGTTGGAAGCGGCGTCCTCAATTGCCACGACCACGCCAGGGTTTTCACCGGCGGCAAGGTCGTCCAAGAACGCGCCGATCAGATCGCACACCATGGCGTCGAGCTCGGCGGAGACGTTACCGGCGTCCTGCATATCCTGTGCCATCTTTAGACCTTCCCATCGAGTCTGGCGTCGTTACAATTCTTGTGCCTCAGCAGCGATCTTGGCGGCAGCGTCGCGGGCGCGCATCATATCCATCGCGCGCTTGTCGAGTACCTTGATCTGACTGGTCAGCATTACCGCATCGACCACGCCCCAGATCACCAGGCCCGTAGAGATCGAAAACCCAAGCGCACCAACTGTACCACGAAGGCGCGAGCAGATTGCCGCAACAAGGGCGGAGATGACAACCATCTTGATAAACGAGCCGCGGCGTTCGCGAAGCGTGCGGGCCTGCGTCACATAGGCAATGCGAGCCGCCTCAGAAGCCTCCGAGCGCATCTGGGCCTCGCGGGCGATTGCAGCCGCTTCAGCCGATACGCGGGTACCCATCAGCGACCTCTCCGCTCGCGTGCCAGACATTTAAAAGTCATCGGGGGAGAGCGTATGGACGAACTCGTCGAACTTCTCGAACTCCTGCTCGTCGTCGACTTCCTCGGCGTGGGTAGAAACAGTGCCCAGGCGATTCATGATGTCGTCCTCCACAAACATGGGGGCATTGCTGCGCACGGCAAGGGCAATGGCATCACTGGGGCGGGCGTCGATCTTGCGCTCGTCACCATCGGCCAGTACGACGATCGTCGCGTAGAACACCGGCGGCTCGGCGCGAACGATCTCGATGCGCTCGAGCTTGGCGCCCAGGGCGCCAACAGTATCGAGCAACAGGTCATGGGTAATCGGGCGCTCGGCGCGGCCGCTATCGATGCCGCGGCTAATGGCAGCAGCTTCAAACGAACCAGTCTGAATGGAAAGGGAACGCAGCGGCGCGGGCGAGTCCGATTTGCTGCAGCGCTCGCGAAGCACGATAAGCGATGGCACGGGACCGGCGGCCATGACGATGGTCTCTATGTCGACACGAACCATGGAACACCTCCGGTACGTAGCGGTTAACACGCGGCAGCCCGCCGCATTGAATAGCTATACTACCCAATCTTTCGCACAGCACACAAAACCAAAATGAGATTTATCGCAGACAAGAAAAAAGCCCCGAGGCAACGCCTCAGGGCTCTTCACAGTTTTGATGGTGGACCTGACAAGATTCGAACTTGTGACCTCCCGGTTATCAGCCGGACGCTCTAACCAACTGAGCTACAGGTCCATCATGGTGGAGGTTAGGGGGATCGAACCCCTGACCTCAGGCTTGCAAAGCCCGCGCTCTCCCAGCTGAGCTAAACCCCCACGGAGACAGTAATAAACACCCCAGCGGCGACTCGGCTCTCGCTGGGGTGTTTATTGCGAAAGAAAGTGGTGGACCTGACAAGATTCGAACTTGTGACCTCCCGGTTATCAGCCGGACGCTCTAACCAACTGAGCTACAGGTCCATCGCGCAAGGGATATATTAGACGAGTCGTTACGCGCGCGTCAACAACTTTTTTGAAAATCTTTGAGAGGTGTCGGCCCCGGCTGCCCGGCGGCATGCGAAGTCGCCTGCTCGGACAGTCCTGCTCGCACGGAGAGCACATTAAGTGCTCTCCGGCTCGTGCGGAACTCGCGATCGACTTCGCATGCCGTCGGGCAGCCGGGGCCGACGCGGGGTTCAATTTTCAAAAAAGCGGTCGGCGCGCAGTGCGCCGACCGCCGATATATGGGGTCTGATATTTTCTAACAGTTAGGGCCTCTTACTCGTCAAGGAGATCTTCCGGCATGTCGTTGCCGTCGCCTAGATCGACAGGGGTTTCTTCGGGGGCGGAGCCGTTTTCTATGGCTTCGCCTTCGGGCCTCTCTTTGGCGGCCGTCATGCGGGCCACGGCGCAGATGCGGTCGTTGTCGTCGACGGTCATCATCTTGACGCCCTGGGTGGCGCGGCCGGTCTGGCTGATCTCGTCGGTCTTGACGCGAATGACCGTCGCGCCCTCCGTCACGATGAACAGCTCGTGCTGCGGGCCCACCGTCTTCATGGCCGCGAGGTTACCCTTACGCTCGGTCATTTGAATGGTGTAGACGCCCTGACCGCCGCGATTCTGCTCCGGGTAGTCCGCGACCGGCGTGCGCTTGCCGTAGCCGCGCTCGGTGATGACGAATAGATCGCCGTTGCCGTTAGTGACTTCCATGCCCAGAACGCTCACGCCGTCCTTCAGACCGATACCGCGAACGCCGCTGGTATCGCGGCCGGTGGCGCGCACCTGCTCCTCGGAGAACATGATCGCCTTGCCCGCGGTGGTGGCCAGGATAATCTTGTCGCCCTCGCGCACGCGGCGCACGTTCAGCAGCGCGTCGTCGTCACGCAGGTTGATAGCGATCAGGCCGTCGCGACGGCTGCGGTCATATGCGCTCATCACGGTCTTTTTGACCATGCCGCTCTTGGTGGCAAACATCAGGTACTCGTCGGCCGGGAACTCGCGGCAGCTGATGACGCTCGCGATCTTCTCGCCTTCCTCGAAGGGCAGCAGGTTGACGATCGCGGTACCGCGCGCCTGGCGCGTACCCACCGGCAGCTCGTGCACCTTCAGGCGATAGACCTTGCCCTTGCTCGAGAAGAACAGCACGTACTCGTGCGTGGACGCGATGAACATCTCATCGATAACGTCGTCCTCTTTGAGGTTGACGCCCGACACGCCCTTGCCACCGCGCTTCTGGGCACGGTAGGCAGCCACTGGGATACGCTTAACGTAGCCGGTGTGGGTGATGGTCACGACCATATCCTCGTCGGCGATGAGGTCCTCGACATCCAAGTCCTTCTCAACCTGGCTGATTTCGGTACGGCGCTTGTCGCCAAACTTCTTGGAGATCTCGCGCATCTCTTCCTTGATGACGCCCAGAATCTTCTCCTCGTGCGCCAGCAGGTCCTCGTAGTAGGCGATGGCGCGGCGCAGGCCGTCCAACTCTTCTTGGATCTTGTCGCGCTCCAGGCCGGTCAGGCGGCGCAGCTTCATCTCGAGGATGGCCGTGGTCTGCTCGGGCGTAAAGCCAAAGCGCTCGATCAGTCGGCTGCTGGCCTCGGAGTCGGTCTGCGAGGAGCGGATGATGCTGATGACCTCGTCGATATGGTCAAGGGCCATCAGGTAGCCCTCGAGGATATGCGCGCGGGCCTGGGCCTTCTTAAGGTCGAAGCGGGTGCGGCGGGTGACGACGTCGACCTGGTGGTCGATGTAGTGCTGCAGCATCTCGCGCAGGCTCAGGCATTTGGGAACGCCGTTGACGAGTGCCAGGTTGTTGGCGCCAAAGGTCGTCTGCAGCGAGGTGTACTTATACAGGTTGTTGAGCACGACCTGCGGAATGACGCCCTTCTTGAGCTCGATGACCAGACGGATGCCCTTCTGGTTGGACTCATCGCGCATATCCGAGATGCCCTCAATGCGCTTGTCGTTGACGAGTTGGGCGATCTTCTCCTGCAGGGTGCCCTTGTTGACCATGTAGGGAATCTCGGTAAAGACCAGGCGGCTGCGGCCGGTCTTGGTGGACTCCACATGTGCCTTGGCACGCACGGTAATGGAGCCGCGGCCGGTCTCGTAGCTCTGCTTAATGCCGGCGCTGCCCATGATGATGGCGCCGGTGGGGAAGTCCGGACCGGGTATGATCTGCATGAGCTCGTCGACGGTGGCGTCGGGGTTGTCGATCAGGTAGCAGGTGGCCTCGATCGCCTCGGTGAGGTTATGCGGGGCGATGTTGGTGGCCATGCCGACGGCGATGCCCTGGCTGCCGTTGACCAGCAGGTTGGGGAAGCGCGCAGGCAGTGCCACGGGCTCGGCGAGCGATTCGTCGTAGTTGGGCTGCCAGTCGACGGTATCCTTCTGCAAGTCACGCAGCAGTTCCATGGCGGGCTTGGCCAGGCGGCTCTCGGTGTAACGCATGGCCGCCGCGCCGTCGCCATCGATGTTGCCGAAGTTGCCGTGACCGTCGATGAGCGGCGTGCGCATGGAGAACCACTGCGCCAGGCGGACCATGGCCTCGTAGACCGCAGAGTCACCGTGCGGGTGGTACTTACCGATAACTTCGCCGACCGTCCAGGCCGACTTTTTGTGTGGGCGGTTGGGGTAGATGCCGCTCTCGTTCATCGCGTACAGGATGCGGCGGTGTACCGGCTTTAAGCCGTCGCGCACGTCCGGCAGGGCACGCGCTGTGATAACCGACATCGAATACTCGATGAACGACTGCTTCATCTCGCGACCGAACTCCGAAATCTGGAGCTGGCCGCCGTTGATGTCCTCGCCGGCCGAGGCGCCACGATCGACTTCGCCAAAGCTCTCCTCGAGCTCACCGTCGTCGTCCTCTTCCTCATCATCATCGGCATCGGGGTTATAGGCGTCCGGATCGCCGTCCTCGCCCTGCTCAGCACGGGCAAGCAGGCGCTTCAGATCATCGGGCATACCGGCATCGCCGGCCTCGTCCATACCCTCGTTATTGTTGATATCGTCTGCCACGTTACCTCCTCTTAAGCGTCAAGGAATCGTGCATCATGTGCATGCTTCTCGATGTACTCGCGGCGATAGCCGACCTCGGAACCCATCAGCTCGCGCACGGCGCGGTCCGCCACCACGGCGTCCTCGATCGACACACGCTGCAGAATGCGGGTCTTTGGGTCCATCGTCGTCGAGGCAAGCTGTTTGGGGTCCATCTCGCCCAGGCCCTTGTAGCGCTGGACGGTATAGCCCTTGCGCTTTTTGGTGATCTTGCCGTCCTTGGCCTTGCCGTCCTCGTCGTTATCGTCGGGGTTCAGGCCCAGACTCTGGATGGTATCGCGCAGGATCTCGTCTTCGGGCTGGCGGCCGTTGGGATACACGTAGTGGATCTTGTTGCGCACCTTAATGCCAAAGATGGGCGGGCAGGCAACATAGACGTAGCCGGCATCGATCAGCGGACGCATGTACTTGTAGAAGAACGTCAGCAGCAGGATGCGGATATGCGCGCCGTCGACGTCTGCATCGGTCATGATGATGATCTTGTGGTAGCGCGCCTTGGTGATATCGAAATCGCCGCCGTCGCCGGCACTCGTCGTGACGCCGCAGCCGATCGCGGTAATCAGCGACTGGATGGTGTCACTCGAGAACGCGCGATGGTCACCAACGCGCTCGACGTTCAAAATCTTGCCGCGCAGGGGCAGAATCGCCTGGATGTCTCGGCGACGGCCGTCCTTGGCCGAACCGCCTGCCGAGTCGCCCTCTACGATGAAGAGCTCGGTCAGCTCGGCATCGCGCACCGAGCAGTCGGCGAGCTTACCGGGCAGGGACGCCGTCTCGAGCAGGCTCTTGCGGCGGGTCGCCTCGCGCGCCTTGCGGGCGGCATTGCGCGCCTTGCAGGCCTGCTGCGCCTTCTTGACGATCTCGCGAGCGGGCTTAGGGTGCTCCTCGAGGTAATCGGCAAGGCCGTCGGTCACGATCTTGAGCGTCAGCGCGCGCATATAGGAGCTGCCGAGCTTGGCCTTGGTCTGGCCCTCAAACTGCGGATCGGGCAGCTTGACCGAGATAACGGCCGAAAGGCCCTCGCGCACATCGTCGCCGGTCAGATTGGCGTCTTTTTCCTTGAGCAGGTTCTGCTTGCGCGCATAGTCGTTGATCACGCGGGTGAGCGCGGTGCGGAAGCCCTCAAGGTGCATGCCGCCCTCGGGGGTGTAGATGTCGTTGGCAAACGACATGACGTTCTCGCCGTAGCCGCTATTCCACTGCAGGGAAACCTCAACCTCGCCCATCTTGGCCACAGGTGCGTCCGGGTCCGATTTGCCCTCGATGTAGATAGGCTCCTTAAAGGCCTCGGGGACGTCCTTGCCCTCGTTAAGGAACTTGACGAAGTCGATGATGCCGCCCTCGTAGCAAAACTCCTCCACGTGGGGAGTAGACTCGCGCTCGTCAGTCAGCACGATTTTGAGGTTCTTATTGAGGAACGCCGTCTCCTGCAGACGGTTGTGCAGCGTATCGAAATCGTAAATGCAGGTCTCGAAGATCTCGTCGTCGGGCCAGAAGGTGACGGTGGTGCCCGTCGAATCCGAGGTGCCCACGACCTCCATCTTCTTGACGGTCTTGCCGCGCGAGAACTCCATCTCGTAGGTGTTGCCGTCGCGACGAACCTGAACGACCACGCGCTTGGACAGTGCGTTGACGACGGAGATGCCAACGCCGTGCAGGCCGCCCGAGACCTTATAGGCCGAATTATCGAACTTACCGCCGGCGTGCAAAATCGTCATGACGACCTCGAGCGTCGGGATCTTTTTAACAGGGTGCTCGTCGACGGGGATACCGCGCCCGTTGTCGACGACCGTGATGGAGTTGTCGGCGTGGACCGTCACCTGGATCTCGGTGCAGAAACCGGCCATGGCCTCGTCGACGGAGTTGTCAACGATCTCCCACACCAGGTGATGCAGACCGCTGGCGCTCGTCGAGCCGATATACATGCCCGGGCGCTTACGAACGGCCTCGAGACCTTCGAGAATCTTAATCTCGCCGCCATCGTAATCGTTTTCGTTTGCCACACGTCCTCCTTCAGTCAAGAAAATGTGTACAGCCTTACTAGTTTATCGTAAAAAAATACCCTCGGGAACGAGGGTATTTGGCTCTACAAGGCCACCAGATGCGATTTAAGGCTCTTTTTTGCTTTGCACGCCCTTGGCCCACTCGGCACTGGCTCTCATGGCGTTCTCGAGGGCCTCGCGCAGTTTTTGGTCTTCGATGGGCGCCACTTGGCGCTCAATCTCGGTGCGCTCGGCATCGCTGAGGTCGGCGTGTGGGGCCGGCGGGCGCTCGGTCGCCGCTGGGCGAAGGCGCTCCTTGGCGGCGGGCGGCGTGTGACCGGGCGCGGTGGTTTTGAACACCAGGCCATCCACATGCGCACCGGCGCGCTCCATGCGCGCGCGGATGATCTCGCGCAACAACGTCATTTCCTGCGTCCACGAGGGCGAGTCGAGATATACCAGCAGCTCATTGGACTCGGGCAGGTAGCGCAGGCCCGTCACATGCCGCCCCTCGCGCGTGCCCGAGCACACCGCGTTCCACGCGCGATAGACCGCGCGCGACTCCTCGGCGGCCTCCATCTGCGCACGGCGCTCAGGGGTCGCAGCCGCCAGGATGCGCTGGCGCTCTGCGTTCAACAAGCCACTGAAGGCGACCGTTTCGCTCTCGCGCTCGTAATTAGCACGTCTCACCCATGCTCACCACCTTGGCTCGATCAAGCAGGTCATCGGTAAAGTACCCCAGGTTGGTCGTGGTTATGACCGTCTGGATATCATCGCCGATCAGCCGCAGGAAAGCACCGCGGCGTTCGCCGTCGAGTTCGCTCATCACGTCGTCCAAAAGCAGCAGTGGGGCGGTGCCCAGGACATCGCGAGCCACGGCCACCTCCGCCACCTTCCAGGCCAGAACCAACGTTCGCTGCTGACCTTGGCTGGCAAATGAACGGGCGGAGCGACCCGCCACAGCAAACTCAATCTCGTCGCGATGCGGTCCCACCAACGTCACGCCGCGGCGAATTTCCTCGTCGGCGTGCTCATCAAGGGCAGCCAGCATGCGCTCGTACGCCCAGCCCTTCAGCTCTTCGCGATCATCGACCTGGGGCAAATCCCCCAGCGTGGACGCATAGGACACGTTGGCGGCTTCACCGGACGCCACTTGCCCGTAGGCAGTACGCACATGGCCCGCCAGCCGGTCGAGCAGGGCCAACCGGTGCACGAGCAGAGCCGCGCCCGCGCGGGCAATCGAATCGTTCCACGCGCCGAGCATCTCGCGGCAGCACCAGGCCTCCTTGAGCAAGGCGTTACGCTGGGTCACGCAGCGACCATAGGTGCTCGCAAGATCGGCATAGCGTGCGCTCAGTTGCATGCCAAAGTCGTCGAGGGCGGCGCGGCGCACACTGGCGCCTCGCTTAACCATGTCCAGATGGTCGGGGCAAAACAGCACGCTCGGCAGAACCCCGCGCACACCGGCGGCAGAGCATCTCTTGCCGTTGCGGCTAAACGAGCGTTTACCGTCCTCCGCGCTCAATCCCATATCAAGCACGCGGCCGTCGCCCTCGAGCCTCAGCTCGACCTTGCACGAGCCCACGCCGTCATGGACGAGCTCGGCTGCGGTCGGATGCCTAAACGAGGCGCCGCTCGTCAGCAGCTGCAGCGCCTCTATGAGATTGGTCTTTCCCGCCGCGTTGGGTCCCGCAAGTATCGTCACGCCCTCGTCCAGGGCAAGGCGATAGCTATCGAAGCTGCGGTAGTGCGCGACGGAAAGATCGCGGGCGAACATGGTCATAGGGCAGTTGCTAGATGCGGACCGGCATGACCAGGTACAGGTAGTTGATCTTGTCGTAGGACTTGAAGATGCCCGCCTGCGAGTAGCTCTTGAGCTCCAGCGTGATCTCCTTCTCCTTGGACAGGGCATTGAGGCAGCCAAAGATGTAGTGGTAGTTGAAGGCGATGGTGCCCGACTCGCCCTCGGCCTCGACATCGATCGTCTCCTGCGCAAGGTCCTGGTCATTGGAAATGGAGGACAGGCCCATCTGCCCGTTCTCGACATCGATCTCGAACTTGACGGCGGGGTTGGCGCTCGCGATAACGGCCACGCGCTTGAGGGCGGCGTTAAAGGCGGCGACGTCGATCTTGACGCACGTCACGCACGAATCGGGGATGAGCTGCTTGTAGTTGGGGTACATGCCCTCGATACGGCGCGACACGTAGGTGGTGTTGCCGGCCTCGAAGACGACCTGGGTGTCGGTAGCCCCGATCATGATGGTCGCCTGGCTGGCCATGATGTTCAGCGCGTCGTTAAAGGCGTCGGCCGGAACGTTGAGTTCAAAGGAGCCCTCGAGAGTCGAGGTCTCGACCTGCGTATCGCACACGGCCAAGCGGAAGGAATCGGTCGCCACCAGGCGCACGGTGTTGTTCTCGACCTTCATGTGCACGCCACCCAGAATGGGGCGGGCCTTGTCGGTCGAGGTGACGCGCCACACGCGGCCGACCATTTCGGACAAGATATCGGTCGGCAGCTCCACGGCACTCTCGATGGCATAGGCCGGAAACTCGGGGAAGTCATTGACATCGAGCGTGTTCAGCCTAAAAGAGCTCTTCTCGCAACCAATCAGCACCTGGCGCTCGGACAGCTCAAAGGTGACCGGGGCATCGGGGAGGGTCTTGGTGATATTGGAGAGCATCTTACAGGGGATAACCATCTCACCCTCTTCTTCGACATGCGCCGCGATGCGATGACGGATCGAGATGGTGTAGTTAGAGGTCTGGAATTCCAAGATGCCGTCTTGCGCCTTGACGAGCACGCCCGACAGGATGGGAAGGGTGGACGCCGAAGCGACACCCTTCATAACGACGCCGATGGCTTGTGTAAGCGAGCTCTGGCTGACGGTGAACTTCATCTTTTAATACCTTTCTTTAGATATAAATATCTTAATAATAGTAATAGCACTGACGAAACTGTTGATTACTCCCAAAGACGCAGGTCAGACCCAGAAAGAGAATCGACAGCAACCTGTGTGCAACGGGGGTGGTTTTCCACGTTCAAAACCTGCGCAAAACTTTTCACCACCGCGGGTTGGGTTTTAGACACCTTATGCCCATGGTTTCGACAAGTTTTCAACAGGTGTCTCTATTTCCCTACGAGCGCAGTGTAATTTTATCGCGCAGCGATTTGAGGTCTTCGGTGACGGTACGGTCTTCCTGGATCATCTTCTGGACCTTTTTGTAGCTCGTGCTGACGGTCGAGTGGTTGCGGTTGCCAAATTCGGCGCCCACCGCCGTGGTCGTCATCTCGCACATCTCGATGGCCAGGTAGATAGCGATATGGCGTGCTTTGGCGATATTGGCGTTGCGACGCGGGCCGATGAGCTCCTCGTGCGTCACGCCGTACTGCTCTTCGATGACGGACTGAACCGTCTGGACGTTGATCTTTTTGGCCGATGTGTCGAAGTACTGGCTGGCGATGGCGTCGATATCGTCAAAGGTGAGCTCCCCGCCCTCGCGCTCGCGGTCGCCCGCCTCGCCGGCGCAGCGCTCGCAAAAGCTCTCGAGTTCGCGGATGTTGGTGCCCGAGACCTCGGCCATGTGTTTAAAGTGCTCGTCGGTCAGGTGTCCGCCGTCGCCCCCATAGGCCGCCAGCAGCGAGTCGTCGCCTGCCTCGGGAGCGGCGACGATGGTGTTCTCGTAATAGCGCTGCAAGATCTTGTATTTCATCTCGTAGCTGGGCTCTGCGACCAGGCAGAGCATGCCGGCGTTGAAGCGGCTGGTCAGACGCTCGTCCATGCTCAGGTCCTTGGGGGCACGGTCTGCCGCGATGACGACCTTCTTGTTGTTGCGGATGAACTCGTCCATGAGCTGGAAAAAGTAGTCCACGCTCGCGCGCTTGCCGATGATGTTTTGGATGTCATCGATGATGAGCACGTCCACGCCGTGGTACGCCTGCATGATGGGGGCGTTGCTCTTCTTTTGGCGGTCGAACTCGGTCATCAGGTCGTCCAGATATGCCTGGGAGTTGGCATACTTGACCTTGATCTCGGGCGACTTCTCGGCGAGCTCGTTTTTGATGGCAAGCAGCAGGTGCGTCTTGCCCAGGCCCGATTTGCCGTAGATGAACAGTGATGTGCATGTGCCGCGCTCGTCCGCGAGGGCGGCAAACTTGAGTGCCGAGCGATAGGCATGGCTGTTTTCGGGGCCGTAGACAAAGTTCTCAAAGGTAAATTTTGAGTTCGCGGCGAGCGGGGCTCCATCCGTATTCTGCTCGGCCGGCACGGTCGGCGCCGGTATGGGTGAAGCGGGGGCCGCAGCTTGCGTGGATTTAGTCGGCGCTCCGCCCTTCATCTGGTTCATCATGCGACGAAAATCATCGGCCGAGAGCGTGTTCTTGATTGCAATGCCCGAATCCGCGCCCGCCGCTGCGTCGTGAGCGATAGGCATGTGCGTGACGGGTGCGTTCGTTGACGTCGCCGCCGCGGTCGGCAACGGTGCCATGGTTTCACGGGAAACATCGCTGTGCTGGTGCTCGATTGTCGGCACGTCGCCTGCGGAGGTCGGTGCCGCCGGGGAAGCGGCGGGAGCCGTGGCGGGCGCCGTCGCGGCAGCGGATTCCGTTGCGGCGCCTTGCGGTGCCACGATGTCGAGCGCGATCGGTGCAAAGGCGATTTCTTCCAGATAGGCCTCAATAGTCGGCTGATGCTTTTTGAGCTGCGCGATGGCAAAGCGCGAGGGGGCCTCGATCGTGAGCGTATCTTCGGTCAGGCTTATGGCCCGCGATTGCCCCAGCATGTTGATGAGGCGTGCATCTTGGCCGTCGCGCTGGCAAAAGGCGATGGCATCCCCCAGGATGATGCTTGCTTCCTCGTCCACTGTCTCTCCCGTTCTTTAGCTCTGAGCTCGCACGCGAGCGGCGCCGAGTTCGGTCAGATGGTATTTCTGGCCATGCTTGATGACCAAGCCGGCCTGCGCCAAGTCATTGAGCGTGCGTGACCAAGTGGGGGCCGAGTTTCCAAACGCCCTCGCCAGATCGGTTGCACCGCACGCTTGATTTTGCGCCAGATAGCCCAGCGCGGCGTTGCCGCGATCGCTTACGAACACGTCCGGTTGTGGCTGCGCATACTGATTTGCTGCATTAGGATACATCATTTGAGCTGCTGGTTGTTGAGAACTCTGCATCGGCGGCATTTGCTGTTGAAAACTTTGAGGCCACTGTTGGTAAGGCTGCAGAGGCATCTGTTGGGCCCAGGGGTTGTACTGCTGCTGCGGCATCTGCTGGTACGGCTGCTGATATCCCTGCTGGTACTGCTGCGGGAACTGCTGGCCATACCCCAGTGGCGGCATCTGCTGATATGGATATCCCCGTTGGTACGGCTGATAGCCCATTTGCTGGCCACCCGGTGCCCCCGTCGCCTGCTGCATTGCTGCTGCATCCTGATCTGCCAGCGGCATGGCCTCTGGCATGTTTGGCGTCATCGACATAGATGCCGCCTGGGGCTCTTGTGTGGGAAGCATTCCGGGCTGCTGCATCTGCCCCACGGGGGGCTGCATCTGCTGCGTTGCCATGGGCTGCTGCGCAAAAGCTCCCGGCAGGGGATATGTGGGCTGCTCCGTCTCGGGCCGCACGGCAGCACCGCGTCCGCCGGCACGCTCGATTTCCTGCACGCGTTTAGGGTTCAGGCTTACCGTAACCACGGTGCCGTTGCCCATGTTGTCCTCGATGGATACGGCACCGCCGGCGTTTTCCAAATACTCCTGCACCATGGGAAACCCTGCTCCGGTTCCACGGATATAGCGCTTCATCTTGCTGTTTGCGCTGGTAACGCCAAAGTCGAAAGCGCGTTCCTTGTCGTCGATGCCGGGTCCTTGGTCAGCAAAGCGGATGGTGTCTCCGCCGTCCAGAATCGAGATGATGGGCTCTGCAAAGTGTGCGTGGATAAAGTTTTCGACAATCTCGCGGATGACCATGAGCGAGATATGGCCACCTTGTTCTTTCATGCACTGGTAGACGGTGTTGGTCGTCTCTTCCAAATACGTGCGGACATCTTGCGGATCGATGACGATCACACGCGGTGTCGACAGCATGTCGTCATAGACGGCGATGCGCGCGGCGTACATGGCTTTTGGCGCCTGCGTTGTCGTCTGCTCGCCTTCCGCACGCTCTTCGCGCACGCCGGTGATGTGCTCGTTGTCGGGTGCCGGGTCTCCGGAATCGACCATGGTGTAAAAGTCGTCAGACATGCCGCTCGCAATCTTCCAAAAGGTTTCGAACAAATAGTAGCTCACCGTGCAATGTTTCTCATCTTTCGACAAACTTTCAAAACCTGTTGAAAACTTTGGAAAACGGGCGAAAAGTTCTCAACATTGCCAACATGACCTGTTGAAAACTCGATGAAATATCGTGAAAGGTTGCCATGAGGCGCAAATTTCGGTTGTGCTTATGGGGGAACCGTGTGAACTGCGCAACCTTTTACCTTTGATTTCTTGACATTTGAACATTGATTTCCCTACAATCTTCAAGCTCACGTGTCTATATCTGCGTCCGCGTTCCCGCGGACACTCGAAATGCAGCAGGAGGAACTTAAGATGAAGCGTACGTATCAGCCTAATAAGCGTAAGCGTGCCAAGACCCATGGCTTCCGTGCCCGTATGGCCACTAAGGGTGGTCGTGCCGTGCTCGCCCGTCGTCGCGCCAAGGGCCGCAAGCGTCTCACTGTCTAGCAGCGATACACACATCTCGCATGAAGACTATTAAGTCTCGGCAAGATTTCGAGCATGTGTTCAGTCAGGGGCGTCGTTTCAATCACCCTCTGATTCGAATGACCATATGTGAATCGGTTGGCGAAGGCGACTCCGGAAGGGTCGCCTTCGTTGGTGCTAAACGACTCGGTTGTGCTGTCGTGCGCAACCGATCTAAGCGTGTGATGCGCGAGGCCGCCCGCAGCTGTGGATTTCCCGTTGCGGGTTATGACATCATCTTGTTCGCGACTCCCAAGACGAGGGTTTCCTCGCCGGAGGAGATGGACAAGGCGTTGCGTTCGCTTATGAAACGCGCCGGCGTTGCCGGGGAGGAGCGATGAGCAATCACGTTTTGCGACGTGTTGCCATCGCTCCTATTCGCATATATCAACAGGTTGTTTCGCCCTTATTACCTGACGCCTGCATTTATTACCCAACGTGCTCGCAATACGCCGTTCAGGCGATTGAGAAGTACGGTGTTTTGAGAGGCTGCTGGCTTGCCGTGAGGCGCATCGCTCGCTGCAATCCCCTGCACGTCGGCGGTTATGACCCTGTGCCTTAGCGGGCACTCGCTATCGGAGGAAAACTTACATGTGGGATTGGATCGTTAACATCCTTTTCGAGCTGCTCAAGCTCATCCAGACCTTTGCGGTCGACTGGGGCCTGTCCATCATCATCCTGGTGGTCATCATCCGTCTGCTGCTGACGCCGCTCATGCTCAAGTCGACCAAGTCGACGGCTCGCATGCAGGTGCTGCAGCCCAAGATGCTCGAGATCCAGGAGCGCTATGCCGACGATCCCCAGCGTCAGGCCGAGGAGATGCAGAAGTTCTACAGCGAGAACAAGTTCAACCCCATGGCTGGCTGTCTGCCGCTGCTGATTCAGATGCCTATCCTGTTCGCCCTGTTTACATTGCTGCGCAACCTGCCGCAGTACTTTAACGACGGCACGTTCTCGTTCTTCAACATCCTGCCCGACCTGACCACCACGCCGAGTGCTTCCTTTGCCGATGGCTTTATGGTTGCACTGCCTGCGCTGGTTTGCCTGATCCTGTTCGCCGTCCTGACCCTGATTCCGCAGCTCTATATGTCGCGCAACCAGACCGGCCAGCAGGCTCAGAGCATGCGTATGATGGCCGTTGTCATGACGGTCATGATGCTTTGGATGGGCTGGAGCCTTCCCGTTGGTGTTCTGCTGTACTACGACGTCTCGTCTGCTTGGCAGGTTATCCAGCAGATTTTTGTGACGCAGAAGGTCATCGACAAGGCGAAGGCCGATGAGGAGGAGCGTCTTAAGAACGCTCCGCTGCAGGTTGAGGTCACTCGTCGAGAGAAGAAGCCGCGCCCGCACAAGAAGAAGTAGTGGGATATCAATCTTATTTAGGTACCTAACTTTTGGAGTACGTTATGTCTGAAGAGATCATCGAGGATATGCTTGAGGAGGTTGCCCCGCAGGTCGCGGGCGATTATCCCGAGATTGCACAGCGCTACAAGGCTGGTGAAGAGCTGACCGATGAGGAGCTCGACACCATTGCCGATGTTGCTATTTCCATCCTGCGTTCCATCCTTTCGCACTTCGATGCCGCCAACTCTCCTATCGATGAGTATGAGGGCGACGAAGGTGAGCTGATTTTGGATGTAACGGCTCCCGACCTTGCTGTTCTCATTGGCCGTCATGGTCGCACCCTTGATGCCCTTCAGGTTATGTTCTCTTTGCTGGTGAGCCGCAAACTTGGCTTTAGGTATCCGGTTGTAGTGGACGTCGAGGGATACAAGAGCCGCCGTCAGGACAAGGTTGCCTCCATGGCTCAGTCTGCTGCCGAGCGTGCCATTCGCACTCATAAGAGTGTTTCGCTTCCGCCCATGAATGCCTACGAGCGTCGACTGGTTCACATTGCACTTCGTGGCAATGATGCCGTCGATACTCATTCTGAGGGTTCTGACCCTGATCGCCATGTGGTGATTGTTGCTCGATAATCTACTCGAGTTTATGCTAAGGGGACGTGGTTTCCACGTCCCCTTTTTTTTGTCAAAAGTTCTCGATACGCTGATTTTTGTCAGAAAGGAGCTTTCGTTGTTAGTACTTACTGATCAGCAAGCTGACGAGATGTTGAGTCGTCTAGCTTTCTATTGCAAAGAGTATTCCTTGAGCGTAACTGATGTTGAGCTGAGGAAATGTATTCAGCATTTGGATTTGGTTCTAGAAACAAATAAGACAACCAATCTCACCCGTATTCTTAACGTAGAAGATGCTGCAGTACTTCATATCCTCGACTCACTTGTTTTGCTCCCCTATATCAACAAGGCTCCTGAGGGAGCTTTGCTCGATATGGGAACAGGTGCGGGCTTCCCTGGTATTCCATTAACCATAACCACGCATCGTAAAGCTACTTATATTGACTCTGTTGGCAAGAAGGTTGATGCGGTAAATTCCTTTGTCCATGCTCTTGGATTGAAACATGCCCATGCGGTTCATGATCGTCTTGAAGAATATGCTCGGAGCCATAAGAAGCAGTTCTCTGTTGTAACCGCCCGCGCACTGGCTCCTCTACCGATTCTTGTTGAGTATGCGGCTCCGTATCTGAAGGATGGAGGGCTATTTGTTATAACCAAGGGCAATCCTTCGGATGAGGAGCTTGCTTCCGGCATGTCAGCAGCTAAGATTTGCGGCTTCACTTTGCTTCTGAATGACGCAATTGATTTGCCTGAAGGCTTGGGTCACAGGGAGTTCATTGTTCTTAAGAAGAGTCATCCAGCATCCGTTTCATTGCCTCGTGCAAATGGCGTGGCAAAGAAGAATCCGCTTGCCTAGATGTTTCACGTGAAACATAATGGATACTAACAACTTGCAGTGTTTCACGTGAAACATGGCGGTTGATATCGATTCGGAATGTTTCACGTGAAACATCCTCCGTTTGACAGCTTTAATACACACCAGGAGGGACCGTGGGATTTCGCGACGTTAAGCGTTCAAAGAGCGCAAAAGACACGCGTATCATTGCAATCATCAATCAAAAAGGCGGCGTCGGTAAGTCAACGACGGCTGTAAACCTTGCAGCAGCACTGGGTGAGCAGGGTCGTAAGACACTGATTGTCGATTTTGATCCGCAGGGAAACAGCACCAGTGGATTCGGAGTTGAAAAAGAAGACCTTGATCACTGCATCTATGATGCATTGTTGAATGATGTGCCGGCAGAATCACTTGTTCTTGATACAAATTGCAAAAAGGTATTCGTAATTCCAGCTACAATTCAGCTTGCAGGCGCCGAAATTGAGCTCGTAAGCGCAATTGCACGTGAAACCCGCCTCAAAGATTTGCTTGAGCCGATTCAGGACGAGTTCGATTTTATTTTCATTGACTGTCCTCCTTCGCTCGGCCTGCTTACTATCAACGCTTTGACCGCAGCAGACAGCGTTTTGATTCCGATCCAGTGCGAATATTACGCACTCGAGGGCGTTACGAAGCTGCTTGAGTCAATGAAGATGGTCAAATCAAGGCTGAACAAGGGCTTAGACACCTATGGTGTGCTTATGACCATGTATGACTCGCGTACTTCACTATCGAATCAGGTTGTTGAGGAGGTTCAATCGTACTTTGGTGATAAGGCGTTTAAGACGCTAATCCCCCGTACGGTTAAAATCTCCGAAGCTCCGTCTTTTGGAGAACCAGTAATTACCTATGCACCTCAAAATAAGGGTGCAAAAGCATATATGAACCTTGCAAAAGAGGTGATCAAGCGTGCCTAGTGTAAAGAAACGTGGCGGATTGGGACGTGGACTGAATGCTTTGGTTTCAGAGGCCGAGTATGAGACCGGCGGTTCGGCTGCATCGGCTTCTAATGCTGCATCTGAAACAAAACTACCTATTGAGGATATCGTTCCCAACCCTAATCAGCCGCGAATTCACTTTAACGAAACTGAACTTCGCGAGTTGAGCGAGTCAATCCAAGAACATGGCGTTTTGCAGCCGCTTTTGGTTCGCAAGCATGGAAACGGCTATGAGATCATCGCTGGTGAGCGTCGTTACCAGGCGTCAAAGCTTGCTGGCCTTGAAGAATTGCCAGTCATCATTAAAGAGGTAAATGATGAAGAGATGCTGGCTCTTGCTCTTATCGAAAACCTTCAACGTTCAGATCTGAATCCCGTCGAAGAGGCTAAGGGCTATCGACAGCTCATCGATGCCAGCGGTATGACCCAGGAGGCATTGTCGAAGGCAGTAAGCAAGTCACGCTCTGCAATTACAAACTCACTGCGTCTTCTCGATCTCCCCGAAGTAGTTCAGCAGATGATTTTTGAGGGTAAACTTACTGCTGGTCATGCACGTGCGATTCTTGCAGTTCCCTATGAGGATGCTCGAATTCGACTTGCAGAGAAGGTTGTTGCAGAGGGCCTTTCCGTAAGAGCGACAGAAAATCTTGCTCCGTTGTTTTCTGCCGGAGAGACACCTAAGACGCCGAGGCCTACAACCCCTCAGTCTTTTAAAAAGGCAGCCCGCGTGCTTCGTCAGGTTTTTAATACCAACGTGCGTGTGAAGAGCTCGCGTGGAAAGAATAAGATTGAGATTGAGTTTAAAGACGAGGAAGAGCTCTCTCGTATTCTTGGCGAAATGATTCAGTTTGATCAAGGAGGCCAAGATGAGGAATAGAATTTTAACTGCGATTGCATTGGCGACGACTGTCGCGGCTGGTGCCTTTGCTGGCTATAAGATCGCGACAGACGATGAACTTCAAGGTCGTTTGCTTCGTAGTGCGCAAGATATTATCGATACATCCAAGAAGAAAATGGATGTTATGACAGAAGATGTTGCAATGCGTACTGCTCAGGTAACGAAGAATCCCAAGATTAATCAGGGTTGGGTCAGCAACCAATGGGAAAATGTAGGCTATTAGGTACCTAACAATTACTTAGCATATTGTGATGGGTCCTTGTCTGATTCACGAGACAAGGACCCCTTATTTTGGCCGTAAAAATGGGACCAGTAGCAGCTGATTCAAAATTAAGGTCAATAAATGAAACGACCCCGGTTGCATATCCTGCAACCGGGGTCGTTCGATGTTTCACATGAAACGTTTTGGGTGCGACTCCCCTATGCGTTCTTCTGAACTTTGAAGCGCTGCTTCAGCTGTCCGCAAGCGGCGTCAATATCGTTACCACGGGAGTTACGAATCGTTGTCTCGATGCCACGGGACTCAAGGCGACGCTGAAGATCCTCAACCTTATGAATCGGCGACGGCTTGAGCGGGCTACCCTCGATGTCGTTAAGCTGAATGAGGTTAACGTGGCACAGCGTTCCCTCGCAGAAGTCGCAGAGCGCCTGCATCTCGGGATTCGTATCGTTGACGCCTTCGATCATGGCATACTCATAGGTCGGGCGGCGGCCAGTCTTCTCGGTGTAGAGCTGAAGCGCCTCGTGAAGGCGAAGCAACGTGTACTTCTTAACACCGGGCATGAGCTTATTGCGCGTCGACTGGATGGCGGAATGCAGTGAAACAGCAAGCGTGAACTGCTCGGGGATGTCGGCAAATTTGCGAATACCGGGAATAACGCCACTGGTAGAGACGGTGAGGTGACGAGCACCGATACCGATGCCATCGGGGTCGTTGAGGATTCGCAGCGCCTTGAGAACCTCGTCGTAGTTGGCAAATGGTTCGCCCTGGCCCATGAAGACGACGCTCGTGGCGCGCTCGCCAAAGTCGTTGGATACATGAAGTACCTGGTCGACGATCTCTTGAGCGGTCAGAGAGCGCTTGAGGCCGTTGAGACCGGTAGCGCAAAAGGCACAGCCCATGCCGCAGCCAGCTTGGGTGGAAACGCAGACGGAAAGCTTGTTACGACGGGGCATGCCGACAGTCTCGACGGAAACGCCGTCGTGGTACTCGAGCAGATACTTGCGCGAGCCATCTTTGGAAACTTGCTTGGTGAGTTCAGTGGGCGTATCAAAGGCAAAAGCCTCTTTAAGCTGCTCGCGGAAAGCCTTGGGAAGGTTGGTCATATCGTCAAACGAACAAACGTTCTTCTCAAAGACCCATTCGATGAGCTGCTTCGCGCGGAAGGCGGGCTGGCCAAGCTCGGCCACGAGCTCGCGAATATCGTTTTGGCTCAAGTCGCGAATGTCCTGAGATTTAGTCCTGGGATTCATGGAAGCCTTTCGATTTTGGGGAAACGTAGAGGGTATCGCTACAATATGGTATCAGCTGCAGAAATTATAGAGGAGGAGTCTGCCCATGCCGGGTAAAAGCCTAGAGAACATGCACGTAGCGGTCTTGGCGGGCGGTCATTCCGCTGAGCGCGAGATCTCGCTCAATTCGGGAAAGAACGTCGTGGTTGCCTTGAAGGAGGCCGGCTACACTTCGGTGGAGCTGCTCGACACGGCTGCCGATGATTTTATGGTAACCATGGCGACCGGCGGCTTTGACGTGGCGTTTATCGCCATGCACGGTGCCGGCGGCGAGGATGGCGCCATGCAAGGCGCCATGGAGACCCTGGGTATCCCCTACACGGCTTCGGGTGTGCTTGCCAGCGCCTGCGGTGCCGACAAGGAGGTCTCTAAGCTCCTGTACGCCAAGGCGGGCATTCCCATTGCCCCCGGCCTTGCGCTCGAGGTGGGCGATGAAGTCGATATCGATCATATCGTCGAGGTTTGTGGCGAGCGCTGCTTTGTGAAGCCGGCCGTCAACGGTTCCAGCTATGGCATTTCCCTGGTGCATGAGCCCTCCGAGCTGCCCGCGGCAATTGCCAAGGCGTTTGAGTACGGCGACAAAGTGCTGGTCGAGAAGTGCATCGAGGGTACCGAGATCACCGTCGGCGTGTACGGCGAGGACGACGTGCGCGCCCTACCGATTGTCGAGATTCGCAAGCCCGAGGACTGTGAGTTCTACGATCTGGACGTGAAGTATGTCGACCCTACGGACATCCATCGCATTCCGGCGCAGATTTCACCCGAGAATTACGCTCGCGCTCAGGAGCTTGCCTGTGCTGCTCACAAGGCCCTCGGTTGCCTGGGCATCTCGCGCAGCGATTTTATCGTGAGCGAGGACGGCCCCGTCATCCTCGAGACCAACACCATTCCCGGCATGACCGATACGTCGCTGTATCCGGATGAGATTCGCCACACAGACGACATGACGTTCCCGCAGGTCTGTGACAGCCTGATCCGTATGGGCCTTCGTCGAGCGGGCATTGCATGCTAATCGAGGACGCGGTTTCGTCAGGAACGCCGCAGTTTGTCATCGACTCCTATGCCACGCTTGCCGAACGCGCCAAAACGCAGTCCTTCGGCCTTATCGAGGAAGATGTGATTGTCCTCGATACCGAGACCACAGGTCTTTCGGTGCAGGACAACGAGCTGATCGAGATCTCGGCGGCCCGTCTTTCGGGCCGCGAGATCGTCGACCGCTTCGATACCTTCGTGCATCCCAAGCAGCTAATTCCCGCCGAGATTACCGAGCTCACGAGCATTACAAATGCCGATGTGGCAGATGCCCCGTCGGCCGCTGAGGCCGTCGCCGCTCTCGCCGATTTTGTCGGTGGTTGCCCGGTGATCGCACATAACGCCACGTTCGATCGCTCGTTTATCGAGTCGGTCAAAGGCGGCGTCAACGTGAGCGATATCTGGATCGATTCGCTGGCGCTGTCGCGCATCGCGCTTCCGCGCCTGGCCTCGCACAAGCTGTCTTTTATGGCCGATCTGTTTGGCTGTGACTCGGTATCACACCGTGCCAATGCCGACGTCGACGCCCTGTGTGGCGTATGGCGTGTGTTGCTCGTGGCGCTCACCGACTTGCCCCAGGGCCTCATGGCGCGCCTAGCCGACATGCATCCGGATGTGCCTTGGTCCTATCGTCCTATCTTCTCATTCTTGGCGGGGCAGAACCCTGGTTCTATCTTCTCTCTCAGCGTCGCTCGTGCTGACGTTCTCAAGGCCGATCGCGCCGACGATCGGGTGGACGCCGACGAACTGCCGGTCCTCAAGATGCCGAGTCGTGAGGAGATTGAGGCAGACTATGCGCCGGGTGGCCTGGTCAATCGCATGTATCCCACTTACGAGCCGCGTGATGAGCAGATCGCGATGGCGCTCGAGGTCCGCGATGCGCTGGTCACGGGCACACATCGCGTAATTGAGGCGGGCACGGGCGTCGGCAAATCGATGGCCTATCTGGTGCCTTTTGCCGAGGCAGCACGCCGTAACAACATCACGGTTGGTATTGCGACCAAATCGAACAATCTTGCCGACCAGCTCATGTACCATGAGCTGCCAAAACTTGCCGAGCAACTGGACGGTGGTCTGTCATTTTGCGCTCTCAAGGGCTATGACCACTATCCGTGCCTGCGCAAGCTTGAGCGCATGAGCCGAGGCCAGGTCGAGATTACCACCAAGCGCGATCCGGCGGACACGCTCACGGCGGTCGCGGTCATTATGGCGTACGTCTGCCAATCAGCCGATGGCGACCTCGACTCGCTCGGCATTCGGTGGCGCAGCGTCAACCGCCCCGACTTTACGACGGCCTCGCGCGAGTGTGCTCGTCGCCTCTGCCCGTTTTTCCCTGATAAATGTTTGGTCCACGGCGCTCGCCGTCGTGCGGCGCATGCCGATGTGGTGGTCACCAACCATTCCCTGCTGTTCCGCAATGTCGCGGCCGAGGGCAGGATTTTACCTCCGATTCGTCATTGGGTAATCGACGAGGCCCATTCCATCGAGCGCGAGGCGCGCCGCCAGTGGGCGCGCGTGGTGTCGGCGGACGAATCACGCGTTCTGTTTGAGCGCCTGGGTGGCTCGAGCACCGGCGCGCTAAGCCAGGTTTCCCGTGATTTGGCAACCTCCGAGGGCTCTACGCTCTATCTGGGCCTTACTGCCAAGGCGACGTCGACGGTTGCGCGCGCGAGCATGGCAATCGCCGACGTGTTCGATGGCGTTCGCGAGCTCGGCCGCCGTGCGCGTGGGGGTTATGACAATGCCAATCTATGGATTGGCCCCGAGCTGCGCGAATCTGACGACTGGCATGATTTCTTACAGTCGGCCTACACTGGCATCGACGCATTGGAACAGGCTGACAAGAGCGTCGACGCGCTGGTGCAAGCCGTCGCCGCCGACAAGCCCGAGGTTGTTGTTGACCTGGGTGATATCTCGCGTCGCCTGCACGAGCTGGTCGAGAACCTCAAACTCATCATTGATGGCACCGATGAACACTACGTGTATTCGCTGCAGGTCAATCGCAGGCTGCGTGCCGGCGGAGAGTCGATGACCGCAGAGCGCATCGACATTGGCGAGGCCTTGGCAACCGAGTGGCTGCCCGAGGTTCACACGGCTATCTTTGCCTCGGCGACTATGACGGTGTCCAAAAGCTTTGAACACTTTAACCATGCGGTCGGCCTCGATCGCATCGGTGCTTCAACATCCTCATCGCTGCACTTGGACTCGAGCTACGACTTTGATTCGAACATGGCTGTAGTCGTTGCGGGCGATATACCCGATCCGCGCGATCGTGAGAGCTATCTTACGGCGCTCGAGCGCGTGCTGGTCGACGCCCATCTTGCCATGGGCGGATCGGTGCTCACGCTGTTCACCAATCGGCGCGACATGGAAGACCTGTACACCCGCGTTGAGCCCAAGATGGCCCGTGCGGGTCTGGAACTCAACTGCCAGCAGCGCAACTCATCTCCTCGTCGCCTGCGCGACCGGTTTATCAACGAGCCGACCTCGTCGCTTTTTGCGCTTAAGGCCTTCTGGGAGGGATTCGACGCCAGCGGCGAGACGCTGCGCTGCGTCATTATTCCCAAGCTGCCGTTCTCGAGCCCCACGGACCCGCTCTCGTGCGAGCGCAACTTGCGCGAAGACCGCGCTTGGGCGCGCTATTCGCTGCCCGAGGCGGTGCTCGAGGTCAAGCAGGCGGCCGGCCGCCTTATCCGCTCGTCGACCGATTGCGGCGTGCTGATTCTGGCCGACCCGCGCCTGGTGACGAAGGGCTACGGAAAGAAGTTCTTAACGTCGCTGCCCACGAGCTCCTACCAGCGCATCGAATCGGCGCAGATCGGGCACTATCTGCAACTGTGGCGCGCACGCCACGAGCGGCGGCGCTAAAGCGGACAGACGAGGGTTTTTGCCATATCGCACAGACGCTTTGACAGGGCGGGGTCATCCAAGATGCGGATGGCTCCGCCCGCCGCGATTATCTGGCTCAGTAGCCAACGCTCGGAGCCGTAATGCACGGTTACCGTTGCCGTGTCTGTCCCGCTGCGCTCGATTAGGGTGATGCCGGCCCAGTCCAGATGCTCCGCCATATCGAATGGCATCAAAAGCTTTGCGCTATGCTGCGTCCGGGCAAGGGAATCGTGGAGGGATGCGACGTCCGGTGCGTGAGGCACGACGGAGTCTTCCGTCAAGGCGAGTCCCTCGATTTTATCCATGCGATAGGTGCGCTGCTCATCGACTGTGATGTCCCAGGCAATCAGGTATGTTTGGTCGCCGTTTGCCGTAATGCGCAAGGGGTCGACCAGACGCTCGCGTGGCCGTGCATCGTCCATCGAGCGATACGAGATGCGACAGCGAACGCCGTCCTGAATGGCGCAGCTCAGCTGCTGCCAGTGCGACCCGTGGTTGACGGTGTCAAAGACGCGTTGGTTATAGCCGAGCTCTTCGGGCAGAAGGGCATGTCGAATCCGAGCTGCCGTCTGCGGCTCGATCTCCAACGATTCAAGTTCGTGGTTGAGCACGGCGCCCTCGGCTGCACTCAAGCGCAACGGTAGCACACGCCCGGCGTCACCAGTGAGGACCACACGCTCGCCGTGGCATTCGCAGATGATGCGCGCACCAGATTCTCGGTCCGCGAGCGTCGAGACGATCTCGAGAATCTCGTCGATCGACACCCCTGTGATGTCAAAGCGGCTGCAAATCTCGGCTCGTGTCATGCCGCTCTCGCCGGCGGCGTAGAGGGCCTCCATGATGTCGATGGCGCGCGAGAGTCTCTGCTCGCTGGTGAGTTTACGCACGGGCATGCTCGTGCACCGTCCTTTCAATGAGGCGGTTCCACGCCTGCTTGAGCGATTTGGGGGCCACGGGCCTCATGCCGTCCACGGCGTGGGCCATGCAAAATGAGGCGGCGGCTTCAAGGTCACGCACGTCAACGGTCCAGGTCCATCCCGCATCGGTGTGTGCGAGCTCACCTCGCCCGCGCGTGAGGCCGTTGATCATATCGATCTGCGTCTGAGGGGCGAACGAGAACGTGGCTGCAACGGGCGGTCGGTCGGCAAAATCGAATTCAAAGAACAGATAGTCGTTGAGATTGAAGTCCGCAGGGATGGCGTAGGCCTTCGAAGGACGCCAAGCGCGTACGATACGGTCGCAGCGGAATGTCCTGATGTCGTCGGTGACGTTGTCGAGGCCGCAGAAGTACGCCACGCCCTCGCGCTCGAACATGCCGTAGACGCAGACGGTACGTTCTTTCTGCTCGCCGCGTCCGTTCTGATATAAAAATCGCAGCGCGCATCGCTCGGCAAAGGCGCTCCATACCGCATCGACGGTGGAAGAGCGGCGGATCGGTGCTTCGTCCACCGCCGACATGCCGGTGAGGTAGGCAATTTTGGAGCGAATATCGGCAAGCGGCGCGGCAAAGGTGGAAGAGCCGGCCGCTAGCGTCTGGTCGATGGCGTTGAGTAGGATGTCGGCGTCGTCTGCGGTGATGAGGCCACCTGCTGCAAACGTGTGCTCGCGGTCGATTGTCCACGAGCTTTCCTCGGTCTCCTGCGCACCGGCGGGGCGAACCTCCTTGATTAAGATGCCACGCTCGAGCAGTTTGTCACGATCGCGCCGAAACTTGCGCTTATCCGAGTCGATGTTGCCCGAGCCATATCCCAGGTCAGAATCCAAGACAATCTGCTCGGTCGTCAGCGGTTCGGGGGAGCTGTTGAGCACAAAGAAAAGGTTGAGGATGCGTTGAGCCGTTTTATCGAAACTGGGCTCCGAACTTCCCTTTTTAATTGTCGCGGTCGCGTCGCTTGCCGTCATAGAGTCCTCGCATGAGAAGGTGGTTTGCTGCCATGATTTTAGTCCGATATGGAGATTAGGCTATATCCTTGTCCGCTCGGGGCGTTAAGATGGCCCGAATTCGGTCGTTTGCGCTCGCTCGGGGTATACTTTCGACTACATACGGTTCTAATGTGCATGCATTGGGCCTATTTGTCGGATTATGGATGTGGAGCGCACATGGCGAACACCCAGAACTATATTAACCACCTGCTGCAGAACACCGGCATTACGCCGGCATGCAGCGAAGAAGAGCGCTTGGCTGCCGAGGATATCGCTCAGATCTTCCGCAACCACGGCTTTGACCCCGAGGTTCAGGAGTTCAATGCCCCGGCGCCCAGTAGGTTGGCATTTGCCGTTACCGGTATTCTTGCGTTTGCCGGCGCCCTGCTGATGGGCATCGGCGGCGGTATCGGCTTGGTCGGCACCTTGCTGGCCATTGTCGGCGCCGTTCTTTACGTGCTCGAACGCACGGGCCACCCCGTGGTTTCGCGCCTGGGCAAGACGGGCGTGAGCCAAAATGTCATCGCCTACCACAAGGCCTCGGGCCCGCTCGCGTCTCCGCGCAACCGCCCGGTGGTCGTTGTCGCACACTACGACTCTCCCCGTGCCGAGCTGCTCGCCCGCGAGCCCTATGCTTCGTATCGTGCGCTCATCGCCAAGCTGTTGCCCGTTGCCACGGTTGCCCCCGCTGCCGTTGCCATCCTGCGCATCCTGCCGCTCCCCGGCGCGCTCAAGGTTCTGCTGTGGATTGTCGCGATCCTCGCTTCCCTCGTTGCACTCGCCAACGCGGTAAACATCATCTCTAACCGCCACATTCTTCCCTATACGTCCGGCGCGGTGTGCAACAAGTCTTCTGTCGCCGCTATGCTCGGCGTTATGGACAACGTTGCCCCCTATCAGGGCGAAAACGAGTTCCCCGACGACATTCCATTCGATACCTATTTTGGCGAGCAGAAGCGTCGCGCCGAGGAAATGGCGCGCGCGGCGGCCGAGTATGCCGCGGCCCAGCAGCAAAACGACTACGGCAACACCATTGAATATGAGGAACCTTCCTACGATGAGGACGAGTTTGGCCAGCCGGTGGCGCCTGTCGACGCACCCGAGCAGGACGAGGCTTTTGATGGACAGATCGATGGTTTTGAGGGTGCGTCTGCCGATGAGACACTGATTGGCGCCATCGTGCCCGAGGATCAGAGTCAGGCTGTCCAGGCTGAAGAGTTCAATGACGAGGTTTCCGCTGCCGAGTCGGCGGAGGAGCCTGTCGCGGCCGAGCCCGAGTCCAAGCTCTATCGCAATGCCGCCGGCAACATCCGCTTTGGTTCGGATGCCATCCGTGCGCTCGGAATGCTTCCCGAGTCCTGCACGCTCGATTACGAGGAGGGTGAGGAGCCGACGTTTGAGTCCGAGCCTGCCCCCGTTGTCACTGTGGATGATGAGTCTGCCGCGGTTACCGCTGCCGTTGCCGAGTCCGAGGCGGTGTCCGCGATCGATCCCGCGGCAGGACTGGACATTTTGGCTCCCGCCGCGCCGGCGCAAGACGTTGCGGACGAGTCTGACGACGATTACGTTGAACAGCCGAGGCGCGTGTCTTACGAGAGCGATACTGATTTCTCGGCCGAGATTCCCGCGGCAACGCCCCATGCCGATATTGCATCCGCGTTCTCTTCGATTGGCGCCAGCGCTTCCAACTTCTTTAAGGGTGCGCTTGCAAAGGGCAAGAAATTTGTCGACGATTTCGAGGAGAAGCGCGCTGCCGCACGCGAGGCTGCCGAGCAGGAGGCTATCGCTCAACAGCAGGCAGCCGAGGCGGCACGTGAGCTCGCGGCGCAAGAGTTCGAGCAGAACGAGGCTGTGCAGTCCGTGCCCGTCGACGCCGCCGAAGCTACAACGTCCTTTGAGTCCCAGCAACCGACGTCCGCGGATGTTGTTGAGGCAACAACGTCTTTCGAGGCTCAGCAGCACGTCGATAGCACCATGTCGTTTGATGCCGCGAAGTTCGATTCCACGATAACGTTTGAAAAGCAGGGCACCGCGATTGCCGAGCCCCTTCCTGTTTCCGATGAACAGGGCGACGCGGTGGACGATGACGAGCCCATTGATGCTGCCGAGGACGAGCCCGTCGAGGCCAACTCTGGCGAAGAGCAATACGCGGCGCCCGAGCAAGCTGATTCGACCGAGGCCGAGCAGGAGGAAGTGCCTGCGGTTTCCGAGACTCTCGAAACGGATGAGTCGAGGCCTTACTCCACGCAGATTTTCACCATGCCGACCCCGAGTGGTTCCGGTGCCACGGTTGCCAATGTCGCTCCCACCCAGGACGAAACGGTCGATTCCCTTATGGCCCAGATTTCCTCCCAAGCATCGCCGCGTCCGCAGATGAATGTTCCCGATCCGTCGTCGGCACCGTCGCCTGCACCTTCCTCGTCTCCGCTGGCTTCGGTCCCCGATCCGTCGCTGCCGTCTATGAAGCAGGCAAACGTTGCGTCTCGCACGTCGCTGTTCGACCTTCCCGATCCCTCTGCCCAGGTCAACGACCCCTTTGCTACCGCCCAAGGTCCCGAACCCACATCGGCACCCGTTGCGCCTCCTGTGCCCGTTGCGTCGGGCGCGCAGCCGATCGAGACCATTTCGGCTCCCGCCCCGGCGGCACCCAAGTCTCGTAAGCGCGGCCTGGGTGGCCTGTTCGGTCGTAAAAAGAAAAACGAGCAGGACAGCATGAGTGACTGGCTGGGCGTCGAAGACGATTACGATGCCAAGAAGTCCGGTCGCGGTATCGGTTCGTGGGATAACTTCGAGGACGATAACGATGGCTGGAAGGGTGGCGCTACGTCTTCCGATGGCGCTTCTTCCGAAGATATGCTCTCGGCTGTCGCCTCTATGGGCGATGATGAGCTGCTTGGTCACGATATCTGGTTTGTGGCAACGGGCGCCTCGGATTGTGATGGCGCCGGCATGAAGGCCTTCTTGGCTTCGCATCGCGATAAGCTCCGCGGCGTATTTTTCATCAATCTTGAATCCGTCGGCGCCGGTAGGCTTTCGGTTGTGACGGTCGAGGGCGAACAACAACTGCTCAAGGGCGATCGCCGCATCATGAACCTGGTCAGCAAGGTCTGCAAGTCGTTCCATGTCGATTGTGGCGCGCTCGAGATGCCCTATGCCAAGACCGATGCCTATGCCGCGCTCGAGGCGAGCCGCCGAGCCCTCACCATCGCCGGCGTGGACGGCACGCGTCTGGCTTGCGCTCGTACCGAGGACGACCTGCCCCACAATGTCAACCCGACGAACATTGCTACGGTATCCGAGGTCGTGACCGAGGTTATCCGCCGTTCGTAGACGGAGCTCTAAGGAGTCAACGTGTTTTCGTATATTAAGCGCCATTGGCCTGTCTACGTGATTTTGACCTTGATTGCCATTGCGTTAGGATTTGGGGCTGCCTACATCGTGGGTGCGAAGGGCTCGACCCCCGCCTCCGCAATCAGCGAAGAGGTGGAGCAAGAACAGAGCACGGGTGCCGATGGGATTCCTGAGTCCGAGCAGGCAATCGTTGATGGTGGATCTTCGTCTGCAGAGTAGATACGGCGATTTAAATGATTGAAAGCGGGCGAGCTGGGGGACTGGCTCGCCCGCTTTTTCATCGTGCTAGCGGTTCTTTGGGATCGACCTAAGGCGAGCGAACCATAGGGCTGCGGCACCCGAGGTCAGGAGCGCGGTGATGCAAGCGGCGATGGGAACTGATCCTGTTGCCGGTAGGTCCTGCGGTAGGGTACAGCGTTGAATGACGCTGTCCTCGTCATGTGACTCAAGTTTATCGCCGCCACCGTTGCGGCAAAGATCGACGCGCGCGCTGTTGGTGAGTGCGGTTTGGGGCGTATAAGCCGACGTTGCCTGCATGTGTACGACTGCGCCCCGAGCGTCTGTGCCAAGGATTGCTTTGGCATCGTCAAGGTCGTCGTGCTCATCTTTGAGATCATCGCGGGTCCAAGAATCCGCATCGCTTCGAGTCGTATAGTCGGCGGCTACCGCACCGTATTCAATGCGAATGCCCGTTACGACGGTATTGGATGCAAGGTCGAGTTCTTTCGCCTCGAGTGTGGTGGATTCCGTGGTCGAGATATCCGCCTTCCAGAGGTGCCAACCGTCGTAATCGACGAGGCGACAGTCCTCACCCAGGCTCTCTTTTACTTCGTCGGACTCAAGCCAAGGATTTTCGTGCCCATCGTCAAGTGTCGCGTTTGCCGGCTCATCGACGTCTGTCGAGTCCAACGGCGTCGTGCGATACCATACGTTGCACAGACCGTTGAGGTCGCCGATGGCGACGGGGGTTTCGATTGAGATGAATCTCGCCGTGCCGTCTTTGGCGCACTCAAGATCATCGGTAATCGTAAACTCATCAACCCAAGTAGCGGAATCGTTTCGAGCATCGATGGTATAGGAGAAAAGCCCATCACTATTGGTTTGCGTCGTGGCGCGGTTTTTACCATCGCCGTTAGCCAACAGGCCCTTTTCGATAGGTTGGACAAGTTCCTGACGCTTGTCGACCTGTCCCTTGATCTCGATGGGCGCATCCTTCATCGCGACGGATTGGACTTCTCCCGTATCCTTTATTTCAAACGTTATTTCCTCGGCAAGGTCATAGGTCCGCGGAGACATCATTTCGCGCAACGAGTAGGTGCCGGGTGCAAGATGTTCGACGCGATGCGGCTTGTCGGATGAGGTCCAGGAGTCTATTTCGGTTTTATCGGGACCATATAAGGTGAGCTGTGCGCCTTCCACTTCTTGCTCACCGCTTGCATCGACCTTGGAGATATCAACCTTGGTGTAATCGTCGGATACGTTAAGCCGTGCTTCTACAACGGGTGTTTTCTGGTCGGCATAAGTAAGGGCAACAATATGGGTTGTCTGATCGAGCAAGAAGCCTGCCGGCGCTTGAGTCTCGACAACCTCGTAGCGTGCGGTGCCAGATCCCAGTGGGAGGTTGTCCGCGCGTGCTTCTCCAGTTTCATCCGTCGTGACGGTCGTGACAGTCTCACCGTCGAGCGCGGCAATGCTACCGTCGGGGCGCACGATATCACCCGAGCCGCGGATCTCAAAGACGGCGCCCGCGAGGCTGCTGCCGTCTATGGCATCGGTTTTAACGATCCTGATGTTTCCGGTCGCGGCGTGGTCATAATACGAGGCGACTGCAACGGGCGTTAGGTTCATGTCGGCGGGTATGTTTACCTCGATCTCTTCGCCGACAAGATAGGGCTCTTTGGCCGAGGTTTCGCGTACATAATAGGTGCCCGGCACGAGCGATTCGGGCAGTGTGACGGTCCCGGTCGCGTCAGTCGTAAAGGTGCCCATTACGTTATGTGCTGGATACCAGCAAGTTTGTGAGACAGGTTCGTGATTGCTGTCTAGGAGTTGGAAGGTGAATCCGGCTAGTGGAACAGAAGCGCTTGTTTGGGCATCGCGTTTTACAATCTGGAGATGCGTCGACAGCGCGTGGTTGTCCACGATATATTGAAGCTCGGCGCCGTTGGAAATCTGATTGGCCCCGACGGTCCATTCCCCTGCACGTTTAAAACCCTCGGGGACGGTTTCCGGAACCTCGCGAATCGTGTAGCCGGCACGGTCGTATGGGACAGCTCCGTGGACACCGGCGGGTCGCTTGCCTGTGCCGAACCATGCTTCGGGCTGATCTTTGGTGGAGGCAAAGCCATAGATGTTTGTGGTCAGTGTGCCAACAACCTGCTGAGAACTGTTGCTGACAACCTCAAAGACAACACCACCCGCCGGTTGCTCCAGGCCGGATTGGTCGCTATTGCCGTAATCCTTGAATTTGGAAATCTCAAGGTCAAACGCAATGGGGATATCGGAAATGCGAGATTCGATCTCGACCACGCCTGAATCGCCGAGCTGGTCGGCTCCAACGGTATAGGTCCAGCTGTCGTTGGATGGCAGGTAGCCCTCGGGGGCTTTTGATTCGTAGATGGTAAAGGTTCCTAAGGGGACATCGGCGAGGGTGGCCTGACCGCTTTCGTCGGTCGTGAGGATTTGCGCCCATCCAGGGGTTGATTGCGACACACACGTGAACTCTGCTCCTGCGAGTGAAGAGCCTACCTGGGGGCCGGCATTCGTCGCGGTATCGAGTTTTACGATACGCAGGTTGATGGTGCCGGGCTGTTCATCAATGGCGACCTGTCCACCGTCATTCCCCGTGGTAAAGGCGATGCAATCGTGGCGGGGGACATAGCCGACCGGCGCCTTCGTTTCAACTAGGTAGTATGCTGTGTTGGGCAGAAGTGTTGCTTGCGTCCGACCGTTGCTGTCCATCTGGATGGTGCCAACACGTGCGTCGCTGGCGCTCTCAAAAACATCGAATGTTGCCCCGGCAAACTGATAAGTATTGTTTCCGCTGGTAATGGCAGCGTTTGCAGACTGCTTTTGGAAGGAAACAGAGACCGCCGGCAGTACATAGAGCATGTCCTGACGTTTGCTGCCGCCCGATACGGCTCCTAGATAGCGCCGCGCGCGGTGCGGAGCGGCTTTGATGCTTCCTGATTTTGCGCTGTCGTGGAGCCACCGCGCCGCCGCCACGACTTCATTGTCAGTGGTAAAGTGCCCACTCTTGGTTTTGCCCTGAGCGGTCGTGTAAGAGTAGGTACCGTCGACATGGGTAGTGCCGTTGAGCATCCATACGGCAAGCTGGGTTGCGGCGCGGGCGCGATCGGGTGAAAGATGGTAACCGCCAAACGACGTGGCGGTAGGATATCCGTGACAAACGATTGCCGCGAACTCGTCGTCGAGCCACACCCAGCCTTGATCAAAGTTGAGCCATGGGCCGCCCGGCTTGGTGGGGCCGGGGCGCTCCTGGTTCATGCAGTAGGCAATCGAGGCGTCTTGAGCTTCATACTTGCCGATGAGGAAGGGCCCACAATCATCGCTAATAGTGCGGAAGCCGAGCTGGTCGTAGCCATCGACGGCAAATGCGGCTCCCGGTGCCAGGCAGCCGAAAAGCAGGAAGAGGAGCAGGAGCAGCGGACCTGTTGCGATTGCGCTGTGGACAGAGTGCGTGGGTGCGTTGGACATGGCTGCTCCTTATCCCTCGTGCGCCGCACGGGGAGGCTGCGACGCGTAGGATGAGGCTACCCCCGAGGTTCATGCGGGTAAGTACCAAAGGCTGACCAAAAGCTTGCCCAATTCCTGACAAATTGAGCTCAAATACAACAATCAAGCAAAAGTGCAGGTAGAAGATAGGGAGAACAGGAAGTCAAAGGTCCTCGTCTCCACAATTGACGTGATTTTCAAACGAATCTCCACAGCTAAAACAAGCATCACCACCCTTGTATCGAACAAGACAACCGCGTTATACTAGCCAACACACAAGCGGGCATCGCCAAGTGGTAAGGCATCAGCTTCCCAAGCTGACACTCGCGGGTTCGAGTCCCGTTGCCCGCTCCAGCTAGAAGCACAAGCACGGCACCATTACGGTGCCGTGCTTTTTTCAATAAAGCGCCGGGACTCGAACCCGACAGGGTGCGAGCGTAAAGCAAACGCGAAGCGTTTGTAGCGAGCAGGCGAAGGCGCCGACAGGCGCCTGAAGCCGGTGCGGATTTGCGAAGCAAATACGCGGATGTCCCGTTGCCCGCTCCATGGAGCACAGAAGACCTCGGGACGGCCAATTCAACAAAGTCTTCCCCATCGTCACCGTGAATCCGAGGGGATCGACCGCAGCCGGTGCGGATTTGCGAAGCAAATAACGCGGACGTCCCCATGCTCGCTCCAATTCCAAAATGTTAGGTTAATGCCTGCTGCCCATACTTGCACCTGCGCACGGTACAATGGTTGGGTTACGACCAACGTGCCAATAACCAAAAAGGAGCCGCTATGATCGATCGCTATACCCGCCCGGAGATGGGACACATCTTCTCCCTCGAGAACAAGTACGCCATTTGGCAGGAGATCGAGGTCTTGGCCTGCGAGGCCCAGGCGGAGCTCGGCAAGATCGGTATTTCCAAAGACGAGGCCCAGTGGATCCGCGACCATGCCAACTTTGAGAAGGCGAAGGTCGATGAGATCGAGGAAGTCACGCGCCACGACGTCATTGCCTTCCTGACCAACATGAAGGAATACATCGATGCCGATGTTCCCGAGGGCGACCCCAAGCCCAGCCGCTGGGTTCACTATGGCATGACCAGCTCCGATCTGGGCGACACGGCCCTGTGCTACCAGCTCACCCAGGCCTGCGACCTGATCATCGAGGACGTCAAAAAACTCGGCGAGATCTGCAAGCGTCGCGCCTTTGAGGAGCGCAACACGCTCTGCGCCGGCCGTACTCATGGCATCCATGCCGAGCCGATGACCTTCGGCATGAAGTTTGGCTCTTGGGCCTGGGAGCTCAAGCGCGATCTGGACCGTCTTGAGGATGCCCGCAAGAACGTTGCCTTTGGTGCCATCTCGGGCGCTGTCGGCACGTACAGCTCCATCGAGCCGTTTGTCGAGGAATATGTCTGCGAGCACCTGGGCCTGGTTCACGACCCGCTGTCCACGCAGGTTATTAGCCGCGATCATCACGCCTACCTCGCCGGCGTTCTTGCCACCACCGCGGCCACCTGTGAGCGCATCGCTACCGAGGTTCGCAATCTGCAGAAGACCGATACACTCGAGGCCGAGGAACCGTTCCGTAAGGGCCAAAAGGGCAGCTCCGCCATGCCGCACAAGCGCAACCCCATCACCATGGAGAAGGTCTGCGGCCTGTCTCGCGTCGTGAAGGCCAACGCGCAGGTTGCCTTCGACAACGTCGCCCTGTGGCACGAGCGTGACATTTCGCACTCCTCTGCCGAGCGCGTCGCCCAGGCCGATAGCTTCATCGCCCTCGACCACATGTTCCAGTGCCTCATCCGCGTTATCGACGGCCTGCAGCTGTATCCCGCTCGCATGATGGCCAACCTCAACAAGACGCGCGGCCTCATCTTCTCCTCCAAGGTCCTGCTGGCCCTCGTCGATACGGGCATCACCCGCGAGGACGCGTACGCCATTGTGCAAGAGAACGCCATGGCAACCTGGCACGAGGTACAGGATTGTGTCTCCGGCCCCACCTTTAAGGAGCGTCTCGAGGCCGACCCGCGCTGCACCGTCAGTCAGGAGAAGCTCGACGAGATCTTTGATCCGTGGGACTTCCTCACCCGTATCGACACGGTCTTTGATCGTCTGGAGCAGCTGAGCTTCGAGTAGGTTCGGGCATAACGTTAGCTTTTTAGGGCGCTTTGCTGGTAATGTGTGTTGCCGGCAAAGCGCCTCGTTGCATTTAGGGAAAGACGGGGATAATAGTCGTCTCGAATAACATTCTGAGAGGGGATCGCATGATTTCGTTTGATTACAAGCCTCAGGGCGTGTGTGCTCGCAATATTCACCTTGATCTTTCCGATGACGGCAACAAGGTGATGGGCGTTGAGTTTACCGGCGGCTGCGACGGCAATCTCAAGGCTATCTCCAAGCTGGTCGAGGGCGCTCCTGCCGATCGCGTAATCGAGGTTCTCGCCGGTAATACCTGCGGTATGAAAAAGACCTCCTGCGCCGACCAGCTTACACGCGCTATCGAGGCCGCTCGCACCGAGATCGCCTAATGGGTATCGCCGATCACATCAAGAACGGAATATCGCGTCGCGGCTTTGTACTCGGTGGGGCTGCCGCGGGCGCTGCCACGGTGCTTGCCGGATGCTCGAAAAAAACGGGCACCAGCGATGATGCCGCCGGCGAGCCGCAGGTTATCAAGGACGATTCCAAGATCATCTCGATTACGGATGAGTACGAGGCAGTCGACATCGATCTTGAGCCGGCGGCGTCGTGGACGCTGCCTCTGGGTACGCTGCTGTACTACTGCGACGGCGATTACGCCGCGGCGATGATGGCGCCCGCATCGGCGCTGCACGCCAACACACTCGGTGTGCTCAACCTGGGTGATGGCTCGCTTACCACATTAATCGAGGATCCTATCGAGGGCACGGGATATGCATTCTACGATGTCCGTGCCGGCGACGGCGTATTCGCGTGGGTTGAGATGAACTTTGCCAATTCATCGTGGAAGCTCTACGCTCAAAATCTGTCGGGCGCTTCGCTCTCTGGCGACGTGGTTGAGCTCGATCGAGGTGGCAAGGACTATGATCCGCCCCTGTTTACGGCGTTCGGGTCATCGGTCATCTGGTATAAAATGCCTTCGGCAGGCGGCAATAAAACGAGTAGTGATTCGTTTTGCTATCGTCGCTCGCTTGATGAATCCAAGGCCGAGGTAATTTGGAAATCGACGGGCCGCTTTGCATCGGCCCCGCGCGCGAGCGACGGCATTTTGACCATCTCGCCGCGTGTCCGCAACGACGAGGGCGTCTACTACGGCATAACGGCAATCGATCTGACCGACGGCAACAACACCAAGCGTGCCCAGTTGGTCCTCCCTTCGTCAGTTTCGCCTTTCGAGGCCGTATATATGGGCGATACCTTCGTGTTTTCTATCGAGGCGGCCTATAGTGGCGTGGGCAGCCTGGGCAATATGGGCACGTATATCGGTAATGAGGAAGGGCCGTACCTCTTCCTGTCACGCGAGCCGCTCGCATGTGCGGCTGGCAAGAAGAATAAATACCTTGTTAAGGTACAGGCGTCGCATTTCCTGATCGACACCTCTGCCAAGACCTATGGCTCGCTGCTGTCGCCCGACCGCGCTTTGGAGTATGGCGATTATCCAGCTACGGCGGGAAAATCGGACTCATTCCTTACGTACGCCACGGTGCGCAACAGCCAGGGTATACCAGAGACGGTCACTGCACGCCTATTCTCTCTTTAAGCTTAGAGGGGTTAAAAAGGCGCCAACAGGGGAATAAACGCGTTGTAATTGTGAGTACCGCCCGCCGAGCTGCCGCGTCATAGCGGCATCCGGCGGGCTCAGGTGCGTTAAAATGGGCTTGTTCTTAGCTAATTGAGACAGGGGGGGCCGTGTTATGGCTTCAGATGCAAAAAAGATTCTGCTGGTCGAGGATGAGAAGGCAATCCGTGACGCCGTCGCTGCCTATCTCGAGCGCGAAGGCTACTGGGTTGTGGGCGTCGGCGACGGCCAGTCCGCGATCGAGGAGTTCGAGAAGCATCAGTTCGACCTGGTCGTGCTCGACCTTATGCTCCCCAAGATTCCCGGCGAGCGCGTTTGCCGCACCATTCGCGATACCTCGGATGTCCCCATCATCATGCTGACGGCTAAGGGCGAGATCGAGGACCGTATTATCGGTCTTGAGCTCGGCGCCGACGACTATCTGATTAAGCCGTTCTCGCCGCGCGAGCTCGTCGCCCGCGTTCGCGCTCTGTTCCGCCGTGCCCATCAGGCCGACGAGCCCGCCGTCGAGGTACTCGACTTCGGCGATCTGGTCATCGATATCTCGGGCCACAAGATCTTGGTCGAGGGCAAGGAAGTCGATCTGACGGCTTCCGAGTTCAAGCTGCTCACCACGCTTGCCCGCCATCCCGGCCGTGTGTATAACCGCATGGAGCTGGTCGAGAAAGTGCTCGGGTATGACTTTGAGGGCTATGAGCGCACCATCGATAGCCACGTGAAGAATCTTCGCGCCAAGCTGGGCGATGATCCCAAGAAGCCCAAGTGGCTCTACACCGTCCATGGTGTCGGCTATCGCTTCGAGGCTCCGGCCAAGACCGATAAGTCGGACGAGAAATAGGGAAATCACATATGACACCTGCGCGCTTTGAAATCGGACAAAAGCACAAGCAGGAGAGCGAGGCGTGTTCCAAGGCTAGTTGGAACACGCCTCGTTCCGATTCACGGCCAACGATGAGCTATCCCTCGCGCATGGCACTTGCTTTTGCTCTGACATCGCTCATGACGGTATTGGTGCTGGTGGGCGTTGTCTCTGTTGTGTGGGGCACGGTCTTTTCGGATTACACACGCTCCAATATCGTCGAAATCGCAAATTCCGCTGCCGAGAAGTTGGCAACCTCATATGAGGAAAACGGCTCTTGGACCGCGGGAGAACTGCGCACGGTCGCAACGTCGAGTTTGGTTTCCGACGATCTGGGCATGCAGGTCGTCAATAAAAAGGGCGTGATCGTTTATGACGATTCCTGGCCCTCGGCAAGCGCCACCGCCGATGTACGCGAAAACCAGGCTACGACCGACGACACGAGCGGCAAGAGGGCATCGCATAGCCCGGTCTCGTCTGCTCCAACCGACTCCGATAGCGTTGCTAACGTCGAGATTGTAACGTCTTCCGGCGAGCATGTCGGACAGGTAAAGCTGTGGGCCATCGGCTCCGACGCTCTGCTCACCAAGGCGGACTCTGCGTTTAGGGAGAAGACCTTTAACGCCATGGCCCTCGCCGCGGTTGTTGCAATCTGCATTTCGGTCGTTATCGGATCGCTCGTGTCGCGCATGCTCACCAAACCGATTCATCGCATCACCAGTACCGCAAAGCAAATCCGTGACGGCGACCTGTCGGCTCGCACGGGACTGCGCGGTGATGACGAGATCGATCAGCTGGGTGAGACCTTCGATGAGATGGCCACTTCGCTCGAGAAGGATATGAAACACGAGAAGCGCCTGACCTCAGACGTTGCACACGAGCTTCGCACGCCGCTTATGGCCATGCTCGCAACGGTCGAGGCCATGCAGGATGGCGTGTATCCCACCGACGATGAGCATTTGGAAACCGTTGCTTCCGAGACGCGTCGCCTGGCTCGTCTGGTGCAGCAGATGCTCGACCTGTCGCGCATGGAAAACAGCACGGCTCCGCTCAACCTTGAGCCGGTGGACATGGTTCCTTTCGTGCGTTCCATCGTTAATGCCCAGGAGCGCCTGTTTGTCGACCGCGATCTGCGCCTGCGTTTTGCGGACGAGACCCAGGGTCACGACGATGTCGTCGAGGCCGATCCCGACATGATCACGCAATGTGTTATCAACCTCATGAGCAACGCCATGCGCTACACCCCCGAGGGCGGTTGGGTCGTGGTGTCGGTGCTCAGTGACCGCAAGCACGTCAGCATTGCCGTTTCTGATACCGGCATCGGTATTGCCAAGGACGATTTGTCGCGCATCTTCGGGCGGTTTTGGCGCGCCGATGCCAGCCGCGCCCGCGAAGCTGGCGGCCTGGGCGTTGGCCTCGCCGTGACCAAGCAGATCGTCGAGCGTCACCATGGCTACATATCCGTGGAGTCGGAGCTTGGAAAGGGTACGACTTTTACAATTCATCTGCCCCGCGAGCACACGGCAGACGCGGCATCTACTACAATGGAGCACTAGCTTTTCGCTATTCGGTGAAGGAGGGGCCGCGTCCCTGCCGCTCCGAGTTTGCGAAAACATGCGGGAAAGAACCCGCATTTCTGTCGTATTTAGGTAAGGAGTGACTCACGTGACAACGATGGAGCGTCGTCCGGATTCCCGTGGCAAGGTTCGTGATATTTACGATGCCGGTGAAAACCTGCTGATGGTCGCCACCGACCGCATTTCTGCGTTCGACTTCATTCTTCCCGACGAGATTCCGTTTAAGGGAGAGGTACTCAATCGCATCTCGGCATTCTGGTTCGATAAGTTTGCCGACATCGTCCCCAACCATCTCGTTTCCATCGACCCGGCGGATTTCCCCGAGGAGTTTGCTGAGTATCGTGACTACCTCGCTGGCCGCGCCATGCTGGTTAAGAAGGCCCAGACGATTCCTATCGAGTGCATCGTCCGCGGCTATCTGACCGGTTCGGGCAAGAAGACCTACGACGAGAACGGCACCGTCTGCGGCATCCAGCTGCCTGAGGGCCTGACCGAGGCTTCCAAGCTTCCTGAGCCGCTGTTCACGCCGTCCACGAAGGCCGAGATCGGTGACCACGACGAGAACATCTCGTTCGAGCGTTGCTGCGAGATCGTGGGCGAGGACATCGCCACGCAGATTCGCGACCTTTCCCTCAAGATCTACAAGGCCGCTGCCGAGTACGCCGCGACCCGTGGCATCATCATTGCCGACACCAAGTTCGAGTTTGGTGTTATTGATGGCAAGGTCACGCTGATCGACGAGTGCCTCACGCCCGACTCCAGCCGTTTCTGGCCTGCTGCCAGCTACGAGGAGGGCAAGATCCAGCCTAGCTACGACAAACAATTCGTCCGCAATTGGCTCAAGGCCAACTGGGATATGACGGGGGAGACCCCGCACCTGCCCGCCGAGGTCATCGATGGCACGTCCGAGCGTTATCGCGAGGCCTTCCAGATCATCACGGGCTCCCAGTTCACAAGCATGAAGGAGAACGCATAAGTGAGTACCCGTAGCGCTACGAACAAGCGCACGCAATCCCACGAAGTTACCGGGGTTGCGCGCAAGTCTGCTGCATCTGCTAAGCCCGCCCGCCAAGCAGCGAGCTCCGTTCGCGTCGTGCCGGCTTCGTCTAAGGCACGCCGCAAAGAGCTCGAGAAGGGCGAGAACCTCGAGGGCCTCTCTAAAGAGGAGAAGCGCGCCCGCAAGGCTAAGCAGCGCGCCAAGGAGGACCGCATCTATACGGTGTCGAATATCCTCCTCAAGCAGGACGAGGACTACACCAAGCGCCGTCGCATCTGGTGGATTGTGCTCGCCATTGGCATGGTGCTCGTCGTGGCAATTTGGGCCTCGCTGTACTTCGCTCCCGCTGGCATGGTGTCCAGCCCCGTCCAGATGGTCGGTATTGTTTTGTCCTACGTCGTCATTCTGGGTGACTTTATCTACGACTTCGTTCGTATTCGTCCCCTGCGCAACATGTACCGCGCGCAGGCCGAGGGCATGTCCGAGAACAAGCTCAACGCTCTTATCGAGCGTTCGGCTGCCGAGGAGGACAAGAAGGACTCCAAGAAGAAGTAACGTTTGCATATATACTTATCGCTAAGATATAAGGCGCGTCGTTTTTGCGGCGCGCCTTTTTACTGTTCTATAGATAGATGGAGTGGCACATGATTCGAGCTGCCCTGACGGTCGAAGAGGCTCTGGAGGGCATGAAGGCCCTGGAGCCCAAGATTAAAAACTACGCGCGCCTGGTCGTCCGCAAGGGCGTAAACGTCAAGCCCGGCCAGGAGGTCGTCGTTCAGTCTCCGGTCGAGTGCGCGCCGTTTGCGCGCGTGGTGGTCGCGGAGGCCTATGCTGCCGGCGCCGGCCACGTGACGGTCATTTGGGCCGATGATGCCGTGACGAGGCTCACGTACGAGCATGTCGAGAAAAGCTATTTTGAGCAGACGCCCGAGTGGAAGCGCATACAGCTGGATTCCTTGGCCCAGGATGGTGCCTGCTTTGTCTTTATCGAGGGTGCGGATCCTGCAGCCCTCAGGGGCATCGATCCAGCCAAGCCGGCCGCGGCATCCAAGGCGAGGAATACGCAGTGCAAAGTTTTCCGCCGTGGACTGGATTACAACATCAATCCGTGGTGCATCGCCGGCGCTCCGGTCGTGGCATGGGCGCACGAGGTGTTCCCGGGAGACGCCGATGAGGTTGCAATCTATAAGCTGTGGAATGCGATTCTGCACACCGCGCGCGCCCATGCCACGACCGGAGCGCCGGCGATGCACCACGGATTGATGTTGTAATCCAGTCCACGGCGGAAAACTTTGCACTGCGTATTCCTCGCCTTGGATGCCGCGGCAAATGGAACCGATTTGACGATTGGCATGACGAAGGGTCACGAGTGGGCCGGCGGCAAGGGCAAGACGCCCGATGGACACCCCTTCTTCCCCAACATTCCCACCGAGGAAGTCTTCACCTCACCCGATCGCATGCGCGCCGACGGTATCGTGTACTCGGCCATGCCGCTCATCCACCACGGCAATAAGGTCGACGATTTTTGGATTAAGTTCGAGGGCGGCCGCGTGGTGGACTACGACGCCCGTGTGGGCAAGGCAACGCTCGCAAGTATCATCGATACTGACGAGGGCGCTGCTCACCTGGGAGAGGTCGCGCTCATTTCCAAGAACACGCCGATCCGCGAAAGCGGCGTTCTGTTCTATGACACGCTCTATGACGAGAACGCTAGCTGCCATCTCGCGCTAGGAGTCGGTTTCCCCGAATGCATCGAGGGTGGGTATGACATGTCCAAGGAGGAGCTCCTGGAGCATGGCGTTAACGTCTCGAGCACGCACGTCGATTTTATGATCGGCACGGACGACATCGATATTGTGGGCATTACGCCTGATGGACGTGAAGTTGTGATTTTCCAGAACGGCCAATGGAGTTGGGAATAGTCCCAGACCGTGGTACAATGCCACCCGCGGGCCGTTAGCTCAACTGGCAGAGCAGGGGACTTTTAATCCCAAGGTCCAGGGTTCGAACCCCTGACGGCCCACCATAGAATAGAAAGCGATCGACTCCGGTTGGTCGCTTTTTTGTTGCCAAGGCATGGGTTCGAACCCGTCGGGGCGCGGAGCTGAGTAAACGCGTGAGCGTTTGCCAGCGCAGCGCGCAAGGCGCGAAAGCGCCGCAGCGGCCGCCTGCGGAGCAGGCTGAACCCCTGACGGCCCACCATAGAATAGAAAAGCGATCGACTCCGGTTGGTCGCTTTTTTGTTGCCGGTGCACGGGTTCGAACCCGAACTTCTCTATATATAAGAACGCTTGGCGAACAAAACCTGCCTTTTACCGACGGGAAACAAATAGCTGATGCCTTTGGAGTAAAGTAGCGCTCCAGAGATGACCGATGTCTCAACACTCATAAAACAGCTGGTCATCGCCAATATCAGAAGCCAATGCTTCAGTTTTAACCCCAGTGATGCGACTGAGGGATCTATTTATTTGTGAACAAAATATGGAGTGCGTGATTCCCGCCCCCGGGGGCCCTCAGGTCTGGCAATATATCTCCTTGCCGCGCGGCCCGGTCGGACCGGATGAGCCGCGG